>DAOUCP010000043.1:0-71500 GCA_034432155.1 Anaerolineae bacterium
GCCGGCGCCAGGCGCCGTAACCGGCCGTGAGGGGAGGCCGCCTGCATCGCGGTGCAGCCTGGCCGTGCCAACGACTCCGCACGCACACCGCGCCCTGGGACAGTCCGACGTGCCGCTCGGCTTCGATCCGACCGCCGCAGGCCCGAGGCGCTGTGCTCGTCTCTTGCAGCGTGGGGAACCGCAGGACTTCGAGCTAGTCCTCTTCGACCACGAATCCGATCTTGACAGTCACTTGCCAGGCTTCGACCTTGGCGTCGCTGATCGCGCCGCGGATCTCCGTCACTTCGAACCAGCGCAGATTCCGGAGCGTGACGCCGGCCCGGCGGATGGCGTTCTGGATGGCGTCGTCCATGGATGTGGCCGACGTTCCGGTGACTTCCACGTGCTTGTACACTGGTGCAGTCATAAGAGCGACTCCTCGATGAATCGGATGGTTGGGAGCCCCGCCTCCTCCGCGGTGGGGTGGGGTGGTCTAGGACCCGTCACCGAGCTCCGTGGGATAGCCGCCGTCCAGCCAAGCGCGCCAGCCTCCCTGCAAGGCCTTCACGTCGGTGAAGCCGTTGTCGAGCAAGATCAGCGCCTCGCGGGCGGCAATCTCCTCGGCCCAGCATTCGCAGTAGATGATGATCTCTGCATCCTTGTGCAGGCTGGCCATGCGGCTGGGCAGCTCGGGTTCCGGGATCAGGATCGCGCCGCGGATGTGGCCCAAGGCAAAAGCGTCGGCGTCGCGGGCGTCTACGAACACCACGGCCGGATCATCGATGCGCGCCGCCGCTTCGGCTACGGTGATCCGTGGCACGGCCTGCATCGTTGGGTTGGGCGTGGGCACTGCCGACTGGCCAGCCACAGTCCGGCCGAGTGCCTGATCCAAAGCCGCGAGCGGCGGGATGGTCGGCGGGATGCCGAGGCTGCCTGGCGCCTGCGTCGGGGCTGCTGACGACCGGCCGGCCATGCCGCCAACCAGCGCGCCGAGTGCAAGGGGCACGAGCAGGAGCACCAGGATGGCGACGAGGTAGAACGCACGGCGGTCGATCTGCACGGTCCACATAGTCTTCCGGTCGAGCGGCGAGCGGATGCGATCCTTGCGGCCCGGAAGTGTAATGGCGGTCAGCTGAGTGCGCCAAACGGGAAAGCGCTGGCCCATTCGGCCAGGTTGCGAAACGAACGCACCGTGCCTGCCCACGAGGCCGCATCGCGAAACAAGCGGCGCCGCGCCTGCCCACTGGGCCGCTTCGCGCAAGAGCGGCCCCGCGCCTGCCCGCTGGGCCGCCTGGCGAAGACCAGCGGACGGGCAGGCCTCGAGGCGCGGTCCCCCGGTCGCCGAATCATCCGAACCGTTGACTGCGCCCGTAGCGCCCCGTCAGGTGATCCAGGACCCCCCAGACCACTGCGGCAGCATCGCGACGGCGCCATGGCGTGAGCCAGCGCAGCGGCTGCTTGAGCAGGAGCACCAGGGTCGCCAGCCAGGCCCACGCCCAGCCCACCGGACGGGTATGACGAGCGGCGAAACGGAGCCGGTTGCGGACGTTGTAGTAGCGTCGGCGTGCCGGGTCGTCGGAGGTGCTCGTGCAGCCGCCGTGAAGCACCCGTGCCAAGGGGGCGTAGCGGATGGTGTAGCCGGCGGCCTGAGCGCGGCAGCCCCACTCGGCGTCCTCGTAATAGAGGTAGTAGGCTTCGTCGAACAGGCCGAGCCTCTCGAGAGCGGAGCGACGGATGAGGCAGGCAGCGCCGCTGGGATAGTCGACGGTGGGCGAGGCAGCATACTGACCGCGGTCCAGCTCACCGTCGCCACGTAGCTTGGCCAGGCCTCGCCAACGAATGATCTGGCCGCCGGCGCCGTTCAACACCGTTGGCCGATCGGCGTAGCACATATGGGCGCTCACCGCCGCCGCATCGGGATGGGCGGCAAGCTCGGCCCGCAACGCGGCCACAGCCCCAGCCTGGAAGAGCGCGTCATCGTTGACGAGCAGCACCGCGTCGGCTTCCAGGGCCAACGCTCGCTGGATGCCCAGGTTTGCGGCGGCGGCAAAGCCGGCGTTGACCTGCAGCGCCAGATGGTGCTTCACCAATGCGGACGTGGTTGCCGCCTGAGACGGCGCCCCCGGCGCTGGTGACCATCCGAGCGCTGCAGACCAGCCGCGCTCGCCGGCAACGTTTGCCTCGCCGCCAGAATGCCCTCGGCTCGCACCGGCGGCCGTCTGTGTCTCGCTGTGCGGCTCGGCTGTTCCGTTGTGGACGATCACGACATCGGTGGCAGCGCCGCTGAGCGCCGCAATCACTGTCGGAAGCCGGTCTTGGCCCCGCCACGTCGGGACGACGGCCACTATTCGCATGACGGCGACGCCTCATGGCGCGAGGTCGGCGACCTTGGCGGCCACCGACCACCTTTGGGGCCGCAAGGACCGGCCACGGCCAATCCAGCGGCGAACACCGCCGCCGCAACCAGTCCGGCCAGGGCGAGGGTGGGCCAACCATCGATCAGAGGCCGCTGGACGCACCAGGCAGCGAAGGCGGCCAACAGGCCGGTTGTCAAGGTGGCAGGCGAGAACGGCACAAGCAGCTGCCAGCTGCCGGCAGAACGAGCGAACAGGACCTGAATCGCCACCGCGCCAGCCACGAGGCCAAAGGCAATGCCCCCAGCCGCGCCTCGCACCCCGTATTCCGGGGCCAGCACCAGCACGCCTCCGACAGCGCTGGCGGCGGTGACGAGCGACGCGATGGTGCTCATCCGCTCGTGGCCGGCGGCCTGGGCCACCAGGAAGGCTGGCAGCGACAGCAGTGCCACCAGCCATCCGATCGCCAAGATGGCGATGGCCTCACCAACTGCCGCGTAGTTCTGGCCCAGCCAGACGACGGCGAAGGTGCTGGCTAGGGCCACCACCGTTGCGTAGATCGGCACCGTGAACCACGCCACTAGGCCAGCCGCCTGGTGATACAGGGAATCGACCAGGCTGTCCTGACCTGTTCGTCCCCTTTCCGCGGCCCGCGCGGTGGCGGCGGCCGGGAAGAGTGCCGTCGCCGCAGCCATGGTGGCCGCCGAGAGGGAGGCGACCACGCGCCACGCCAGTTCGAAGAGCGCCACCGTCGACATGTCACCGACGCGCGCCAGGACAGTCTTGGTCACCGGCTCGATGAGCGTGCCCCCGGCGTTGGCAACTTGCACGTGTCGGCCAAAGCCGAGAAGCTTCCTGACTCGAACGCTGTTCCAGGTGATCGGCTGTTGTGCCACCGCCAGTGCGTGCCGGCGCAGTGCCCAGCGGTAGCCGACACCGGTAAGGGTCGCCGTCAACAGGTTCTTCCACACCAGGCCCGCCAGTCCCCAGCCCAGGGCCAGCACGACCACCACACCAAGACTGCTCGCGATCCGCTGACCCGTATCGATCGCGTTGCTGAGGTCCATCCGCCCCACACCTTCCAAAGCTGCCTGGTAGGGTGCCAGCACCAGTTGGATGGCCGCTACCAGCGCCGTACCGGCGATTACGTAGCTCGCCTCCGGCAGGAGCGGGGCAGGGACGTGGAAGAGGTCGGAAGCCAGCCAATGACGGCCCGACCAGACGAGGCCGCTGCCCGCAACGGCCAGCACGACGAGTGCTGCGCGGCCGGAGGCCAGCACCCTGGCGGCCTCGGTTGGATCCTCGTCGCCAATGGCGGCTGCGACGGCTCGCGTGATGGCTCGGGTGAGACCGAGATCCAGGAGCTGGAGGGTGGAGAGCACCGCTCCGGCCAGGGCCCAGACGCCGAATGCCTCCGCCCCAAGAACGTGCAGGGCAAAGGGGGTGACGACCATGCCAAGGAGGGCCGCACTGCCGTAGCGCACGGGCCCGCTCGCGGCGTTGCGGAGCAACTGCCTAGGATCGAGAGCGCGGTGCATCATGGGCCGATCGAGGCGAGCGGCCGCCGGTTGCCGACCGTTGATGGACAGAGGGCGCGCGCCGTCGTCTACCTACAGCCGCCAGGCGCTTCCCATGCCGCTGGCTTCCGTTTGCTCGTTCCTGCCCCCAAGTGTCTACGGCCGTTTCAGCCATTGCTCCAGTTCCGCCACCATAGGATCGTCCGGATCGAACTCCCGCAAGGCGCGCAGAGCGGCCGTGGCGTCGGTCAGACGTCCCACCCGCCGGTAGTACAAGACCAGCGAGCCCAAGACAGCTCGCTGGTCAATCGGCCACTTCTGAGCGGCAGCCAGTGCTGCGACCAACTCGTCGGCAGCCACCCCGCCTGGCGACAGTGCCTCGTCGAGCCGCATGCGCGCTTCGGCCAGACCGCCTCGGGCCAGCGCAAGCCGGAGGTCGCCGGCCCATGCCTCGGCCAGGCCTGGATCGAGCCAGGCTGCCTGCGAGTAAGCATCTCTTGCGCGCCGCGCATCGCCAACACGCTCCATCAGCTTGGCGTGCTCACACAGCAGCCTTGGGCTACGTGGTGCGCGCCCGCGAGCACGCTGGAAGAAGCGCTCCGCCTCCGCCCAAGCTGCCTGCCGATCCTCCGGCGCGGCGGCCACGTCACCCCAGTCGCGCCACAGCATCGCTCGACGCATCAAGACCAGCGGATCGGGCACCCGCTCGTACGCTGCCGCGAGAACGCTGTCAGCCACCCGGAACGCGTCGGCCCGAACATCGGACGGTGTCTCAGCCGCCACAAGCACATCGCGGTCGATGGCCGCCAAGTACTCAGCGTACGCTGTCTGATCTGGCCACAGGGCCATGGCCCGGGTGAAGTGGCGCCGCGCTGTGGCTCGATCGCCGCGGGCGGCCACCTCCAGGCCGTAGCGGATGTGGCTGTCAGCCAAGATTGGCGCCGCAACCCATCTCCAGCCACCTGCCAGCAAGAGGAGAGCGAGCAAGGCGGGGAGGGCTGCCGACCGCGCCATGCTTGGTTGGCCAGACTGGGGCCGGCTGACGCCAGCGTGGGCCGATCCGCCCTTCCCCGGCGGCTGGCCGTGTGGCGAGGGGGCCGAGTGGCCGATGGTCAGCGCCAGGCCCACCAGCGCTGCGGTCAGCAGGGCGCCAACGATGGCGGCCGAGGCGCCCGGAATGGAGCGGCTGGCCTGGATGCCAAGGGCGAGTACGCCCCACCCGATCAGGCGCAGCCACGACCGTCGCCCGCTCAATAGGGGCGCCTCGCCGGGCAGGACATCCCCGGCCAGCCAGGCCGCTGGCAGTAGCAGCCACAGCGCCGGCAGTCGCAGCGAACTGGCCAGCGAGGGCATGAGGAGGGGGGCGTGGCTGACGGCACCTACCGCCACACCACCGAGGAGGCCGGCCTCCTCGGCACGTAAGGGTGCCTCGAATCCTGGCCCTGGCCCCTTGGGGGTAGCGATCAGCCAGCCGACAAGGACCCAGAACAGGAGCTCACCGGAGGCCGTTGGCAGGCTCAACATCGACTCGCTCAGATGCGCGGCGAGGGCTGCCACGCCGCCCGTCACGAGCCATCCGTCGTCACGCCTAGGAAAGTCGGCTGGCCGGACGGCTCGGGCCAGCACGAACAGCAGGAGCCCGCCCAAGAGGCCCAGTGGCAAAGCGAGGCCCAGGTAGGGCAGCCGCCCGGGCAGGAAGACCGCCAGGGCGCCAAGGACGGTACCTCCCAGTAGAGAGCCGACCAGCCAGCGGCGGTGGCTCGACGTGGCGGCCAGACCGAGGCGGTTCATGCCGACCCAGAAGGCGCCAGCATATAGGACAAGAATGGCGAGCACGCCCAGGATGCCGGCGGAAATCCACCACTCCCAGATCACGTTGTGGGCCGAATCGAAGGTCTGGCCGGGCGCGAGTCGAATGAGCGCATCAGGCAGGTGCGGCGGAAGTACGTAGGCCAGATTCTGGGGGCCATAGCCAAGCCATATCCGCGCTGGCGCGGTGCGCGCCAGATCGGCCAGCGCCCGCCAAAGAAGAATCCGCTCCTGCGCGGTGCGCGAGGTGGGCGAGAGCACATCCAGAAGACGGTGGCCGCCCTGCTGTGACTGGCCAAGTAGCGCCAAGGCCAACGCCGTGATGGCCGCGCACGCGACGAGAGCCAAGGCCAGGCCCCGGCGGCCACGCCTGGCGGACCCCAAGACAGCCAGGAACAGGAGACCGGTGCCCAGGCCCAGGAGTGGTCCGCGGCTGCCGGAGGCCAGGACGCCCAGGACGGCGAGGCCAGCAACGACACCATCGAAGACCTGCCGCGGCCGGCCGGCCGGCGAGACGACACTGGCGCGCTGTTCGAACAGATCGGCGAGGGCCAAGGGGGCGACCATAGCCAGGTAGGCACCCAGGAAGATGGGATTGCCCATAGGTCCGAACGGCCGCTCCAGCGTCGAACTGCCGTACACGCGCCATGGAATGCTGTCTACCCCAAAGCGCTGCAGCAAGGCATACAGCGTGACCGGCGTGACGGGCAATAGGAGGGCATAGCGGATGCGGCTTGCCGCACCTGGCAAGCGAAAGGCCAGAGCCAGGCCGAAGCACAGGGTGACGTAGCTGGCGTGCACCAGCAAACCGTGACCGCGCCGGTAAGCACCCCAAAGGCTGACGGAGGGAACGGGCGAGGCAACGGTTGCCGCCGTCATGAGGCCCAGCGTCAAAAGTACAGCCCATGCAAGCGGTGGCACGCGGCGCAACCCCGGCAGCACTGTTTCACGGCCGAAGGGGGCATGCAGACCGATGGTGGCCATCGCCAAGCCGGTCAACAGGGCCAACCAGACGATCCACGCCAGCTTGTCAGGTTCGAAGACGCGCTCCGTACGGGGGTTAAAGTACAGGGGCACGGCAACGAGGGCCACGGGAGCACTGGCGGCCAGGAGGCCCCAGGCGAGCGCCTCGAGGCCAAGCTGGCGGCGCAAGACGGCCGGGAGCGCCACGGTCAGACGGCCCAGCGTTCGGCCAGCACCGGCGCCCGTCGTTTGGACCGGCCGATCCGGAGAGCGGCGCCGGCGTGCGTTGAGTGGCGTGCGGTGCGTCTTCACGCGCATCTGGGCCCTCTGCCGATGGCGATGGTCGTCCCCTAGCCCCGGTGCCGGACGAACTGATAGCCCTCGCCAGGGACGGTGACGATCACCTGCGGTCGGTTGGGGTTCGGCTCGAGCTTCTGGCGCAAACGCCAGATGTACTGCTTGAGTACTTCATCGGACTGCTGGTCGTCCTGCCGGTCCCACACGTCGCGAAGGATGGTTTGGGCGCTAACCGGCTGATCGGCATGCTCGATGAGAAAGCGCAGGAGGCTGTGCTCGCGCCCTGTCAGGTGCGCCGAGTGACCTCCAGCCCAAACCTGTCGCAGTTGGAAGTTGACCCACACCCGGCTGTCGGCGTAGATGGCCGCCGCCCCGGTAGTCGAACTGCCCCCCGACAGGGCTGTCCGTCGCAAGCTGGCCTCACAACGAGCTACGACTTCGTCCGGCGGCGTGCTCGGCGTCACGCAGTCGTCGGCGCCCAGCTCGAAGCCGCGCCGCATGTCCGCGGCACTGGACACGAGCAGAATCAGCCGGCCGGTCGAGTACAACCGAGCCTGGTCCCAGCGATCGTCACTTACCACGTCGACGATGGCCAGATCTGGCGCCGGCTCGCTCACCGGCACCGGGCTCACGTGCACCACGTGGCCGGCTTTGCGCAACCGCTCGGACACCGGCCGGTACTTCTCCGGTGCTCCGGTCAGCAGGAGGATAGTGCGACGGCGCATGGAATCCCTCGCCAGGGCGCTACTGCGCCGGATGGAACCGGTAGCCCACGCCACGCTCGGTGCGCAGGTACGTGGGGCGATGGGGATCGAGCTCGATCTTGCGTCGCAGATGGTGCACGTGCACGCGCAAGGTGGCCTCAGCGTCGGCATAGGAATCGCCCCACACGGCGCGCAACAGTTCTTCACTGGCGACCGGCTGGTTGGGGTGTTGCACCAGGTAGCTCAGCAGGCCGTACTCAGTGGGTGTCAGCTCGACGGCCACCCCATCGACCCGCACTTCCTGGCTGGCCAGGTCAACGACTAGGTGTTCGTCGGCGTAACGCGTTGGTCGTTCGAGGTAGGGGCGCGCTTTGACGCGCCGAGTTACGGCGCGCACGCGCAACCGCAGCTCATCCACGTCGAAAGGCTTGGCCACATAGTCGTCCGCTCCCAACTGCAATCCGCGCACCCGCGCCTCCATCTCCTTGGTGGCGGTGACGATGATGATCGGCGTGTCCCAAACCTCACGGATGCGCTGGCAGGTCAGCCAGCCGTCCATCAGTGGCATCGACAGATCGAGCAGAATGAGGTCCGGCCGCAGCTCGTGGGCCATGCGCAGTGCCGCCAGACCGTCGTCGGCTTCGAAGACTTCCAGGCCCTCGGGCTCGAGCACCATGCGCAGCAGCTGCCGAGCGGCCGGGTCGTCGTCGACGACCAGCACGCGCCGGCGCTTCATTCGGACGGGGCAGCGGGGAGCACGAAGGCCATGCACGTGCCGGATCGCGATGTGCGGGCGATCCACAGACGACCGCCGTGGCCGTGAATGATGCTACGGGCCAGATACAGTCCCAGGCCGTAGCCTTCCTGGCCTGCAGCGGCATGTCCTCGGCCAAAGGGCGCGAAGACGCGCTCCCGGTCCTCCGGTCGGATGCCCGGACCGTCATCGCAGACGTCGACGCGCACGTGCTCGCCCGACCGGGCGACGGTGATGGTGACGTGACCGCCGGCAGCGTATTTGGCGGCATTGGCAACGAGTTGCTCAAACACCTGGCCGATCTGCACCGCGTCGCCACGCGCCAGTCCTGGTTGGCCTTCGGCGCGGACCGAGAAGTGGGTACCCACGCCCGCCTGCTCCGCGGCGATCCGGTAGGGCGCCACCACCGCCTCCGCCATAGCCACCAGGTCCAGGGGTTCCAGGCGGACAAGCCGGCGCCCCTCAGCTGCCACGGCATCCAAGAGCGCCTCAAGTCGCGCCAAGAGCCTGCCGCTCTGGCCTTCGATGATGCCCAAGGCGGCCTTGACGCTTTCCGTGTCACCGGCTGTGAGGTTGCGAGTGGCGAGCTGGGCGGCGACCCGCACGTTGGAGAGCGGAGAACGCAGGTCATGGCCCACCAGGGCCAGGAACTCGTCGCGGGTCTTGGCGTCGAACTTGCCGACACCCAGTGCCTGCAGGCAGACACTCACGGTGTCTGCAGCCAGATCGGCCAATTCCCCCTCCCCGTCGCCCGGAGGGACGCAGCGCAGCAGGGCTACGGCGCCCACCGGTCGGGGAGTTGCCCGGAGCGGCAGGGCCAGCCAGTCACCATCGGTGGAACGGCCGACGACAAGGGCCCGATCGAGTACTGCCTCCGGAGCCGTAAGCGCGTGCTCGTCGCGGGGCGGCCAGTCGGCCACCAGCACCAAGCCACTCTCCTCCTCCAACCAGACCTCGCAGCGCTCCGCCTGCAGCCAGCCCGCGAGCTCGCGCGCTGCCTGGGCCGCGAACGCCGCTGGCTCGATGGCGTCCAAGGCTAGCCTGGGCAAGGAAACGAGTGGCCGCAGGTGAACGGTGGTGATCGCCGGATAGGCAACGGGGTCGTGCATCAGTGGTCCCCAAGCGCTGGCTTGCGACCGGGCCGGTGGCTCCAAGAAGCTTCTCGCTCCGCGATCGGCTTGCAGAAGGCTTCCCGCTGCGCGATGCACCTGAGCAGGCTTCTCACTGCGCGATCCACCTGAGAAAGCTTTCCGCTCCGCGATCCACTTGCCGCCGGAGGCTGGCCGTCTTAATCCCGCGCTAACAGGATTATAGCCGTGCCACGGGGTGGCGTCCAGCCGCCGCCTACTTCAGCCAGAGGCCGATTTCGTCGATCTGGCTGCCGTAGTCATGGCCCGAAGCCACGATCTCGCAGCGCCGCAAGCGCACGGGGATAGGCAGCTGCCGCGCGGCGAAGCCAAAAGGATTGGCTTCCGCGAGCAGATTGCCACTCTGGAAGCGGTACCACTCCGCCATGGGCACTTGTACATCGTAGGCCTGGATCTCGGCCAGGTGCGGATCGTCCGGCAGCGGCGGTCGGGCGTAAAAACCGACGCGCCAGCGGTAGTCGTCCCCGGAGGCGCTCTCGTACACCAGGTTGAGGATGACGGGGAACTCCGTGCGCTGTGTACCGCCCCCCGGCAGTGACTGGAAGGTAATCCGTAGGGTGGCGCTGATGCCGATGTACGTGCATTCGCTCACGTCCAGATGTTCCAGGGACTGCGCATAAAGCATGGTGCCGGGAGTCCCCTGCGACCCCAGCCGCTCGAAGGTGAGGACCGATCGCCCGTCGGGCAGAAGCTCGTTCAGGGCACGACCGGGATCGGACCGGGCAATGGTTGGTGACACCTGACGATCGAAGGTCCAGTCAGCCGGACCCTGCGTCTCGGCTGCAGATTGGGCAAAGTCAGGGTTACGCAAACGGTTCTCGAGCGCCGGCAACGGGCCGTGCAGATCCCTTTCGCCCTGTGCCACGGCCCGCTGGTCGGTGGCCAGCTTGACGCGCGCCTGGCCACGGCTGAGGTAGGCTTCACCGGACGTGACTACCACCGTGAGCTGGTCGGCAGTGAGGCGCAACCGGATTCGCGCCTCGGGTTGCAGGTCGACGACTCCGTGCGCGGTGACGATGGCATACGCGGTGTCACCCCAAGCCGCACCGGCTGACAAGCGCGCTTCGGCCCCTGGCTCAGGCTCCGCCCGAATGCGAATGTGCCGGGGCTGCCGGCCGATCCGGAATCGGCTTCTGCGGACAGCGAGCAGCTGGACGCGAGTTGTCGGTGCCAGATGCAGCGTCGAGCCGTCGGCGAACTGCACGAACGCTTTGGAGGTGCTGTCGGTACTGATCCAGCTGCCCTCGCTGACCTCGCGGGGTTCGGCACCCTGCAACAGGATCGGCATGCCGGCCGGCGACTGAACGGCTACCGAACCCAGCTTGGGCTCGACGATCGCTCTCTCGCCGGAGGTGGCCGAGCGGGCGTAGTGCAGCGCCAGCGCCGGCAGCCCGATCGCCAAGGCGCCGAAGAGCAGGGTGCCAAGACCCAAGACGGCCCAAGCCAGAGCTTGCACCCGCTGAACTTCGCGCGGCGCGAGGCCGCCGACGTTGGACGCCACTTGCCTCAGCCTAGCGGTGCGGGATGGCCAAAGGGCCGTTGACGGCAGCTCGCTCAGTCACGCGAGCTCGCGCTGCCGACCCGGCCCACCCAGTACAGGCGTTGCAACACGGCGCCCAGCGCCGCGGCAACATACGTCAAAGCAGCGGCATTGAGAACCTGGCTCACCCCCCGCTGTTCGTCGCCCGAGACGACCAGGCCAAGCTCGCGGAGGTTGTTGCGCGCTCGACGGCTGGCATCGAATTCCACCGGCAGGGTCACGATCGTGAAGGCCACAGCCAGACCAAACAAGAGCACGCCCAGCCAGGCCAGGTTGAGAATGCCAGTGATGAGGCCGAGGATCACGATCCAGACGCCCAGGTTGGAACCTAGGTTCGCCGCCGGCACGAGCATCGAGCGCAGTCGCAACAACGAACTACCGGTGCGATGCTGCTCGGCGTGACCTAGCTCGTGAGCCACGACGGCCATCGCTGCGACCGACGGCTGCCGAGACGAGTCGGACAGGTGAATCGTGCGGGTGCGTGGATCGTAGTAGTCGGTGAGTTGGCCGGCAACGGACTCGACGCCGACATTCGTGAGGCCGCGATTGGCCATTATGATCTGGGCCGTCTCAAGCCCGGTGATTTGCCGCTGCGTTGCCACCCGACTCCACCGACCGAACGTGGTTCGGACATGCCATTGGGCCAACGCCCCGATGATGAGGGTCGGTAGGAAGATACAGACGAGATACTGTGGATCATAGAAAAGCATCTTGCCACCTCCATCCATGTTCGTGTTCTCGCCTAGCAGACCAGATGCTCCGGTGAGCTGCCGGCCGCGGAGGCAAGGATGCCCCTTTCCACCGGCCGGCCGATGTCGCCCAGGGCGGCATGGCGCTTGCCAGGCCGTCGCCGGTCACGGGCGAGTTCCGGCGCGCTGGGGCCCGAAGATGTCTTCGAGCACGGAGAGCACCTGGCGGTCGGTGCCAACATAGATCACGAGCAGCCGTCCGCCCGCGAACACATGGGGCGAGCCCAGCCAATCCACTGCCGTTCGGCTACCGTCCGCTTGCCCGATGACGTGCCCGTCAGCGGAGAATCGGGCGACCGCTTCGGAGGCTTCCTCGTCGGTCGGAAACTCGTGCACCTCGAGACTGTCTTCGCCCCGCCGGTAGATCCATGCCGGTGCCTCCAGAAACTCGAGTTGCTGCTGTCCCTCGCCCGTGAAGGCCACACCCCGCTGGGCCAAGGCGGCCTCGAGCTCGGCAACGCTGTGAGCCAGCGGCGTCGCACTGGCAGTCGGCACGGCATTCCCCAGCCGGGCTTCCGGCGGTGGCGGCGTCGGCGCTGGTCCGCAGGCGACCAACGCCAGCAGAATCGCCCCGGCCGCCATGCCGGCCGCAGGGGCGAACACGGCACCATGTTCCACTCCGGCCGCCGCCGCATCACGTGTGTTACGCAGACCCTGTCTGCCTCGAGGCACCGCGAACTGCTCCGAGCGCCCATTGTAGCGTGCGGTCGCGTTCGGAGAGAAGGTGGGGCAGCGCGGATCAGCGCGCAGTGGCAGCCGTGGCGTTCGGCCGCTCGGCGCCGACGTACCGAGCCGCCCGAGCACCACCGCCGCTGTCGCTGGATTCAGCGCGAGTTGCGGACGTACGGCAGGTGCACGCTTCCCGGCCCGCTACGGGCCCAGTCCCAGGCGAATACGGCGCTAAGCGCGTGGTGCAAGGACTCCGACTCGACTTCGATGGCCACCTCGAGATTGGCCTTGTGCGACATCTCGCTACCGTTCAGGCTGCCGATGTGGCTCCAGTACTCGGTGGTTGCAGCGTGCCATCGGCTGCTGGGTGCGTCGGCCGCGGCGTGCAAGGAGAGGAGCACCATCTTGTTGTGCAAGCCGCCGCCCGTGGGATTGCCAGTGCGCGCTTCGAGGGCCAGCGATTCGGCCGTCGCCACCCGGTTGAGTTCGGCGCAGACGGCGGCGTTGCTGTCAGCCGCCAACGGATCGTCGAAGTGAGCGTCCAGGAGGATGCGCACCCAAGCTCCCCGACGGGCGGCGGCCAGGTAGCCGGCCAGGCGCAGATTGACTGCCGCTGCGCCATCGCTGGCCGGCTCACCCCACCACGGCGTCTCGCGCAATTGCTCGACCAGGATCTCGTCGCCGGCGCCAGCTTGTGCCAGCAGACCCAGCAGCCCGTCGCGACCGTCCAGCGCGCTCTCGGGTGCCGAGAGCAGCCGGAAGCGAAACCGGCCGACAAACACCTTTGGCTGCGGCGCGATGGGGAGGTATCCTGTGCCGCCGCCCTCGCGACTGGGGAGGTAGTCAGGCAGGGGTGCGCCGCGCACCGGGTCCCGCGGCTGGAAAGGGCGCACGTCGGCGTGGCGGTCTGGCGCCAGATCGTGCGTCATGAGGTCGCGAAGCCAGGTCACAACGCCAGGAGCATCCGTTGCCAGATAGACGCCCCGGCGACCGGCGGTGCCATTGCTCCGATCATCGTTCGGGGCGGACCCGAGGCTGAAGTTCTCCGAGCCGATGAGTGCCAGCCGCCCGTCGATCACGGCCACCTTGGCGTGGGCGCCCCGGTAGCGGCGCCGGACCTCTCCGCCATCGTCATGCCAATAGACTTCGCCGCCGGCTGAAGCGATCGTCGCGGCGCACCACCGTTCGTTGGCGTCGATACCGCCGGCGGGATTCCCGTCCAGGAGCAGCCGCACGCGAATGCCTGACGCTGCCCGCTCGGCAAGCACCTCGGCCAGCTCCGGCTGATCCATGGTGTAAAGCATGAGGTCGATGGTTCGTTGCGCCGAGCGGAGGTGGCGCGCCAGGAAGTCGTGCAGGTGGTCTGGTGCGATGGCCAGCTCGAGGCGAGCCCACTCGTCGACGTTGGTGGGGCGCAGCAAGGTCTCCAGGTCCCAGCCGGGAAACCGGACCCGACGGCCGAGCCAGGGATCGCCCCGATCGGATGCCCAGTCCGTCGCCCGATCGGTGTCGGCCACTGGCCGCCTCGTTCGCGGGTCCAGCTTGCGATAGAGAACCTGGTGGGCGCTCGAGACGTTTGCGAGACGATAGGCGGTCACCGGGGCACCAATCCAGCCATCCGAGGGGCTATCCTGACCATAGACGACGGCGTCGCTCGTCTGACCTCGTGCATCGAGGAGGGTGACCACCCCACCGCCATTGGCAAGGGTTGGGCCGCCGGCGGTGGTCACGAGCCTTGGGACGACCCCTTGGCCGCTGTCCGTGTCAGCCTTCCACGACCAGTCTGGTGACGCGCCGAAGGACCGGCGAAAAGCCTCTGCACTGTGAGCCAACCACTGCCACTTGCCGGCCCCAATGCGTGCGCCCGACGGGAACGCAGCGCTCCCCCTGCCGGACGTGACCTGCCAACCGGTGAGATCGACGTCCTCGTCGCTGAGGTTCCAGATCTGCAGCGCCTCGTCCTGGTCGTTCGCGGCGTAGCCGTCGGCGAACACGGCGCTGATCCGAACCACGGGTTCTGTGCTTGACCACCGCTCGGCCCCTGTTGCGGGGGCTCCGGCGGCCCCGGCGGTGGACGCGGGCCAGCGCTGGCGTGCCGCCATGCTGCCGGCCGCGTCGAGGCGGTGGCTGAGGGAAGTGCTGGCGCTGGGCGGTGTCGCCAAGTTCAGAAGGAAGGCGGCAGTCACCACTCCGGAGGCGACCGAGGACGCGATCGATGGCTTGAGGAGCTGCCAGGCTGGCCTTTTCGTCCTTCGGTGCGGAAACAGGTGTGGCCTCGCTTCTGCGGGTGGCGCGCTGCGAGCGCGTGCGTTGCCCAGGTCGGCGGCCAATCCGTCGCTGCCGCCGCTCCGACAGCAAGGGGCGTCCGGTCGTTGGCCAGCCGCCGCTTCCTCTCGAGCCTACCGCATCGGTTGCGCCTGCGGGATGCTGGAGGCGCCGTGGCGGCGACAAGAATGCGCCACCGATCGGAGGGCACAGGGGCAACGGCCCACGCGGGAACGGATCGCCTCCGCGCCATCGTCAAAGCTCTGGCCAGGGAATCGGCGCCAGCTCTAGCCAATGATCCTTTGGTGCTAAAGCTTGTTCTGCGGGACGATGGCATGGTCCGAGACGGGCGTGCGCTGCTACCTCCGTGCCGGGGACATGCCGCACAGGGCTCCTGCATCCATGCCGGGGACACGCGGCACAGGACTCTCGCGCCCATGCCAGGTACATCGGGCACAGGTCCCGTGCTCTCATGATGACGAGAAAGCCCACGACGATTCGTTTGAAGAGTTCGGCGACCTACACCTGTGTTTCCTTGCATATTGACTCGAGTTTCATGCTAGTCGACTGTATCTGGAACAGTACTCGAGACGGATCATCGACGGTGAAAGCCTGACGTGCTCCACTGACCTCTCCAGTCGGTGCCATCTGTGACCGGTGGAGCGCCGCCTAACCCGGCCGTCGGGGCACGGCTATAATGCCAGGCGGGCATGGCGCGACGCATTCTCGTCGTTGACGACGATCCGGCGATTCGGGAGCTGATTCGCGAGTTCCTGGCGGATGGGCAGACCGAAGTGGCGGAGGCCGAGACCGGCGGCCAGACGATTGCCCGGCTTGCTGCCGAGCCGCCCGATCTGGTCCTCTTGGACATGTTGCTGCCGGACATGGACGGTCTGGAGGTGCTGGCCCAGATCCGTTCGGCGGCGCCGATTCCGGTTGTGGTCATTACCGCCGACTCGAGCGGCTCGCGCACCATTCGGGCGATGCAGGCCGGGGCCTACGACTACCTAGTCAAGCCCTTGGAGCCCGAACACGTGCGTCAGGTGGTCGATCGCGCGCTGGAGCACTTGCGGCTCTCGGACGAGGTGCGGGCCCTCCAAGACGCGTTGGCGACGCGCGACGTCCGTGAGCGGCTCGTCGGCAGCAGTCCGGCGATGCAGGAAGTCTACAAGCTGATCGGCCGCGTAGCCGCCAGCGGTGCGCCGGTGTTGATTGCCGGCGAAACGGGCACCGGCAAGGAGCTGGTTGCCGAGACGATCCACCTGAGCTCGCCGCGGGCACGTGGGCCTTTGGTCCGTGTCAATTGCGCGGCGCTGCCGGAGACACTGCTCGAGAGCGAGCTCTTCGGCCATGAGAAGGGGGCGTTCACCGGTGCCATCGCCAGGCGCAAGGGCCGCTTCGAGCTGGCGGATGGCGGCACCATCTTCCTGGACGAGATCGGTGACCTCAACGCGAGCACTCAGAAGAAGCTGCTCCGGGTCCTTCAGTTCGGTGAGTTTGAGCGCGTGGGCGGGAGTGCGACCATCAAGACGGATGTGCGGGTCGTCACGGCAACGAACAAGCAGCTCGAGCTGGAGGTGGCAGCCGGCCGCTTCCGGGAGGACCTGTACTATCGGCTGAACGTCATTCGCATCGACATGCCGCCGTTGCGCGAAAGGCGCGAGGACATCATCCCGTTGGTGGCGCATTTCCTTGACAAGTACCGGCGCGCTCCGGGCAGCCCACCGACAAAGATCAGCCAGGAGGCCATGGATCTCCTGCTGGCCTATGACTGGCCGGGCAATGTCCGGCAGCTCGAGAACACGATCATGCGCGCCGTAGTCATGGCCAGCGAAGGCGTGATTGGACCCGAGCACCTCGACTGGACAGCGCCGCCAGCCAGTCCGCGGGAGTTCGATGTTGCCGAGCTGGCGCGGCGGGGCGTTTCGCTGCAACGGGCGCTGGCCGAGGTGGAGCGCGACCTGATCGCCGAAGTGCTGCGGCAGACAGGCGGCGATCACGCCGAGACAGCGCGTCGCCTGGGGATCTATCGTGGCGTCTTGGAGGAGAAGCTGCGGGAATACGGGATCGGGAGGCCACAGCGCGCATGAGCCTGGAAATGGGCTACGGCCAGTACATGCAGATGCGGCCGTCGCCGAGCCTCATCCAGTTCACCGAGATCCTGGCGCTCTCAAGCCTGGACCTCGAAGCGCTGATCGAGGAGGCGGTGGATCAGAACCCGGCGCTTGAGCTGCACGAAGTCAGCGTGTGCCCGGCTTGTGGCGATCCCCTACTGGCCGATGGCAGTTGCTATCGCTGCCAGCGGGGCCTCGATCTGGCTCACCAGGCGGCGGGAGAGCTGGCCGAGCCGGAGGAGGAGACCCAAGACCCTTGGCTTCGCGTTGCCGACCAGCGGAGCCTGGCGGAGCACCTCATCGTCGAACTGGCCACAGTGCTCGACGAGTCTGACCTGCCGATTGCCGAGCACCTCATCGGAGAGCTTAACGATCGAGGGTTTCTGGAAACACCGCTGTCGGCGCTCGCGGAGGCACTCTCCGTGCCCCGAGAACGGGTGGCACGGGTGCTCACGGCTCTCCAGACGGTCGGCCCGGCCGGGATTGGCGCCCGTTCGGTGAGCGAGTGTCTGCTCTTGCAGCTCGAGCGATGGTCGGAGAGTGGCGTCGACCATCCACTGGCCCGAGCGATCGTATCGGACCATCTGCCCGCCCTGGCCCAGGGCAAGTACAGCCAGCTTGCCGAAGCCCTTGGCGTGTCCTACGAGGAGGTGCTCGCCGCGCGCGACTTCATTCGCTCACACCTGCGTCCCTATCCGATTGCCGAGCGCATCGACCTGGAGCCGTGGCAGGGTGATCGCGGCACCGGTTTCGTGGCACCGGACATCATCGTTCGTCTCAAGGAAGATGACTCGGTGGACGTGGAAGTGGTCGAATCGCGTCGCTACGCGCTATCCATCAGCCCGCTGTACCGCAACCTGGCGTCGCGTCTGGCGGCTGGCAGCGAACCGAGCGAGCTGGGTCTGGGCCGCGCGGACGAGAGGCACGTCCGTCAGCAGGTCAGCCGCGCCGAGACGTTCCTGGCCCACATTCGGGAGCGGCGCGAGACCATTCGCCGCGTGGCGGTCTACGTCATGGAGCGCCAGAAGGAGTATCTGCGCAAGGGACCACGCTACTTGAAGCCACTGACGCGGGCCGAAGTGGCCGAGGCGCTGGCTTTGCACGAATCGACCGTCAGTCGGGCCACGGCCGGCAAGTACGTATTGTTGCCCAGCCGTCACGTCGTGCTTTTCGCGGAGTTCTTCCGTGCCGCCCTGCCGGTCCATGACGTGCTCAAGGAGCTGGTGGCCAACGAGAGCCGACCGCTTTCGGATGCTGAGCTGGCGACCGAACTGCGGTCCCGTGGCTACCGTGTCGCACGCCGGACAGTCGCTAAGTACCGGGCACAGCTCGGCATTCTACCCTCGTCGCTGCGCTAGACCGAGCGACCCACCAGCCCCTACCGTGCCCCTCTTCGGCGGCCGTTGGGCCTGGGCATGAGGCATGCCGCCCGGCGGCTCGCTGGCCGGGACGCCGGGAGGTGCTTACGACTCGAGGATCCAGCGGTCGAGGTCGCGGCCGTATTCGACGAAGTCCTCGGGCCGGAACCAGAGTGCCAGCTCCTCCTGGGCCGTCTCGGGCCCATCTGAGGCGTGAACCAGGTTGCGGCCAGTGCACAGGGCAAAGTCGGCGCGGATGCTGCCGGCCGGCGATTCGGCCGGGCGCGTGTCGCCAACGGTCTTGCGTACCGCCTGGATCGCCCCCGGCCCCTCGACGGCCATAGCGACGACGGGGCCGGAGGTAAGGTAGCCGATGAGGCCCTCGAAAAAGGGCTTGCCCTCGTGAACCGCGTAGTGCTTCCGGGCGAGCTCAGCGCTGACGGTTGTCAGGCGTAAGGCGATGATCTTGAGCCCGCGGCGCTCAAAGCGCCCAATCAACTCGCCGATAAGACCTCGCTGCACGGCATCTGGCTTGAGAAGGATGAGGCTGCGTTCCATGGTACCTCGTCGCTTGCGTGTGGGGTGGGCGGACGATCCGTCGGTGATCTGCGTGCCAGCGCCGACCCCGTGGATGATGCGTCGATGATCTGCGTGCATCCTCCGGGTAGGCCGACGCCGCGCCCAGGATCTTCGTGCGCGCTATGGCTCGGGGAATTATAGGGCCAGTGATCTTCGTGCACGCTGTGGGGCAGAGCCATGTCAGCTGTGATCGCGCGCGAGGCGGGCCCGTGCCAGCCGTGGCAGCGCGCGGGGCGGTTCCATGCCAGCCGCAGTCGTGCGTGAAGCCGCCTCACGCAGGGCATCCATGCAGAAGCGCGAGAGACTTGCGGCTGTGGGCTGCTCGGAGGGCGGCGAGGAGCCGTCGCCCTTGGCCAAGGCAACTTTCGTCTTAAGTTTCCTTATGTCTTGACATGACGCAAGAGTCATGGTACCATGCCGGCGAACCGTGCGCCTTCGGCTTCCCGTCCCGCGTCCAGCGCGGGCCCCACCACGGTTGCGGTCGAGGCATCCGAGCGGCATGAAGGAGGTCAACGTGAACCATCCGATGCGATCCCGCAAGTGCGTGGCGTTATCGGCTGCACTGCCTCTGGTGCTCGTCCTTGGCGGGGCACTGGCGAGCGCGCCATTGGCGAGGGCCGAGACGAAGGGTATGGCAACGACAGTCGCCGTCTCTCCGGCGCAACTGTCTCTGGAGTGCAAGGTCGACAAGCTTGTTGACATTCGCGTCAACGACGTGAAGGACTTGTACGGCGTTGATGTGAAGATCACGTTCAACCCAAACGTGCTCGAAGTCGTGGATGGGGATGCCGCCTTGCCCGGTATCCAAATCCAGCCTGGGAATCTCCCGGATACGACCGGCGGCCTTGGTTACATCCACACCAACAAGGCCGACAACACGGCGGGGACCATCGAGTACGTCGCGGTGCGCAAGGCCCCGGCCGCACCGCAGTCGGGCAGCGGCGTGGTGGCTAGCATCACCTTCCGGGGCAAGGCAGCCGGGACGAGTCCGATCACCTTGGCGGCCGTGGTGCTGTCGAACCAGGTGGCCCAGCCCCTGCAGGCAGAGTTGGTGAGCGGTCAAGCGAATGTGACGTGCGCCGGCCCGACCAAGCCGCCGCCGCCCCAGACACCGGTGCCGCCCAAGCCGCCGGAGCCACCGAAGCCGCCCCTTCCGCCGCAGCCACCGGTGCCGCCCAAGCCACCGGCGGTGCCACCTGGCGGCTGTACCCACGTCGTGGCACCTTGTGAGACCTTGTACTCGATTGCCCGGCGCTACGGAGTCACCGTCACCGAGCTGGTGACGCTCAACGGAATCGTCGATCCGAACCGCATCTATGCGGGTCAGACGCTGGTCATTCCGCGCTGCGCTCCTCCCGTCCCACCTGTCCAGTGCATGGAGTATGTCGTGCAGCCCTGTGACACGCTGACCAGCATCGCGGCCCGCTATTGCGAATCGGTCTATGCCATCGCGGTCCGCAACGGCATCGTGAACCCTGACTGCATCTTGGCTGGTCAAGTGATTCGGGTCTGCCCGGCGTGCGGCAGCGGCAAAGGACCAAGCTGCCGCACACAGTATGTGGTGCAGCCCTACGACACGCTGTTCGGCATCTCGCTGCAGTTCGGTGTGCCGATGCAGGTGCTGGCTGACGCGAACGCCATCGCCAACCCGCATCTGATCTACGCCGGCCAGGTGTTGTGCATTCCCTAGACGCATCGAAGGCGCGCAGTACGCCCTGAACTCGACAGCGGGGCCGCGTCCAGGCGGCCCCGCTGTCGTCGAACCCCACGCAGCGGTCGGCCGGCACAGCACGGACCCAGGTCGCGCCGAGCGCGGCTGTCGGCGAGGAGCCGGGCAGGCGACGACGGCCGGGAACTCGGTCGGCCGCGACGAAAGGAGCCTCGGGAGCCGATGACGGCCGGGCGGTCTACTCGGACATGGGGATGCGCAGCCCGTGGCGCTTCGCCATCTCGATGGCTTCGGCGTAGCCGGCATCGGCATGACGCAGCACGCCGATCGCCGGATCATTGGTGAGTACGCGCTCCAGACGGCGGGCTGCCGCCGGCGAGCCATCGGCGACGATGACCTGCCCGGCATGTTGTGAGTACCCGATGCCCACGCCGCCGCCATGGTGGAAGCTCACCCACGTCGCACCGCTGGCGACGTTCAACATCAGGTTCAGGAGTGGCCAGTCGCTGACGGCGTCACTTCCGTCAAGCATGCCCTCGGTCTCACGCCGGGGGCTGGCCACCGAGCCGGTGTCCAGGTGGTCGCGGCCGATGACGATCGGTGCCTGGAGTTGCCCACGGGCGACAGCTTCGTTGAATGCCAGGCCGGCAGCGCGCCGCTCGCCCATGCCCAGCCAGCAAATCCGAGCCGGAAGGCCCTGGAACGCCACGCGCTCTCGCGCCATGGCCAGCCAGCGGCGCAAGGGCTCGTCCTCGGGGAACAGGTCGGCGATGATGCGATCGGTGGTGTGAATGTCGCTTGCCTCCCCCGACAGCGCCACCCAACGGAAGGGGCCCTTGCCGCGACAGAATAGCGGCCGGATGAATGCCGGCACAAAGCCGGGGAACGAGAAGGCGTCGCGGACACCTGCATCGAAGGCGCGCTGCCGAATGTTGTTCCCGTAGTCGAAGGTCACGGCCCCCTTGGCTTGCAGGCGCAGCATGGCCTCGACGTGCTGGGCCATGCTGGCCATCGATCGGCGGCGATACTCGGTTGGGTCGCGCTGTCGGAGCTCGGCCGCTGCCTCGACCGAAAGACCTTGGGGAACGTACGAGAGCACGTCGTGGGCAGGCGTCTGGTCGGTGAGAACCTCGGGGGTCAGCCCGGCTTCCAGAATTCGCCACAGCACCTCGCTGGCATTGCCGAGGATCCCAATCGAGCGGGCTTCGCCATGCGCTTTCGCCCGGTCGGCCATGCGGAGCGCCTCCTGGACGTCGGCCGTCCAGGTGTCTAGGTAGCGGGTCGCCAGACGCCGCTCGATGCGCTTGGGGTCAACCTCGACGACGAGAGCCACGCCCTCGTTCATGGTGATGGCCAGCGGCTGCGCACCCCCCATGCCGCCCAGTCCTGCCGACAGGGTGATGGTGCCCTTGAGACTGCCGCCAAAGTGCTGCCGAGCGCATTCGGCCAAGGTCTCGTACGTGCCCTGGAGAATGCCTTGCGTGCCTATGTAGATCCACGAGCCGGCAGTCATCTGGCCATACATCATGAGTCCCTTGGCCGCCAGATCGTCGAAGTGTTCCTGGGTAGCCCAGTGCGGAACTAAATTGCTGTTGGCGATCATCACCCGGGGTGCGTCGCTGTGAGTCGTGAGGATGCCGACGGGCTTCCCCGACTGCACCAGAAGTGTCTCATCGTCGCCCAGCCGGCGGAGTGCGTCCACGATGGCGTCGAAGGCAGCCCACGAGCGGGCTGCCTGGCCGCGGCCGCCGTACACGATCAGCTGCTCCGGGAGCTCGGCGACCTCCGGATCCAGATTGTTCATGAGCATCCGCAGCGCGGCTTCCTGGAGCCAGCCGCGGCACTGGATGGTAGTGCCCCGCGGGGCGCGAACGACGCGTGGTTCAGACACCGAACCCTCCTCGAACGATGCACGGCTGCGCCTGGTGCTGGCAACACCGTGTGTTCCACTTTGGCGGTGCGGCCTCCCCCCGCCAGTCTTCGGTCGGCCAGATATGGTAGGCGTCTACCTCGGCGCCGACAATTGGACGAGGCCGGCGGGCCTGCACCATCGCCGCCGCCCATCTGCAGCGCCAGGGCGCGCCATCGCGGCGCAGGCGCACGGGCACCGTGGCACCACCATCGCACGGGCACCATCGCATCGCAGGCGCACCGGCATCGTCGCACCGCCAGGGCTCCGCCATCGCGCCGCAGGCGGGACCTCTACGCCGTGCCCACCGGTAGCGGGGAGACTGGCTCCGCCATCGCGCCGCAGGCGGGACCCCCTCGGCCCTTGCCGTAGCGAGTCGCTGCCTGGTACAATGGCGATCCAGAGCAAGTTGCCGTCCCAGGTGCCCCAAGCCCGGATGCGCGGGGCCGAAGGGGGAAGCCGGTTCGAGTCCGGCGCTGGCCCGCAACGGTAGTGCAGCCGCCCCGGCGCGCTGCAGAGCCCGGACACCCGCCTGCGGACGTTGGTCCGATGAACCCCCGTGGAGCGGGGCTTCGAGGGCGATGTCGCTGCGCACCCCGGCCCTTCCGCGGCCGGGGTGTCGTTTTCCTGGGGAGGAACCATGTTGACGAAAGGCGATGCGGTGGCTCGGCGTCTGACGGAGGGTGCCCGCCACGCAGTTCCCGGCTCGTCAGGAACTCGAGCGGCCGACGGGAGACGCGGCGGCGCTGCACATCTGGTGGCCGATGCTTGGCCGACGACCAGCGGCTCGGCGGTCGGCGAGGCCCGTGCAGCACGCAAGCGACTGGCCTTGGCCGTCGTCCTGGCGCTTGGCCTGCTGGGATCTTTGGTGGCCGCGGGTGGGTGGGAGCTCGCATGGGCGGACGGAACGGGCACGGCCTCGCCCCGCGAGGCGCGAGCCGGTCTGGTGGTTCGGTTCGAGGACGGTAGCTTGGTGGAACGCTGCGTCGTGCTCGATGCGCCTGAGCGGAGTGGGGCCGATCTGTTGACCCTGGCGCAGCTGGATCCGGTGTTCGAACATGGCTCGCTGGGCACCAGTGTATGCGCCATTGCTGGTCGGGGCTGCCAGTACCCGGCCGAGCCATGCTGGTGCCGCTGCCAGCAGCCCGACACGGACTGCCAGTACTGGGCCTACTTCGTTCTTGAGGCTGGCCAATGGAAATACGCCACAACCGGGGCGGGCGACCGCATCGTTCGCGATGGTGATGTGGACGGCTGGGCCTGGACGGGTGGCGGCGCGACGCCGGCCATGGAGCCGTTGCCCGCAAGGACGTTCGCCGAGCTATGTGGTTCCCAGATACCCGCACCCTTAGCCGGGCGGCAAGGCTTTGCCCCAGCCGGTCGCTCCATTCGCGCCGTCGGGATCGGCGTGGCCCTGCTGGCCGTTGCCGGTGCCGCAGTCCTCGGCCGCCGCCAAGCCGCGCGCCGTCGACGGCGGCGACCAACGTCCTAGACGTCTCGAGATGGCCACCGAGCGAGCGACCTCTTGGCGGGCCAATCTGCCGCCTGTCGCGGCTCACGATGGGCCGCAGCGGTGGGGCGTCGCCACGTGGACCGGCGCCAGGCGTATGGCCGTCCACGCCATGAGCTTGCTCGCGCGCGGCCGCTGGCTGGAGCGGTTGTTCAGCGTCGCCTTCTATGCTGTCGCTTGCCTACTGGCAGGGGCGGCTTTCGCCGCCCCGTTGGTGATGCCCTCGCGCATTGCTGGCAGCGCCTGGCTCGGTCCGGGCGGTGCTTCTGGACTGCTCACTCTGGTCGTGTGCTGGAGCCTGGCGGCCCTACTGTTCGAGGCGGGCTCGACGCGGCTGGGACTCCGGGCCATCGCTGCCCTCGGCGTGCTGGTTGCCACCAACAGCTTGCTGCGCTTCGCCGAGACGGTGCTGCCAGGACCTGGTGGCTTCAGCCCCATCTTCGCTCTGATCCTGCTGGCCGGCTATGCCTATGGCATGCGCTTCGGGTTCCTCATGGGGGCCCTGACGATGCTCGTGTCTGCCTTGGTGACCGGCGGCGTGGGGCCCTGGTTGCCCTACCAGATGCTGGCGGCTGGTTGGGTCGGCCTGTCGGCTGGGCTCGTGCCTCGACGAGGGACTGGGCACCGTTGGCGCCCGGAAGCGCGCGAAGTCGCGGTTCTTGCCGCGTTAGGCGCCCTCTGGGGCTTCGGCTATGGCCTGATCATGACGCTCTGGTTCTGGCCATTCTTGGAGGGCGCCTCTGGCCGGGTACTCCCCGCGAGTGCGCCGTCGTTCGGTCGGTTCGCAGCCTTCTACGTGGCGAGCTCTCTCACCTGGGATGCGTTCGCCGCCGCCGGGAATGTCCTGCTCATCGGCGTCTTGGGAGCGCCCGTGCTGGCCGTGTTGCGCCGCTTTGGGCGGCGCTTTGCATTCGCTTCTGCGCCATCGCCCGCGCGCACCTCCGACCCGGTCCGGCGCGAAGTCGAGGCCACTGCCGGGTTCATGGCGGGGCCCTGTGGCGGGGAGCGAGAAGCCGCCGAGCTTGCCGAAGAGAGGCTTCTCGCCCAGCTCGACGGATCGATGGCCGGGCAGATTCAGCCGCGGGCGTGGCTCAGTTGCCTGGCGGCAGTGGCAGCTCTGGTGTCAGTTTCACGACATCCGCTGCTCCTCTTGGCGGCAGCGGCTAGTGTGTGGGTCTTGCGGCACCAGCTCGGCCCTCGGGACTCGGCTTCGCACCGGCTGGTGGCGATCGCCGGCCTGGCGCTGGCGTTGCCAACGCTGTACAACGGGCTTGTATCCCACGCTGGCCAGACCATCGTGGCTCGCCTGCCGGCCGCCTGGCCGCTCGTTGGTGGCCCGATTACGCTCGAGGCCCTTGTCTTCGGCCTGCTTTCTGGGCTGTCACTCTGGACGCTGCTGCTGGCTTTCGCGACGCTGCTGGCAGCGATGCCGCAACGAGAGCTGGTGCGTCTGCTGCCGCGCGGCTTTGGCGGCGTGACACTGGCAGTGGCCGTCGCCCTTGGCTACGTGCCGCTCGTCCGGCGCCAGGCGCAGGCCGTCCGGGAAGCGCAGGCGGTGCGCGGCTATGAGCTGCGTGGCGTGCGGGACTGGCCACCGCTCATGATCCCGCTTCTGGTGGGCGCACTGGAGAGTGGCATGACGATGGCCGAGTCACTCGCGGCCCGGGGGGCTCTCCGGCCGTTGCGGGTGGCGGGGCACCATCGGCTGTTGATACTGGTGGGCCTGGTATTGGTGCTTGCAGGCCTGCTTAGTCCCTGGCCGGCAGCGGTAGCCGATCCTGTTGCCCCGGCGGCCACGTTGCTAGGCGTTGGCCTGATGACCGGGGTGCTGGTGGCGCTGGGGCGCAGCAGGCCAAGGACAGCTCTGAGGCCTGGCGGCTGGCGATGGTGTGATCGCCTGGTGGCAGGCGCTCCCTGGCTGCCGCTCATCGTGGCTTTCTTGCACCCCTCCGGCCGGGCAGCGCTCCGCTATACGCCCTATCCGGTCCTGGCGTGGCCGACGCTTCCGGTAGCGGTGTTGGCTTCCCTGATCGGTCTCGTGGCGCCAGTACTCGTGCTGGGCCTCTTGGGTCGTCGGTCCAGGTGCGGTTCGCGGGACGGAGGCCCGGCCTTCGTGAGCCGGAGGGGCGAGCCGTTGGCGGATGGAAGAGCGATGTGATCCGCCTCGCCGCCTACACGTTCACCTATCCTGACATGCCACGGCCGGCGCTCGAGGGCGTGAGCGCTCGGCTGCCTACGGGCGCAACGGTGCTGGCCAGCGGTCCCAGTGGCTGTGGCAAATCCACCCTCCTGCGGGCCCTCAACGGACTTGTGCCCCACTTCACGGGTGGCCAGGTCAAAGGTCGGCTGCTGGTCGCGGGGATCGATCCCCTGGCTGCTGGCCCGGCCATCATGAGTGACATCGTTGGCTACGTGGCCAACGATCCGGAGGCCTGCACGGTGACCGACAGTGTGGCGGACGAGGTGGCTTTCGCCCTTGAGGAACGTGGCACGTCACCGCGCCACATTCGGCGCCGGGTCGCCAGCGCCCTGGAGGCGGCGGGCCTGCTGCCTCTGGCCGGGCGTCGCATCGATACGCTGTCGGGCGGGGAGCGACAGCGCACCGTCATTGCTGCCGCCCTGGCGCTGGCTCCCCAGGTCCTGGTGCTGGATGAGCCGACTTCGCAGCTGGACGATGCCGCCGCCGACGAAGTCCTGGCCGCGGTGTCCGATCTGGCAAGCCGCGGCGGTCTGACGGTGGTGCTCAGCGAACATCGTCGCCGGCGAATCCTCCCCTATGTCACCCACGAGCTCCGCTTCGGTGCACCAGGCGAACCGCCGACGTTGCGAACCCCGGTGCCGACCGACGGCCTCGGCGAGCGGCCGGTGACACGTCGCCCTACCGCTCCGGGCGCCGTGGTGCTTCGGCTTGACGGCCTGCGCTTCTCCTATGGCCCCTACCCCGTGCTCGCGGATGTGAGCTGCGAGGTCCGGGCTGGGGAGATTGTTGCTCTGACCGGCCCGAGCGGCAGTGGCAAGACGACGCTCCTACGCCTGATCGCCGGCCTGTTGCGGCCGCAGGGCGGGCGTAGGGAGGTGGTCGAGCAGCCATCCTCCGACCGTTGCTCGGCCATGAGCCGGCGTCCGATTGGTTATCTGCCGCAAGATCCAGGCGCTCTCCTGTTCGCCGAAACGGTGTACGACGAGGTGGCAGCATTGCCCATTGGGACTGGCGGCGGCAGGCGTGCCTCGCGCCGGGTGTGGGCTCTCCTGCATGCTCTGGGGCTGGCCGAAGTAGCCGATCGCTATCCGCGGGACCTGTCCACCGGTCAACGACAGCGGGTGGCGCTGGCCGCGATTGCCATCGCTGAGCCACAGCTGCTGCTGCTCGACGAGCCAACGCGCGGCCTCGATGACGAGGCCATCTTCGCTCTCGGCCAGCTCCTGGACCGTCTCGCCGCTGACGGCGCAGCCATTCTGGTCGCTACGCACGATCGGCGGTTGAGTCGCTGGGCGGACCGGCGTCTCGAACTCGTCAACGTCGATGCCACCTCGGGCGCTCGCACGCAGGCCGCGGCCGTTCCAGCCTAGCCAGACTTCTCTCTAGCCCGCCAACGGGCGTTGTTGTCCAGCCCCGGCGCCTAGGGTGTCGGAGTGCCCGGCTCGGCTGGCTCCGTGGCTGACGGTTCTGCCGGCGCTGGCGCGAAGTCGTAGTTCTGCGCTGCCAGCGGCAGATAGAGTGCGATCCGACCGAAGGGCAGGACCTGAACGCTCTCGGAACGGAGGTTGTAAGGGTAGTGGACGAGGAGCGCCAGGGGCGGCTTCTCGAGCTCGTCCATGCGGTTGGGACAGCCGACCACCGTCACCGCTGCCGAGCCACCGGCGTCGAGGGGCAGCAGCTCCGGGAGGCCCGGAACCGGCGAGCCGCTCTCGTCCAGAATGCGGACGCAGTCCACCAGCTCCTGATCGAAGAGGTAGGCAGCGCCCTCGTGTGGTCCGCGCTCGAGGCCGGCAGGCACGTTGTCCGGAGCGTTGTCATAACCCAGATAGGTCTCTGTCTCCTCGAAGTCGCCGGTGGCGTCCCAAATGGTGATGCCGAATCCGAATTGCGCCTTGCCACCGTCCATGTCCAGGCCCAGACCGAACTCGGGATGGTTCGCCATGAACCGGAGAACGGCCACATTCTCCGAGATGTCGAACGGCTCGAAGAAGGTGAAGAATGAGCCATCCGATCGAACGGCCGAGGCCGCATTGGGCTCCAGCGTGCCCGGGAGCATGGTGCCCAACAGCGTGCCCCAACGATTACCACTCAGACGCACATTCCAGCCGACCTTGTCCCATTTCCCATCCAAGTCCAAGTCGAAGTAAACCCGGATCTGGGTGTCGTATGGGATGCGCCGGGTCCCGGTGGTGCGCATGGCGAACTCCAGGATGTCAAGGGTGACTGTTGGGTGTGTGGTGTCCGTGATGCCCGAGCTGAACCACCGCACGCCAACATCGGTGATGTTGAGCTTGTCTGGATAGGCAGGCTCGGCCGGATCGGTGCCGATCCGCAGGTAGGTGGCCTGGCCGCCTGCCTGCAAACACGGATTCGCGAAAGCGATCCGCGCAGGACCACCGCGCAGATCGATCGGCCCTGCCGTGCCAGCGCGCACGCAACTTGCCCGATGAGGCAGCGTGTGGAATGGCACCCTTGGGGCGTCGCCCTCGGCCACGGGGGCGCCCCTCTCGTCCACTTCGGTGGCTACGACGAAGCCGTTCACCTCGGCGGCGGCGAATGCGCCTGGGTTCGCCATGGCGTTCGCCCGATTCTCATCGGGCAATGTCCACGCCCCCAGCGCTGCCGGATCGGCCGTCAACTGGACCTCGACGCTCGCCGTGGCCTTCGCGGCCACGGTGATGGTCGGCGGATGGCAGGACAGCACGATGCCCTGGTTTTCCGTCTCGGGGTAGAGGAACGAGGCGCTGAGCGCGTACGTCTTGGGCTGGTCACTCAAGTTTCGAATCGTTAGCTGCCGGGACTGGCTGGTGGGCTGACGTGCGGCGAAGACGTCGCCGAAGCCGATCTCGGCGAGCCCGCGATCGGAACGAAGAAGCGTCCCGGCTCGCGCACTGGCCAAAGCATCGACCAACCCGGCGCCCTGGCGCGTGATGCTGACGACGCGGGCGGGATCGCTTGTCTCAGGAAGGATGACCGGCCTGGCGTAGTTGATCGCCAACGCCCCGATGTCGGCCGCCGTCAGGCCGAGTTGCTGGCGCTGGTTGCGCTCCCACAAGAGGGCGGCCACACCGGCCACATGCGGGCTCGCCATCGAGGTGCCACTGTTGGACATCGCGCCAAAGCCGGTGCCAGCGTACACCGAAAGGATGTTGGTCCCGGGCGCGGTGATCTGCGGCTTCACGCTCCCGCTGAAACGGCCGGGACCACGGCTGCTGCCGGCGTTGATGTTGTTCGTGAGCTCCGGCCGCTCGTAGACCTCGAAGGTAGCCAGCACCTCTCGGCCGGCCAGCAGCTCGGCCTGGATCTTCTCGCCGTCGCCCTTGCTGATCATCACACCGGCCAGATCCGTGCAAGGCCACTTCGGCCAGCAAGTCCCGGTCATGCCCGAGGGGGCGCGATCGTCGCTGAAGACGACCACGGCCCGGGCTCCGAAGGCCGCCGCGCTGGCGAACTTCTCGGCGAAGGTGCACGTGCCGCGTTGCACCAGAGCAACTTTGCCGGATACATCCTGGATGGGTGGCACGGGCTTGCCCTCGGCGTCGGGGCAGGCCAAGCCATACCAGGCCATGGGCACCCTAGTGATCGGCGGCAAGTGGTCGAATGTGGGACCCAGAAGCTCGTTCGAGGTGTAGGCAACGACCGAGATCTCGTCTCCAGGCCAGGCTGCTCCAAAGAGCACGCCTGTCTCGCCGCTGGCATACGAGTTGGCGACGCTGAGGCCCATCTCGGCTGCACCCGGCGAGCTCACGATGTACGGCACGTCGCCACTGTTCCCGGCCGAGAACATGGCAACGACGCCGCTGTCGACAATCCGACCGATCACCTGGTTGTACAGTTCCATGCCGCCACCCCAAGCACCGCCAACACTCATATTCAGCACGTGGATCGGCAGGCGATTTCCCTCGGCATCGGTCGCCGGCACACCCTCGACTTCCAGTCCCAAGTTGTGCTTGAGCAGCCAGTCGAGGCCGTCGTAGCTGAGTCGCGTGGAGGGCTGGAAGTTGGCGATACCGATGGGATTGCCGAAGATCTTGATCGCCACGAGCTTGGCATCGGGTGCTACGCCAACTGGGCTGCCGAGCGCGCCTCCGGGCGTCATCGAGCCAGCCCCCGCGGCGATGCCGGCCACGTGGCTACCATGTCCTTGCCCCGCCGAGCCGTTGACGGCTATCTGATCGAGAGGATCATCATCGGGCTCGGGCACCGTTGTGCAGCGGGCGCCTTCGGGCAGTTGCGCCGGGCAATTGGGCGCGTAGTAGGGTCCGGCCAGATCGACGCCACCGATCACTTTGGCAGTCGGGAACGAGCCCGGTTCGATCTGGTTTGGGTCGTTGGCGGCGTATGCCTCGGGGGTACCCGGCCCGCCCAGGCTGGCATGCATGTAGTCGACACCCATGTCGATGATGGCAATGACAGCACCCTTGCCTGTCAGTCCCAGCTCGTCCTTGACCTGAGTAGCGCCGATGTGCGGCACCGAGCGGTCCAGCTCGATCCGGAGCTCCGGGGCCGGCACGACGCTCACCACACCAGGGAGGCGTGCAATCTCACGCTGTTGCTGGGCATTGGCGTGCACCAAGAGGCCATTCAAGGCGGCCTGATAACGGCTCACGACGATCGCCCCGAGGTTGGTAATGCGGACCTCGGCCTCTGCCTGGCGAGCCTGAATTGCGGCCAGCCAGGAACGGAGCGTCGGCAAGGCCACAGGACGCTTGGTCGGTGCCGGGGCTGTTGCACCAGCAGCAGCGGCGTATAGATCGTACAGCGGAGGACCTGACAGCAAGACGATGACGTAGTCGTCGGCAGCGAGACGCTCCGTCTCGGCTTGGGCTGCCAAGGTGGCGTTCCGGGCGTAGGTCGATTGTGATGCGCTGGCATGTTCCGTCCAGCGGCTCGCCGGCGGAGTGCCAGCGGCGGCGACAACGGCAAGAGCCAGCCAGAAGAGGCCGGCGGTTCCTGCCAGGATCACCCACAGCCGAAGGATCGCTGAACGGTGGCTCATGCGTTGGCTCCTTTCGAGAATAGACGGGCTGCCCGGCGACAGCACAGGAAACAAGGCCAGGCCCCGGGCCGCGACCTGCGGCGGGCCAGGCCGCCGCGTGCCGGGCAGTATACCGCGCGGCCGGAACCGCGGCAAGGCATCTGGTTGTGGCGGACACGACGAAGTTTCCTGGGGATGTAGCGGATCCATGACCTTGTAGCCATCCCAGCGTCTTTGCCACACGGCCGATTCATCGCTGTGCCGCCATCCCGGCATCTCCGTGCCGGGATCGATCCATGGCCGTGCCGCCATCGGACCGCCGTGAGCTGGGATCGCGTCCGGCAGTGCATGGGCTGGCGCGTTCGCCGGGCCGTGAGTACCATTGCCCGTGGATCGTCGCGCCGGGCGATCGACGCGAAGGAAACGCTGCGCGCCAGACCGCTGCTCGAGCGGCGGCGCGTCGTCGGGCGCATCTAGGAGGCGAGGGCATGGCCATCGAACGACAGCGGGAACTGCGGCGGAGACGGTGCCGGCGCTCGAAAGTGCGTGCCCTGCGGGCACGTCTGGCCAAGGCCACCGACAAGGGGGAGCGCCAGCGGCTGCTGGCCAAGCTGCAGCGCATCAGCCTCGTGCCTGTTGTGGAGGCCAAGGCTGCTCCACGAAGGGGTGCAGCGCGATCGTGAGGGCTGGTCGGTAGTGCCGGCCGAGTGCCGATCGCTGTCCCTCGGGGCCCGGCCGGTGCCGCCGGGCGCGAACGCACCGCGGATTGTCTGCTTCGGACCTGGACCGCGCTTCAAGGGCGGCATCGCCCAGTACAACACTGCCCTGGCGCGAGCGCTGTACGATGCTGGCGCGCGCGTCACCATCGCCAGCTGGAGCCAACCGTACCCGGCGTTCATCCCTCGCGATTTCGCCGATACCCGGAGTCGGGATCGGTTTCTCGCCGGCTACGACATCCCGGTTCTCTATCTCACCAACTGGAATGCGCCAACCAGTTGGTGGCGCACAGCGCGCACCATTGCTGCGGGCGAGCCCGACAAGGTGGTGCTGCAATGGTGCAGCCCGCTACAGGGATTGCCGATGGCGGTCATTGCCAGTCGACTGCGGGCAACCAGCCGTGCCGAAATCGTGTTCGATGTCCATTTCGTGACCGCCAAGGAGCGGAGTTGGTTGGACGCACCACTCACCCGATTGGCCTTGGAACACGGCCACACCTTCGTGGTGCACAGCTACCAGACAGCCGAGGAGCTCAGAGCCTTGTTGCCGCAGCAGAGCTTTCTCTTGAGCCTTGACGGAACGGTACGCCCGGAGCGACAACCCGTGCGGGCGCTTGCGGAGCGGGTGATCCTGAAGCTCTATCATCCGATCTACTCGCTCTACCGACCCGATCCGAGCTTCGATCGCCAGGCCTGGAGGGCGCGACATGGGCTTCGGCGGCACGTATTCCTCTTCTTTGGCTTCATTCGCAAGTACAAGGGTCTGCACTACTGCCTCCAGGCCTTCGCCGAACTCGTCCGGGAGCGTGACGATGTAAGCCTGCTGGTTGTCGGTGAACCGTTCTGGCGGGCCCAAGACGGCGCCCGCCTGCCCCATCGGCTCCGCTCGGCGTTCTTCGGAGTGTTGAAGAAGCTGTTCCTGAATCAAGCCGACGATGAGCGTGGCTATGATCCGCTGGCACGCATCGACCAGCTCGGAATCCGGGATCGAGTGCTGGTGGTCGATCGTTTCGTTGCCAACGAGGAGGTCGCGCCGTACTTCCAAGCTGCCGACGCGGTGTTGCTGTTCTACGAGACAGCCTCACCGAGTGGCGTGGCCAGCCTCGGCTTCCAGTTCGGGCTCCCGGCGCTGGCCACCCGTCTCGGCCACTTGGCGGAGACGATCGTTGACGGCGAAAACGGCTACTTGGCCGAGCCGGGCAACGTCGCCGACATGGTGCGGGCCATGAAGCGCGCCATTGAGGAGCCCATCCCGCCGGAGCGCGTGCTAGCGGCTGCCGAGCAGTTCAGTTGGGCCAACTACGCCCGTGCCATCCTGGCCCCCCGGCCGCTGGCGGCGGTCTGAAGGGACGCCCAGCGAGCGAGACACAGTGGCGTTCCGATAGGACGCCTGACCCTCGCGGGAGCGTGGCGTTTCAGAACCACGCCCGGGGCGTGAGACAGCGTGGCCTTCCGCCTATGGCGGTGACGCAGTGTCGGACGGTACGCTGGTCGGTTGCTCCGTGGGCGGGGGCGGAGTGTCGGTCGGTGGAGCGGCCGTCTCGGTAGGAGGCTTGCGCACCTCGATCTCCACCGATCGCTCTTCGACCCGGCCGTCGACGTGGACGATCTTCAGGGTGTAAGTGCGGGTCTCACTGGGACACACTTCTCGTTCGCCCTTGCCCGTGACGCCCTGGCCATCGAGGTAGACCTCGCGAATGCCCTGGACTTCCCAAACGAGAGTCGCACAGGTTCCTGCCCGAATGCTGTCATCGGTGGTGGCAAAGTAAATCTTTACCGCGCTCACGGTGGCGGTCGACGTGGGTGTGGCCGAAGGTGAGGCGATCGGCGGCCGCGCGGAAGCAAGCCGCACCGGCGGTGGTGCCGTCGCAGTCGGGGGGATGAGAACCAGTGCCGCCGCGGTGAGCGGTCCGTTGCAGACCACCGCGTCAGCTGGCAGCCAGCCATCTTGGGTGGTGGCCAACGGCAGCAGATGCAGCCAGTCCGCGGCTTCGCTGCGCCCCAACACCTGGACCGGCGTCCCAGCCGCCACATCCTCGACGGAGGCAGCAGCATCCGTCGCTGGCTTCTGGAGCAAGCTGGCGACACGAGCGGTGCGGCAGCGCAGGGCAACGGTAGCCACGGTGGTGCTGCGATCGCCGGCCGTCAGGCGGTCCAGCCAGGCCTGCACGGCGGTTGGATCCACCGGCTGGGCTTCGGGGAGCTCACCCGATTCGGTAAGTCCGATGGCCTCCGCCTCGGCCAGTTCCTGACCAGCCTCTCCCGAACGGGCCAGCCGTGCCGAGCCCTGAAGCGTGACGATCCACAGGCTGGGCTCGACGCCCGGAATGTAGCTAACCAGCAGCCGGGCGCCGCCGGCATCCAGCTCGAGCTCGGCCCAGGCGGTCCGGATGACCACCTCGACGGCTGGCGTCACCGAGCGGAGCTCGTAGAGGGTTGTACCGGTGGCCTGGTCGAGCATGATCTGCCGCGAGGGCGGATGACTCTGGCTGAGCAGCAGATCGGTGTCGGAGAGCAGGTCCACCGTCAGGATGTCGCCCCAGGCCAAACGCGCACGTCCACCGTCGCCAACCAGGACGTTGGCGCCAGGAGTGAGCGTCATGGCCGTGGTCACGTCGAGTACCATCGGCGACTCGAGCTCGGTGCGACGAAACGAGACAGGTTCAGCGGCCACCGTCAGCTTCGGAGCGCCGAAGGTGCTCACGTCCGGCGTCGGTGCTGGTGCCGTGGGTGGCGGTGCGGCGCGGCAGCCGGCCAGACAGCCGATGATCAAGGCCAACCCGAGACCCAATCGCCAGCGTTGCATGTTCTCGTCTCCCTTGCTTGGTTGCCAGGCTCGCGAACTGGCCGTACCTAGGAGGAGCGCTCCATGTCGCTGCGTCCTGCCAAGGCGCGGGCGAGGGTGCCTTCGTCGGCGTACTCAATGTCGCCGCCGATCGGAAGGCCCCTGGCGAGCCGGGTGATCCGGATCGTTAGCGGCAGATTGCGAATGGCACGTTCCAAGTACATCGCCGTGGCGTCACCCTCGAGCGATGGATTCGTAGCCAGGATGATCTCCTGGACCGGCTCACGGCGCAGCCGGCTGAGCAGCTCCTCGATGCGCAGCTCGGCCGGACCGATGCCATCGACTGGCGATAGCGCGCCATGCAGGACGTGATACAGGCCACGGTACACACCGGCGCGCTCGATGGCCAAGACGTCCAGTGGATCTTCCACCACGCAGATCGTAGCAGAATCGCGCGTGGCATCGCTGCAAATGGGGCATGGGCTCGTCTCGGCCACGCTCTGGCAGCGTTCGCAAGTGCGGATCGCCTGGGTGACGTCGATGAGGGCATGGGCCAGGCCCAGCACCTGCTCGCGACTCGAGCGCAGCATATGGTACGCCAGCCGAGAAGCGGTCTTGGGCCCGATCCCTGGCAGCCGGGCGAGCTCGTCGATCAGGCGCGCCAGCGAGGTGGGCAGAGCGGCCGACACGGCTTCAGGGACCTAGGGGGGGCAGTCCAAGGCTGCGGGTCACGGCCCCCATGCGCTGGGCAGCCAACCGCTGCGACTGTTCGATGGCCTGATTGACCGCCGCCAGGATCAGCTCGGCGAGCGTCTCTGAGCCATCGGCCGTCAGCAGTTCTGGGGCAATCACGACCTCGGTCAGCTTCTGCTGACCTGTCATGACCACCTTGACGGCGCCACCCCCGACGCTGATGGTCACCGTTTCCGAGGCCAGGGCTTCCTGCTCGGCAACCATGCGCTCCTGGAGCGCCTGGAGGTGACGCATCATTCCAGAGCTGCCAGAGGCACCTCCAGGCGCGGTGTGTGCACCTTTGGCCATTCGTCTCTCCTGGCGTAGTCTACCCGGCACAGCCCCGAGGCCTGCCTATGCCTCGGGCGTCTCTCCCTCGAGTGGCTTCACGCCCGTGACTCGGCCGCCCAGTCGTTCCACGGCATGGCGGACCAAGGGATCCGACTGCGCCTGTTCGACGCGGGAGCGAGGTCGCGCGGCACGTTCCTCGGGCGTCGGGGCGACAACGGTGCAGCTGACCGCCACTGGACCGCCCAGCAGTTCCGCCAACACCGCCTCCACGCCCCTGCGTCGGCTGGGCTCAGACACCTGCCGGCAATGATACTCGTAAAAGAAACCGAGGGTCACCGTTCCCGCGGCAACTGCCAGGGGGCGGCAATCACGCAACAGGGCGGCAGTCTTGGGGTCGTGCTGCCCCACGGCGGCGAGAATCGTCGGCCACCTTGCGGCAAGGGTCTCCACGGCGGCGGCGCCGCCTCGATCGGCCGCCGGTGGGCTGGAGGGAGTCGCCGCTGCTGGCTCGGGGCCGGCTGTCGCTTCCGGCGCCGCCGGTTGTGTTCTCGCTGGGGGCGGCCGGGGCGCCGCCTTGGCTGCCGCCGACGGAGCAACGCCCCTTCCGTGTCCTGCCGAACCAGCGGGCACACTCGCCTCTCGGCGCGTCTGGGGCGCCGCCGTTGCCACGGCAGGCTGCGCCTCGTCGCCAGCAGTACCTTCCTGCGCCGCAGCGACGAGAGCCAGAACGGTCTCGACTAGGGCCAGCTCCAAGGCCAGCGCCGGCTGCGTCTGGTCGGCGGCGGGCCGAGCGTCGCTGAACCGGGCAATGGCCGCGGCCAACTCGGCGGTCCCGATCGCTGCCGCGTGGCGGCGCAGTCGTTCCAGGGCTTCTGCGTCGCTGGCGATCACATCGTCCTCAGCGCCCACCTTGACCAGGAGCACGAGGCGCAGGTGCTCGAGCAGCATGGACCTGACTTGCCGCGGGTCGGCACCCTGATCCATAGCCTCGTTCAGTCGCCGAAGGCCGGTGGCGCTGTCCCGCGCCAGCATGGCCTCCACGATGGCCACCACCGCCTCGTGGGCTGGTGTGCCCAGCGAGGCCTGGACATCGGCGACGCCCACGCGGTTGCCGCCCGCCAGGAGGTGATCCAGCAGGCTCTCGGCGTCCCGCACCGACCCGGTAGCGTGGCGGGCGATCAACGTCAGAGCCGCCGGTTCAGCGTCGATTCCCTCGGCAGCGCAGATCCGGGCGAGCTTCTCGGCCAGCGTGGTCGTCGCCACGCGCCGGAAGTCGTAGCGCTGGCAGCGCGACACGATCGTATCCGGGATCTTGTGCGGCTCCGTCGTCGCCAGGATGAACAGCGCGTGCGCCGGCGGCTCTTCCAGCGTCTTGAGGAGCGCATTGAAGGCCGCCGTCGAGAGCATGTGGACTTCGTCGATGACGTAGACCTTGTACGTGGCCTCGTTGGGCGCAAAGCCGATCTTCTCGCGCAAGTCCCGGACATCGTCAACACCGGTATTCGAGGCGGCGTCAATCTCAATCAGATCAAGAGCGCGCCCTTCGCTGATGGACCGGCAGATGGCACATTCGTTGCACGGCTTCTCGCCAGGGCCGGTGCAGTTCACGGCTTTGGCCAGAATGCGCGCCACCGAGGTCTTCCCGGTGCCACGAGGACCGGCAAAGAGGTAAGCGTGTGCCAGACGACCCTGCGCCACCGCGTTTCGCAGCGTCTGGACGATGTGCTCTTGGCCGATGACGTCCTCAAAACGCTGCGGGCGCCAGCGGCGGTACAAGGCCTGGAGTGCCATGCGGCTACCTGGTGGGCCGTCGGTGGGCGAGGTGGCCCATTCTACTCCGGCACTCCTCGGAACGGAAGTGCTGCCAGCAGCACCATCATCCGGCGGGGCACATCCCAGGCCCGGCGGCCGAGGGCAAATCAGCGCTGTCGAGCCAGGCCGCGTGCGGCGCGGCGCCTGTCGGGCCCTTGGCTACCGCCGCACGAGGAACGGCAGGTGAGCAACTCGCTGGGGAAGCGGTATCGCGGTTCCTGTGGCCGGCGTTGGGGTGGCGGTCTGAGCGGGCGGTGGCGCCAACGTCGGCAGGCTCGGCGAGGGCGTCGGATCGCCGACGACTTCGATGGCCGGCACCGGCAAGTAGCTATAGCCAGACTCGACCTGGCCGCCCTGCCCGAGGGTCGCGTAATCCAGCCGCGTCCACCGCGCCACCGGAAGGTGTCCGAGGCGGCGAGGTACGAGGGCGTGCGTGAGCGACACGCCGCCCACCGGCAACCGGTTGAAGGACCATCGGACGACCAGGTCGGTGATCTCCGCCGCTGGCGGCTGGGGCAACAGGCCAGCAAGCTCCAAGCCGGGACCGATCTGCTCCTCGAGGGCCAGAAGGGTTACCGACCGGATCAACTCGCGCGTGAGTTGGCCGAAGAGGTCGACAAGACTCTCGGGGTCCGGCACCGCAAAGTAGTAACTGGGATCGCTCGCCGCCTCCGGGAGCGCCGGATCGCACTCGCCGCCAGCGCAGACGGCGACGACGATCACGCCGCTCGCCTTCACCTCGCTTGCCGCCGCCAGGACCGGCCCTGACCCCGTGGCATTGATGCCGTCGGTCAGAACGATCATCACCTGCGGCACTTCGGCCGCCGCCTCGGCCAGCAGCTCGCCTCCCCGGCGGATGGCGGCACCAATGTTGGTGCCACCTCCAGCGCGCAAGCGATCCACCAGGTCCAGGACGGACTGCCGGTTCTCGGTGACGCCCACCCACTCGGTGACATCGTCGTTGAACGCCACGGCTCCGAATAACCATTGCTGCGAGGTCGGGGCGGTGAGCATCGAGCGCACCGCGCGGCGCACCGCCTCGAGCCGACCACTGCCAGCACCCATCGACGCCGAATGATCGATCACGAACAGGACCTGCAACGGCAGGTCGGCTGGTGGACACTCCAAGTCAACCTTCGACGTTACCGTGAAGGCTGCCCCGAGCGTGACAACCGAAGGCTCCGCGTATCGCTCGGCGGTCACCAATCGGCAGGGGCCTTCGCCAGGCGGTGCCAAGACATCGAGCTCCGGGATGCTCAGCCGTGCTGCGCCGACGGCCCCGCCCCGCTCCCGCCAGCCCACTTCAAGGCCTTCAGCAATCGGCCAACGACCAACCGCCGAGGCGCGCAACGGGTACCGAAGCACAATGAATGGGCGCAACAGACCCGAGCGGGTCCAGCGCAGACGCCCGTCGGCCAGGACCGTCGGCACATCGATCGCCGGCGGGATGGCGCCGTGGTCGAAAGGCAAGGCCGCCGAAGGAATCTGGCTGACCACCACCTCCTCCAGGCTGCGCTCCACAAGCGAGGGCACGAATTGTTGCCAGTAGGCGGCGAGATCCGCTGGTTGGGCGGCCTCGACGGCATACTCCGGTGGGCTCGCCACGCCGGCAGCACAGGTCGTACCACTGCGCACGCAGATGGTGGCGATGCGAACCCCCTCCATGCGGGCCCACTCGACGGCCGGAGTCGGATCGACGGTCAGGTAGCCATCGTAGAAGAGCACGATGACTGGCAGCGCCCCTGGCCGCCGGTCCGCCAACAACTGGCGGGCGCGATCGATCGCATCCCGCGGGTTGGTGTTGCCCGCTGCCACCAGGCCTTCGAAGGCCGCGAGCAGCTGCTCGCGATTCTGGGTGAAAGGCTGGCGCACCTCCGGCACATCGTTGTACGCGACGACTGCCGCCCGGATCAGGCCGAGATCCAGCTGCCGGACGAAGTCGCGTCCAGCCTGGACCAATCGGGCGAGGGGCTGACCCTGCGTCGACCAGGAGCGGTCGATCAGGATGACCACGTCCGCTTGCTGCGGTTGCGGTGGACACTCGGCCAGCAGGGACACGGTGATCGGCACCGAGGCGCCGAGCAACACTGGCCCGTGGGCCTCTGCCTGTCCGTAGAGCCGACAGGTGGCTGGCGCCGGCGGTGGGGAGAGCACGGTGATGGCATCCGGGCCTACCTCCGTGCGGAGCCAAGAGCCGCGCGTATCCAACGCCTCGACAACAAGGCGGGTGTGGGTCGCCACCGGGCCCACGAGCGTCGGCCGCAGCCGGTAGCGGGCGTTCCAACCTTGGGTCTCCTGATCGATCGTCCACTCGAGGAAGCCGCGGCGGTGAAGTGGTGCACCTTGCTCGTAGACCGTCTCCCCAATCCGCGTAGCAGCTGGCACGGCCGAGCCCGGAACATATGCCGTCTCGCCGCCCAATTCGTCTCGCACCACAAGCTGATCGAGCTCCAGACGGGCCGGCCGACGCGCAATGGCCGTCAGGATGGGCGCTACGTCGGAGAGGGTGGGCGCGGAGAGCTGCTCTGCCCGGGGCACGTTGACACAACCAGTACCGACGCACACCGCGCTGAGCCAGACACCCGCTGATCGGGCATCGAAACTGGCGTTGAACAGGCCCTCGGGCGTCGCCGGACGCATGCCCGAGTGGCTGACGAGGACGATGTGACCGCGCCCTGCCGGCGCGTCGGGGGCATAGAAGCGCTTGCTGGCGGCATCGAGCAGGGTGGCCGCGTCACTGCCATAGGCCGCGGGTCCGTAGGCCGCCAGCGCAGCGGCTAGGACGGCATCGTCATCGGTCCAAGGCACGACCAGGGGCGGATAGGCGTGCCCCAGAACGAGGCTGATCTGCGATGCCGGCGAGGCCAAGGCAGCGAGAAAGGCCGAGGCTGCCTGCCGGACCAAGGTTGCTTCGGCCGATGTGGCCCAAGGACCCAGGGCCAGAACGAAGTGGCGGTCGAGAGACTCGTCGGGACAGCTCGCCTGAACGCGGAGCTGCACCGCCACGTCTCCGTCGAGCCGGACGACAGGTGGCGAAACCAGGCGGCTGGCCGAGAGCTCGCACGCCTGGGCTGCTACCGCGTGAACCCGCTGCGCGCTGCCTGACGCAAGGACCGGCAACAGGCAGAAGAGCGTGGCCAGCACACGCCTGGCGGTCACAATGGGCCTCGCTTGGCGGCGTGGGCCTCGAGTGCCAGCTGGACGATGCGGTCCACGAGCGCGGCCGGGCTGAGGCCAGCCTCGGCTGCCTGATGGAACATGAAGCTGGAAGGCGCCATGCCAGACGTAGAGTTAGGGTCGGTGAAGAAGATGCGGCCATCGGGCAGCAGGAACCCGTCGAGGCGCGCGTAGCCCTGAAAGCCCAGCGCTCGGTAGGCGCGCCGGGCCTCGGCCTGGATGCGGGCCACGTTCTCGGCGCCCACCGGGGCCGGGGTGATCTTCTGGGAGCGGCCCGGCATGTACTTATCGTCGTACGTCATCACAGGGTTCTGGGTGCGCGTCTCGGTCGGCAGAAACGCCTCCACCTCCTCGTTGCCCAGCAGGATCACAGAGAACTCCCGACCCGCCAACCGTTCCTCCACCAGTACCCGGTTGTCCCAGGCAAACGCCTTCGCCATGGCCGGAGGTAGCTGGTCCACGCTGGCCACCAGGGACACGCCGATGCTCGAGCCTTCCCGGGCCGGCAGGACCACGGCCGGCAGGCCGATGGTCTGTAAAATGCGCTCCTGGCAGGCTTCGGCGTCGGCACTCCACTCCGCTTCCCGCACCACGAGCTCGCGCGGCACCTCGAATCCCGCCTCGGCCAGCAGTTGGTGGGCGGTCGCTTTGTCGAGCGAGACGCCGCATGCCAGAACCCCGGAGCCAGTGTACGGAATGTCCAGCAGTTCAAGGGTGCCCTGGATGCAGCCGTCGTCTCCGTATTTGCCGTGCAGGGCGATGAAAGCTACGTCGATACGCTGGCGAAGATCTTCTAGCGGCTGCCGCTCGCCCTCGGCTGCGAGTCGAGCCTCGATATCGTCGCAGGTATTCTGGATGACCAGCTTCTCCGGAATCCGCCACACGCGTCCGGCAACATCCATGAAGAGCGCGACAGGTTCGTACCGGGAGCGGTCAAGGTTGTAATAGACCTGACGGCCGCTGGCCAACGAGACTTCTCGCTCGCTGGAGCGACCGCCCAGCAGCACGCCGACCCGGAGCCGTCGTTCGTTGGGCACCACTGGGATTATAGTGGCCGCAGCGGAGCCCACCAATCGACCGCCGGCGCTGCCGCCACCAGGAGCCAGCAGCCCACCGGCAAGAGCGGGGCTATGGCGTGGCAGGCATCTGGAGGGGGAACAGGAGCGGAAGCAACAGCACCACCACCAGGAACAACAAACCGATCAGCGGCAGGCCGAAGCGGCCATAGTCGCGAAAGCGGTAGCCTCCTGGGCCCATGACCATCAGGTTGACGGCGTGACCGGTGGGACTGGCGAAACCAGCCGACGCTGCCAGGGCGACGGCCATCAAGAAGGCCTCGGGAGCTACACCGAGCCGCAGCGCAGCACTCAAGCCGACAGGCGCAAGCAGCACCGCGACGGCCGGATTCGGCACGAACTGCACCGCCGCAGCACCCAAGAGGTAGATGGCGGCGAGGGCGGCGCGAGCTCCGGCACGTCCGGCCGCGTCAGCGACGACGTTGCCGATGAGGCTCGCCGCGCCGGTGTCCTGCAGCGCCACGCCCAGTGGCAAGGTGCTGGCAATCAGGAACACCACCGGCCATTCGACACCGCGGTAGGCCTCCTCCATGGTCAGACAGCCCACCAGCACCATCGCGATGGCGCCCAAGATGCCGGCGATGGCGATGGGCAAGAGACCACTGATCGCGGCACCGATCACGGCGGCCAAGATCCCCACCGCCCAGGGAGCCAGACGGCGCCGTGGCACCGGCTGCAGACGCTGCGTCAAGACGAGGAAATCGGGCTCAGTTGCCAGAAGCTCGATCCGCTCGCGCGGACCGTGCAGGAGCAAGGCGTCGCCAAAGCGCAAGGCCATCTCGCGCAAGTTGGAGCGGTAGGACCGCCCCTCGCGCCACAGGGCAATGGCGTTCAGCCCGTAGCGTTCGCGGAAGCGGATGTCGCGAAGCGTGCGGCCGATCAGAGTCGTGTGGGGTGAGAGAACAGCCTCGGCGAGGGCTACGTTTTCGGACTCGAGTGTGTCTACCGTAGGCGAAGGCTCAGGATCCACTTCGAGGGTCTGCAGGCCGTCCAGCACCCGGAGGCTCCGCTCGCCGCCGGCGATGAGCAAGAGATCCTCTGCCAAGAGGACCTGATCTGCGGAGGGGGCCGCGATGGTGCTCCCGGAGCGCACAATGGCGGCCACATTGATGTCGAACGCGTCGCCCAGGCGACTGTCGGCCAACGTCCGTCCGGCCAGTGCCGATCCTGGCGGAATGGATGCCGTGACTAGGTGCCGACGGTGGGGATGCTCGAGAATGCCACGGCCAGAGGCGTCGCGGCGGAACTCACAGAAATCGGTCTCGCCAGCCAGCCGGCCGATCGCCTCTTGTGGGCCAATGACAATGAGCTGATCCCCGGCACGCAAGACTACGTCACGCAGATCACCCGTCACTGGCCGCTCGTGGTGCACCACGCCAACGACGCTGACCTGATAACGCCGCCGAAACTCGGCTGCGGCGAGGCTGGTGCCAACCAGGGCCGATTCCTGGGCGATCCGCAGAGTGGCCGCTGCAAGCTGGTCCAGCACGGCCGGCGGTAGGTCAGTCAAGCTACCGGTGACCACGAGATCAGGCGCGCCGCGCAGTTCCGCCAGCCGGTCGAGGCGGCCCTCGACCACCAGCTTGTCGCCCGAGGCAAGCACGAAATGAGGGCCGGGTGCGAGCTCGCTGTGGCCGCCGCGCACCACGGCCATCACTTGCACGCCCAGGGCGGCTCCCAGCCGGCTGGCACCCAGGCTCATGCCGGCCAGGGCCGATCCGGCCGGGATGCGCAGAACCTCCATGCGGCCCGGCAGGTCATACAGCCGAGCCAGCTCGGCAGTCGTCAGGCCCGCGGTCTCGACGCCGGGCGCGAAGTGCGGCAAGACGCGTCGGCCGAAGGTCACCGCGAAACCGATTCCCACTGCCAGGCAGACCGCGGCCGCGGGCGTGAAGGTGAACATGCCAAAGGGTCTGGCCAGGCCTTGCTCGCGCGTGAAGGTCGCAATGAGGATGTTAGGCGGCGTGCCGATCTGGGTGAGTGTGCCGCCCAATTGAGCTGCCATCGCCAGGGGGATCAGATAGCGGCCCACGGGACGTCTGGTCTGGCGGCAAACATCGACCACCGCCGGCAGCAGGAGCGCCATGGCGGCGACGTTGTTCACGAACGCTGACAGCATGGCCTCGGCGACCATGATGGCGACCATCAGGACGACCTCACTGTGACCAGCCAGGCGCAGGATGGCTCGACCGATGGAGTGGGCCACGCCCGAGTGCACCAAGCCGGCACTCAGCATGAACATTGCCCAAACGGTGACGACGGCCGGACTGGCGAACCCGGCCACGGCTTGTTCGGGGCTCACGAGGCCGGTGATGGCGAGGAGAGCCAGGACCAGAAGGCCGACCAGATCGGGCCGCAAGCGCTCGCTGGCCAGCAGCGCCACCGCGCCAACCAGAATGGCTAGCACGGCGAGGATCTCGGGCGTCACAGGCTGAGCTTACTTGCGAGTGGCGAACGGCACAAGTGGACCCTCCGGTCGGCGTTGACGGCCGGCAGGGCCCTAGGCGGGAGCGGCGGGCTAGCTCGCGCCCAATTCGACCCCTGCCCTTGCCAACCACGGGCGTCGGCGGCTGGGCTGCCGTGACGGCATCCGAGAGGCCCTCCTTCGCGCGTGTCCTGCGCGGCACCGCTTCCCGGCCGCCGGCACGCGCCGTAGAATGGGCGATCGTGGAGGAGCCCGAGTTCCTGGCCCGCCAGCCGCTCACGGGCCGCACGCTGCGCGGTACCGCCGTCCAGGTGGCGACGACGTTCGGCCTCAGCGCCTTCGGGCTCCTGCGAGGCGTGCTGTTTGCACGCTGGTTCGTGCCGGCCGAACTGGGGGTCTACGAATCGGCGGCCCTCATGGTCCGCTTGGCTGGTCTGTTCAGCCAGCTAGGCACTCGGCAGGCCGTGATCCGCGAAGGCACCCGGTTCCGGCGGCTGTTGGCAAGTGCCCTGGTGTTCGACGGCCTGGTGAGCAGCTTCTCCTACCTGGTGTTGCTCATCGGCGCGCCGTGGGTCGCACGCTGGTTGCACAATCCCGAGCTCACCTTCTGGATCCGCCTGCTCGCGATCACGATTTACAGCAGTACCCTCGCGTTGCCTGCCGCCCAGTGGGACCGGGCCATGCGCTTCGGGATCAGCAAGCTGCCGCGAGCTTTGGGCACACTGGCGACCATCGGCGCGACGGCCGTGCTGAGGCATGGCGGCTTCGGCACCGAGAGCCTGCTGTGGGGCGCGCTTGTGGGCTTCGCGATCGAGCACGCGATGATCTGGCTTCTGGTCCCTTACCGGCCGCGTCCCGGCTGGGAGGCGCAGGACGTGCAGCGACTGGCCGCCTTTACCCTGCCTTTGGTTCTGAACGCCGTGCTCAACTACGTCGTGTTCGAGGGCGACGACCTCCTGGTCCGGGCTTTCCACAACGATGCTACGCTGGCACTCTACCAGCGGGCCTTCGAGTGGCCGTACTACCTGACGAACGTCGTGGCCATGACTTCCGCCGTGCTGTATCCGGCTCTTTGCCGGGTGGCCGGCGAGCCGAGCCGGGTGCGGCGTGCCTTCGGGCAAAGCAACCGCTACATCGGGCTGGTTACGCTGCCGGCCGGCGTCGGCCTTGCCGCCTTCGCCGCGCCCCTGGTGCGTCTGCTCTACGGAGAGGCGTGGCTGACCTGCGTACCCTGGATGATGGTGTTCGCGCTGGCCTTCGCGCTACGCACGGCAACCGGCTACAACTGGCACCTGTTGCCGATGAGCCGCGGTGACACGCGATCGGTTGCCCGCGTGGGAGCCGGCAGCGCCGTGCTGACAGTCGCCCTGGGATTGCCGCTGATCAGCCGCTATGGGGGATTGGGTGGCGCTGTTACCAACGCTTTGGTCCTGGTCCTCTGGGCGCTGCCAGCGCGCTTCTGGGTGGTCCGAACCGAGCTGGGCAGCCTGGACTTCCTTCGCGATCTCGGGCCGCCGCTCGTTGCCGCAGCCGGGGCATCGGCGGTGGCGTTCTTGCCCGAGGCCAGGGATTGGCCAACGCTTGGCGGGCAGCTCAGTCTCTTCGTCCTCACCTATGTATTGTTGTTGCTGGCCTTTCGCCCGGGCCTGGTGGCCGAGGCTCGGACCATGATCGAATCGATGCGCCAACCATGACCGGCCCAAGAGTTCTCTTGACCGACCACTACAACTCCTACAACCGCGGCGACGCCGCCATCCTGGACGGCATGCTGATCGCGCTCCGCGAGGAGCTGCCGGGCGCATCCTTCCTCGTGGTCTCCGACTACCCCGAGGTGGCGAGCCAAGCGCACGGCGTGGCGGCTTTGGCCTGGCGCGTGATGGGCTATCCGTCGCGCCGCGCGCTGGTCGGCTGGCTCGTCCGCAGCCTGGGCTGGACTTGCCTGGCGCGGTTGGGTCTGAGAACCGAATGGCCGCTCCATGACTGGGAAGCTCGGCTCATGGCGGCCTACCAGCAAGCCGATCTCGTGATCGCCAGTGGCGGCTCGTACCTGCGCAGCGGTTACCGCTCGTCGTGGCTTCGCTTGTGGCAGATGTTGCTGGCCAAGCTGCTGGGCCGCAAGGTGATGCTCTACGCCCAATCGATCGGTCCCTTCGTACCGGGCTCTCGCCTGGAGCGATGGGCGGCCTTCGTTCTGCGGCGCATGGACGCTATCACGCTGCGCGATTCGGAATCGGCAGGCGTACTGGAGCGGCTCGGGGTGCGGCGACCGTACGTCGAGGTGACCGCCGATGCCGCCCTCTGCCTGCCGCCACCGGTGGTGCACCGCGAGCCGCACCGCCAGCCTCGCATCGGCGTGTCCGTCATCCACTGGCACAAGTTCCGGCAGGGCAGCATGACGGCCTATACCACCGCCTTGGCCGAGGCGCTCGATCAGCTGATCTCTGCCTGGGACACGGGCGTCGAATTCCTGTCGACCACCGTCGCTCCGCCTGGCTGCGCCATGAACGTGTCGGGCACTGGCCGGGATGACCGTCGCGCGGCCCAGGAAGTGCTCGCCCGAATGGTGCACCGAGGGCGGGCGACGATTCAGGATGGTCCGCTCTCGGTGGCGGATTTGCACGCCCGGATTGCCCAGCACGATCTATGGATCGGCACCCGTTTGCACTCGACAATTCTGGCGACCATGGCTCTGGTGCCTTGCCTGGGCATCGCGTACGAGCCGAAGATGCGTGGCTACTTTGCTCAGCTTGGCCTAGAGGAGTACGTACTGGACATCGAGACTCTCTCGGCGCCCGATCTTGTCCGCGCGGCCGAATCGATCTGGCGACAATCGGCAGTCATCCGTGCCCAGCTTGCGGAGCGCTTGCCGCCCTTGCGGGCTCGTGCGCGCCGCTCGGCGGTGATCGCCCGCGGCTTGCTCGAGGGCCGCATTGGGCCGACGTCGGCCTGGCCCGGGTGCGAGGGCAATGGCTGATTGCCCGGCGTTGGTCACGCTGTGCGGGCTTCCGGCTGGTCCGAGGTTACGGGCGGCTAGCGGCCCTCGCTTCTTCGGTGGCCCCTCCTTACGGGCGGCTAGCGGCCCTCGCTTCTTCGGTGGCCCCTCGTTACGGGCGGCTAGCGGCCCTCGCTTCTTCGGTGGCCCGGCGTTGCGGGCATCTAGCGGACCTCGCTTCCTCGCCGGACCCATCGGAGCCTGAAGCCATGGCCGCTACGGACGGCCCACTGCGTTTGGCGCTGGCCACGAATAACCTGTTTCTGGGTGGTGCGCAGCGGCTGGTGGTCATGCTGGCGAGCCAGCTGGCGCAAGAGGGACATGACGTGGCAGTGGTGGATCTGGTGGGCGGCCAAGCGCGCTTGGCGGGCCAACCTGAGCCGCTTCGCCAGGCTCTGACCCAGGCAGGCGTTCCGGTTGTCGACTTCTGGATCCGGTCGGTTCGGGATGGTGCCGAGTGGCGCCGCGCCGGGCAGTGGTTTCGCGCATTCCGCCCGGACGTCGTGCACGGCCACCTGTGGCCTGCCGATCGCTGGGCAGCTCTCTTGGGCCGCACCGCGGGCGCTGCAACGCTGACAACGAAGCACGAAACGCGCCGCGATTTGCCGCCGCGGGCGCGATGGACTGAGGCCTTGGCGGCGCGGCTGCTCTTCGATCGGGTGGTTGCCATCTCTGCTGCTGTCCAGGAACACCTGGTGCACTACCTCCACGTCCCGCGCGACCGCATCGTTCTTGTACCAAACCTGGTCGATGCCCGCTGCTTCCGACCGGGTCGTCTGGACGGCCGGCAGGTGCGCCAAGAATTGGGGCTCTGGCCGGAGGAGCCGGCAGCGTTCGTGGTCGGTTACACTGGCCGCCTGGTCGCCCGCAAGGGGTTGGCGGTGTGGCTCGAGGCTGCTAGTTTGGCCGCGCGGGATCGAGCACTCATGCGGTTCGTCATCGTGGGCGAAGGTCCGGAGGCCGCCGCCTTAGATCAGCGGGCCGCCTCGTTGGGACTGACGGAGCGGCTGCGCTTCAGCGGACCGCAGACGGACGTGCTGCCCTGGCTGGCCGCGTGCGACGCCTATCTGTTCACTCCCCAGGAGCCGGAAGGCCTGCCGACGGCGCTCCTGGAGGCGATGGCCATGGCCCTGCCCGTCGTGGCTTCGAACATCGGCGTCCATCGAGAGCTGCTGCAGGGTGTTGGTCTCTTGCCCGAACCGCAGGTGTGGCGGGATGTAGCCACCCGGCTCACAGCCGAGCCATTCGGCCGGGCGCTGGTGCGGCTGTATGACGATGCCACCCTCCGCCACCGGCTGGGCGAGGCGGCGCGAGCCCGGGTCCTCGCGGCGTACGATCTGCCGGTCGTCCTGGCCAAGCAGGTGGCGGTCTACCGGGGGGTGCTGGCCCGCCGAGTCCGGAGACGCGGGCGTCGCCTGCGGCGGAACTAGGTGGGTCAGGGGACGGAGCCGTTGACGGCTGCGAGCCGTCCGGCCTATGATCTGCGATCGGCGCGCTGTCTCCCTGGAGAGGATGGCCCCATGGTGGACCTGACGGACGGGCAGATGCCTGCCACCGACCGCGAAGCTGCGACCAGGATCTCGGGCCCACGCTTGGGGCAACGAGTCTGTCTATGGCCGACCCTGTAGAGCATCGCATTGGCTGTCGAACCGCCAGGTTGGCGGGCTGGCGCGTGAACAGGGCGCGATGGTCGGCCTCGGGCCGACGCCTGCGGGGCATTCTTGCGGCTGGTCTCTTGGCGGTCAGCTGGCTGTCGCTCGCTGGCTCGCAGCGCCAGCTAGGCTATGGCGAGGGGCTGGCCGCCGCTCAGGAGACGGTGACCGGCACGCCCACGGCTCCCGGAAGTGCCAGCCCGGTGGCCACGGCGACGGCGCTACCGGACCTCATCCTCGACGGCCGGCGCCTGCGACTCTCGGGGCGTCATGAGTACCGACGCTTCGTGGCGCGCAACAACTCGGTCATTGAGATCCAGCCGTATTCGGGTACCGGGGACACCGGCCGGATTGAGATCGTGGCCGAGCTCATTGCTATCGACCGTACGTCGCGGATCGTGGGCGACGGGGCGGGCTATCGCGGCACGAGGAACGGCGACGGTGAGGGTCCGGGCGGCGGGGAAGGTGGTTGGCGCACCGTCGATGGCGGCGGCGGTGGGGGCCATGGTGGCCGCGGTGGCGACGGGGTCACGGACAACCAGCCGGTACCCGGGGCGCGCGGTGGGCGGGTCAACGGCGACACGCGATCGCGGGACATCGACCGCGGCTCGGCCGGAGGCGCTCCCGGCACTGCCGACTCCGCAGCCGAGGAGGGTTACGGCGCCAATGGTGGCGGCGCGGTGAGCCTTCTGGCCGACACCATCTACCTCACCGGCACCATCAGTGTAAATGGGCTGGCTGGGGAAGTGGTGGCAGTCGATGCTGCTGGCGGCGGAGCTGGCGGCGGAGTGTTGGTGCAGGCACGGCATCTGGTGCACAGCGGGCGCATCGAGGCCCGTGGCGGCAACGGTGCGGTCGAAGATGACGGCGGGGGCGGCGGCGGAGGCGGGCGCATCAAGCTCTTCTATGTCACCGGCAGCGTGAATACCCGGGTGCTGGATGTTTCCGGCGGTCGGGGCGATGGCAACGGCTATCAGAACGATGGTCAGCGCGGCACCGTGTATATCGAGGTGGCAACGCCGACGGCGACAGCGAGTTCCACACCTAGCCCGCGCGCCAGCTCGACGGCGACGCCCACCCCGAGTCCGACCGCAACCAGCTCGGCGACCGCCACGCCGGCCGAGACAGCCACTCCGACGGCCACGGCCACCGAGACGCCTTCTCCGACGCGGACCTGCACGGCAACTGCTACCGCTACGCCCACGCCGGGCGATGCCTACTTACCGCTTGTGCATCGCTACCGCTGCACGCCAGTGGAGCCAGCATCGATGGCTCTCGTGCTCGTCCTCGACAGTTCCACCACCATGGCGGCGCCTGCGGGCGACGGTCGAACCAAGATAGAGGCGGCGCTCGGCGTGGCCCGCAGTGCTGTCGGGGCTCTGCAGCACCCAGGCGACCGCTTGGGCTTGGTGCGTTTCGATGCCGTGGCCCGGGTGGTTGCATCCCTGACGGCCGATCGGCTCAGGCTGACGGCGGCTTTGGACCGCATCGAGGTGACGACGCGAGGCTCATTGCTGGATGCCGGACTGCAAGTTGGTCTGGACGAACTGCAGAAGAGCCAGGCTGCCCAGCGGTGGCTGGTAGCAGTGACCGACGGGCTGCCGAACCCAAGCACCCCGGCCGATGCCCTGGCTGTGGTCGAGCGGGCGCGAGCTAGGGGCGTGGCTGTCGACATCGTCGGCATTGGGCCGGACCAAGACGAGGCCGTACTGCTTGCCCTGGCCGGCAGTCGTGAGCACTACTGGCGGTCCCCCAGCCTCGAGGACCTGGCCGTCCTGTTCGCTCCTCTCGGGCGTCCCTCCTGTGTCGAGGACGGCGGCGGGGCGACGACGGCTTGCGCTGCGTGGGTGGCAGCGACGCCAAGGCGGCCTCCGGCCGGCGAGACCGGCCGGCGCCGGCCGATTGCCAGCCTGGTGGGCGTCGGCTACAATCGCCATAAGGCGAGCCTCCGGGAAACCACCGCCGGTGGTGAGCACTGATGTGGCCGAACGAGTCGAACCTTGCGCGTGCTGATCACGGGGTACGGCGGCTTCGCCGGCGGACACCTGGCCGAGCACCTGGCCGCCACGACCGACTGGGAGCTCTTCGGGACGGTCCTCTCGGCAGAGGAGGCGCTGGCACGCGTCGGCTGGCCGGCGGTCGCCGAGACCGTCGATCTGCGGGACCCCGATGCCGCCTGGGCAATCCTCGACCGGGTGCGTCCCGATGTGGTCTTTCACCTGGCAGGCCAGGCCTATGTGCCCTCCTCCTGGAAGGATCCTTGGGCCACCTTTGAAACGAACGTCCGCATCCAGCTGAACGTGCTCGAGGGCTTGGCGCAATTGGCGCGCTTGGGCCATCGAACCCGGCTGGTAGCGGTGACCAGCCGCGAGGTTTACGGCGCAGTGCCGCCCGCTGCCCTGCCGGTGGACGAAACAGCGCCGCTGGCGCCCCATAACCCGTACGCCACCAGCAAGGCAGCGCAGGATCTGCTGGTGGCCCAGTATGCAGCGTCCTATGATCTGGATGCGGTGCGCGTGAGGCCGTTCAATCACATTGGGCCGCGCCAGGACCCACGCTTCGTGGCTGCAAGCTTCGCCCAACAGATCGCCCAAATCGAAGCCGGTCTCGCCGAACCCGTGATTCGCGTCGGGGATTTGTCGACGCGGCGCGACTTCACCGACGTCCGCGACGTGGTGCGTGCCTACCGCCTGGCTGCCGAGCGGGCACCAACGGGAGCCGTGTACAATGTGGGCAGTGGCCGCTCCTGGCCGATCCAAGCTCTCCTTGACCACTTCGTCCAGCGGGCTTGCCTTGCGGTTCGGATTGAAGTTGAACCCGGACGCATGAGACCGGGCGATGTGGCGGAGACGCGTTGTGACCCCCGGAAGGCGCAGCGCGAGCTGGGCTGGCAGGCGGAGATCCCGCTGGAGCGGACGCTCGACGACATGCTCGACGAGTGGCGGCAGCGTCTGGCCCGCTCGGGCGACGCGGGATCCCCCGGCGCATCGCCGAGTGGGATCAGCAGCGGGGGCGCGGGGCCCTTGCCGCCACCAGGAGGACAGCCATGCCCAGGGCACTGATCACTGGCATCACCGGCCAGGACGGCTCTTTCCTCGCCGAGTTTCTGCTCGAGAAGGGCTACGACGTCGTGGGGATGGTCCGTCGCAGCAGCACCGTGAACTTCGAGCGCATTGCCCACATCCAGGATCGGCTGACGATTGTGCCGGGCGACATGCTGGACGAGGTGTCGTTGATGGCGGTGTTGCGAGCGCATGCTCCCGATGAAGTTTACAACCTGGCTGCCCAGAGCTTCGTCCAGACCTCGTGGAGCCAGCCGGTCTTCACGGGCGAAGTGACAGCCTTGGGCGTCACGCGACTCCTGGACGCCATCCGCATGGTAAACCCGGCGATTCGGTTCTACCAGGCTTCCAGCTCTGAGATGTTCGGTCGCGTACGGGAGGTGCCGCAGAGTGAGACGACACCTTTCTATCCACGTAGTCCCTACGGTGTGGCAAAGGTATATGGTCACTGGATTACTGTGAATTACCGCGAGAGCTATGGAATGTTCGCCGTTTCGGGCATTCTGTTCAATCACGAGTCGGAGCGTCGCGGACTGGAGTTCGTGACGCGCAAGATCTCTCACGGTGTGGCTCGGATTGCCGTGGAAGGCAAGGGACAGCTACGACTGGGAAATCTCGAGTCGCGTCGCGACTGGGGCTGGGCGCCCGACTACGTGCGGGCGATGTGGCTGATGCTCCAGCGGCCTGAGCCCGAAGACTGGGTCATTGCCACCGGCGAGACGCACTCTGTGGCCGAGTTCTGTGCCCAGGCCTTTGCCCACGTGGGGCTGGACTGGCGCGATTGGGTGGTGCAAGCCGAGGAATACATGCGGCCCGCCGAGGTCGACATCCTGGTTGGCGATGCGTCCAAAGCGCGACGCGAGCTCGGCTGGCAGCCGACCGTTGACTTCGGGCAGCTGGTACGACGTATGGTCGACGCGGATCTGCGCCGACTCAGGCAGGGCGGATAAGCATGACCGAATCGATTGCCTTTGGCACCGACGGCTGGCGTGCGCGCATTGCCGACGGCTTCACCTTCACCAACGTGCGGCGGCTAGCGGCAGCGGTGGCGCAACACTATGCGGAGGCGCGCGGGGCGGTGGAGAAGGGCGTGGTGATCGGCCATGACAGCCGGTTCCTGGCCCGAGGATTCGCCCAGGCTGCGGCGGAAGTGCTTGCCGCCCACGACATCCCGGTTCTGATGACTGCCGGCCCGACACCCACCCCGGTCATCAGCCATGCCGTGACGGCCCAGCAGGCCGCCGGGGCGATCAACATTACCGCCAGCCACAACCCACCGTTCGATCTGGGCCTGAAGGTACGGGATGGGCAGGGAGCCGCCTTGGCGCCGGATGAGCTACGCGCCATTGAGCGGCGCATTCCACCGTCGAGTGCCGAGATCGACCGGCGGCCGTTTGCCGAAGCGGTGGAGGCGGGCAGCATCCGGACCTTCGATCCGGCCCAGGATTACCGTGCCCACGTGGCCCAGCAGCTCGACCTGACGAGACTGGCGGCGGCTGGCCTGCGCGTTGCCTATGACCCCATGTGGGGTGCAGGCGTGGGCTGGCTGACGTGGCTGCTCGGACCGGGCGCCAGGACGACGTTCCACGCCATCCACAACGAACCGCATCCGAGTTTTCCGGGTCTCGTTCGTCCCGAGCCGATTCCGCCCAACACCGATGCCCTGGCGCGTCTGGTGGTCCAGATGAAGGCCGATGTTGGCATTGCCAACGATGGCGATGCTGATCGCATCGGCGTCGTCGACGAGCATGGGCACTTCGTGCACCAGCTCCAGATGTATGGGCTCCTCGCGTACTACCTGCTCGTGGTGCGGGGGGAGCGCCGGCCTATTGTTCGCACGCTGTCCTCGACGTCGATGCTCGACGAACTCGGCGCCCGCTATGGCGTTCCGGTCTATGAGACCGGCGTCGGCTTCAAGTACGTCGGGCCGCAGATGATCGAGTCGGATGCCATGATCGGCGGCGAGGAGTCGGGCGGCTTCGCCTTCCGCCCTCTGCCGGAACGGGACGGCCTGGTGGCGGCCTTGGCGCTGCTCGATCTCGTAGTACAGACGGGCCTCACTCCATCGCAGTTGGTGGCCGAGCTGTACCGGACGGTGGGCGCCGAATGGTTCTACGAACGGCGCGACCTGCGGTTCCCGGAAGATCGGCGTGCCGACATTCGCAAGCGCCTCGATGCGGCCGAACCTGCTGCACTTGGCGGGGTGGCGGTGGAGCGCATCGATCGCAGCGATGGCTACAAGTACTGGCTGCCGGGCCGCCAATGGGTGCTCATTCGCTTCTCGGGCACCGAGCCGCTCCTGCGCGTCTACGTCGAGACCACCGATCGCCGGCGCGTTGCGGGCCTTCTCGAAGCGGCCATTGCGCTGACCGGATTGCAGGGCTAGTCGATGCCGGCACCCGCTCGTGCCGTCCCTCTGGAGAACCGTTCGGAGAGCTGTCCGATCCCTGCGGCGCAACTACCGTCCGACTGGATGCTCGTCGACAGCCACTGCCATCTCGACGCCAGCGACTGTGGCGCGGCGTCGCTGGAGGCCCTTCTGGCGCGAGCGAGCGCGGCGCGAGTCGAACGTGTGGTCACCGTCGGCGTCGATCTGGAGAGCAGTCGGGGCGCGGTAGCCATTGCTGAGCGGCATGAGGCGGTGTGGGCTGCGGTCGGGGTCGCCCCCAACGACCTCGATGGTTACGACGATGCGACACTGGCGGCGCTCGAGCAACTGGCGGGCCACCCCAAGGTGGTGGCAATCGGCGAGATCGGTCTGGACTACCACTGGCATCCCGAGACCGCCGCGCGCCAAAAGCGGGTGTTCGCCGAGCAGCTGGCGCTGGCGCGTGAGGTTGGGCGCCCGGTGATCATCCACAGCCGCGAAGCCGAGGACGATACCCGCGCCCTGTTGCTGCCCTGGGCGGCGAGCCGCCCCCTGCCCAGTCCCCCGTATGGGGTGCTCCATTGCTTCAGCTCCGAGCTAGCACTGGCCCAGGAGTACGTCCATGCCGGGTTCCTGATTTCCATCTCCGGAGTCGTCACATTCCCGCGCGCCCATCGTCTGCACGCCGTCGCCCGCGAGCTCGATCTGGAGGCCCTTGCTCTCGAGACCGATGCTCCGTACCTGGCGCCGCAGGCGCACCGGGGAGGTCGCAACGAACCGGCCTTCCTCCTCGAGACAGCCCGGCACGTGGCCGCGCTGCGAGGCGTCGAGCTTCCGGTGCTGGCGCGCGCGACTTCGGACAACTGCCGTCGGCTCTTCCGCTGGTCGGCGGTCAAGGTGGGCGAGGAGACGCTTTTCGCGGAGGCGTCTCGGTGACGCAGCTAGCCGACGCCATGTCTCACGCAGCCGTCGAGGCCGCCGGCAACGTGCTGCACTTGCCGCCACCCGTGGCGGCACTGCGGCCCGAGCTGGAGCGTCTGGAGGACCGATTGCGCTCCGAGCTGGGCGCGCCCTGGCCTCTGGGTCGGGCGCTCCTGGCGCGCGTGTTCGCCAGCGGCGGCAAGCGACTGCGGCCGGCCTTGGTCTTTGCCACGGCACGGCTTGGAGCGGCCGATCCGGAGCGCATCATTGCCCTCGCTGCGGCCGTGGAGACGTTGCACGCCGCAACCCTCGTGCACGACGACCTGGTCGACGGCTCTCTGGTGCGGCGTGGGAAGGCGACTCTCAATGCTCGCTGGTCGGAAGGTGCGACGGTGCTGGCTGGTGATTGGCTCTTCGCGCGGGCGGCGCGTTTTGCCGCCGCCACGGGAAGCGTCCACGTCATGGACGTGTTCGCCCGCACCTTGGGCACCATGACGGAGGGTGAACTGCGCCAGCTCGACGGTCGCAACGGTGTGCCGACGCGCGAGGAATACGAGTTCCGGATCTACGGCAAGACGGCAGCTCTCTTCGAGGCTTGCACTGAGGCGGCGGCCGCCCTGAGCTTGGCGGCGGCCGAGCAGGTGGAGGCCCTGGCCCACTTCGGTCGTGAGCTGGGTGTGGCGTTCCAGATCGTGGACGACATCCTCGACTTCCGAAGCACCGAGCAACAACTGGGCAAGCCGGTCGGCAGTGACTTGCGCACCGGTACGGTGACCTTGCCGGTGTTGCTCTTTCTCGAGACGCATCCCGAGGCCGCGGAGCTCTTGGCGGCGGGAGCGGGGGACGGTGCAGCCCTCGAGCGACTGATTGAAGCTGTCCGCAACGATCGAGCAACGTTGGAGCGTGCCGACCGGATTGCCGGCGAGCACCTGTCGCTGGCGCTCGAGCACCTGCGGAGGGCGCCGGACGGGCCGGCACGTCTCGACTTGGAACGTCTGGCGCATTTCGCCGTCGAGCGCCAGGCCTGAGGGCCGCTTGGGCCATGGCGAGGGAGGCCACAGAAGCTATAGTCGGCGTGGTAGTGGTGAGCTGGAACGTGCGCCCACTGCTCGACGCCTGTCTCCAGAGCGTACTCGCCGGGCCGGTGGCCTGCCGTGTGGTGGTCGTCGACAACGCTTCCACGGACGATTCGGTGACCTACCTGCGGCGGCGCTATCCGGCGGTGGCGGTCATTGCCAACAGGGAGAACGTCGGCTACAGCCGAGCGGTGAACCAGGGCCTGCGGATGTTGGCTGTACTGCCGCCGCAGGAGCAGCCGGTGGAGCTGGCCTCCCAAGGCCTTGTGAACCGGCTGTCGCCCGCCTCGCAAGCCCTGGTGGATCTACCGGCGACGGCCCCAGATGGCCTGGTGGACTTGCCGGCGAGGGCCTCGGAGCCCCTCGTGGACCGGCCGCCGCTGGCCGCAGTATTGTTGCTGAACCCCGACGCCCAGCTCCTGCCCGGGGCGTTGCCGGCGCTCTGGGCGAGACTGCAGAGCGATGAGCGGATCGGGTGCGTGGGCCCGCGTCTGGTGTACCCGGACGGGCGCCACCAGCCATCCATGAGGCGCTTTCCGAGTCTGGCCACCGCCCTGCTGGAGAGCACGCCGCTTGCCTGGCACTGGAGCTCGAATCCGGTGGCGCGGCGCTACCGGATGCAGGACGCCGACGCGACCGTCCCGCAGGCGGTGGACTGGGTGACAGGAGCGGTCATGCTGCTGCGGTCCCGAGCGCTGGAGCAGGTGGCCGGCCTGGATGAGTCGTTCTTCCTGTATTCCGAGGAGCTGGACCTTTGCCGACGGCTCCATGCCGCAGGCTGGAAGGTGTACTATGAGCCGGGGGCGGTGGCAATCCATCACGAGGCAGCCTCCAGCGACCAGGTGGGGGCCTCACGCCAGCTCTGGTTCCAGCAGTCGCGAATGCGCTACTACGCCAAGCACCATGGCCGTCGCACCGCCATAGGGCTGTGCCTGGTGCTGCGGACCATCTTCGCGGCCGAGATGCTGCTGGAAGGGGCTAAGCTGCTCGTGGGGCACAAACGGGCTCTCCGTCGAGCCCGTGTTGGCGCCTACTGGGACGTCGTCCGCCACTTGGGCGCGATCGGCGCCGCCGGCAGTCTGCCGCGGCTGGAGGCCTGACGGCGTGCGTGTGGCGCTGGTGAGCGGCGAGTATCCGCCCGACCGTGGCGGATTGGCGGACTACACGCGACAGCTCGCTCTAGCGTTGGCGACCGAGGGTGTCGCCGTGGACGTGCTGGCGCCGCGCCGGGTTGCTGCGTCGCCAGCGACCAAAGTGCAGGCCGTCCGCCGCGGCAACGGTCATCGGCCGGAGAGCCCGCGGCCCCGGCGCTCGCCGGCGCAGATGCGGCTTACCGAGTTCCATGCCGCCGGCGTCTGGGGTTGGTCGCTGCCACGAGCCCTCGGCCGGCTGGTCTCGCAGACACGACCCGATCTCTTGCACATCCAATACCAGACGGCAGCCTACGGCATGCATCCGGGCGTCAATGTCGCTCCCTGGTGGCTGCGCCGCAGCCAGGTGCCGGTTCGCATTGCCTTCACCTACCACGACTTGCGGCTGCCCTATCTGCTGCCCAAAGCCGGCTGGCTGCGCCAACAGGTGACGATGCTGCCAGCGCGCTGGAGCCACCTGACGATTGCCACGAACGAGGCCGACTACCTGGCGCTGGCCGAACGGGGACGTGCCTGGCGGCTGGAGCTCGTTCCCATCGGCAGCAACATTGCCGATCAGCCTCCCGGCGACTATGACCGCTCGGCCTGGCGGGCGGCGGGGGGCGTGGCGCCGCACGAGCATTTGGTAGCCTACTTCGGCATGCTGAACGAGAGCAAGGGTCTTGCCAACCTGGCCATTGCGGTGGCGAGCCTCGGCGCCAGCGGCATGAGCGTTCGTCTGGCGATGGTCGGCGAGCTCATCGGCACCAGTGACCCGACGAATCGCGACGTCCGGATGAGAGTGGAACGTCAGCTCGCGGCGCTGGGTCTCGCGGAGCGGGTGATCTGGACCGGTCATCTGCCGCCCGAGGGAGTCTCTGCGTGGTTGCACGCCGCCGACGCCGTGGCCCTGCCCTACCTGGACGGCTGGTCGTACCGGCGTGGGTCGCTGCTGGCGGCCCTGGAGCACGGCTGCCCGATCGTAACGACGGTGGCGGCGCCGCTGCCGGCGGGGGTCGCCCCGGCGCTGCCACCGTTGCAGGATGGTGCATCGGCGTTGCTGGTGCCGCCAGCCGATGACGACGCGCTCGCGGCGGCGCTCCGACGTGTGCTCGAGACGCCCAACCTGGCCGCCACGCTGGGCGCCGGCGCCCGGAAGCTGGCCGAGCATTTTGCCTGGCCGAAGATCGCGCAACGCCATGTCGCGCTCTACGAGGAGGTGCTCTCGACCGGCTGACAGTAAGCACCCTCTAGACGCAACTGGGGGGAGGTCCTATGCTTGGCGTCGTGGATGTAGCGACTTGGAATGCAAACTCGGTCCGGACGCGAATCGACCGGCTGGCGAACTGGCTCGAGGGCGCACAACCGGACGTGGTGTGCCTCCAGGAGCTGAAAGCCCCGGAGAGTGAATTCCCGTTCGATCGGCTGCAGAAGCTGGGCTATCGGGCCGCGGTGTATGGGCAGCCGACCTACAACGGGGTGGCGATCGTAAGCCGGTCGGAGCCACGCGATGTGCAGCGGGGCCTGAGCGATGGGGTGGCCGACGACCAGGCGCGTCTCATCGCTGCCACCGTGGGGCCTATACGCGTGCTCTCGGCGTATGTTCCCAACGGCCAGGAAGTCGGCTCCGAGAAATGGGCCTACAAGTTAGAGTGGCTCGCGCGATTGAGAGCCTACCTGCAGCGCACCTGTGATCCGGCGCAGCCGCTGCTGCTGTGTGGCGACTTCAACATTGCCCCGGACGATCGAGACGTGGCCCGACCGGACGCCTGGGCCGGAAGCGTCTTGTGCCACGGCGAGGCTCGAGCGGCGCTGCAGCGTCTTCTGGACTGGGGACTCGTCGACGTGGTTCGCCGCTTCTACCCCGAGGGTGGCCTGTACACGTGGTGGGACTACCGTGGCCGGGCATACGAGCGAGATGATGGGCTGCGGCTCGACCTCATCCTGGCCACGGCCATACTCGCCGAGCGTGTGACCGCGGCTCGGGTGGATCGGACAGAGCGGGAGGGCGAGAAACCATCCGACCACGCGCCGGTGGTCGTCAGCCTCGACGTGGAGGATCTGCCAGAGGCGGCGGACCGCGGCGGGCGGCCAGCCTCACACGCGGTGCTGCATACCACGGCGGCGGATCGCCGGTCGGATCAGGCGGTGGCAACGCCAGCCGAGCAGGAGCACACGCGCCCAGCACAGCCAGCAAGCACCTCGGCGGCCGCCGAAGGCCAAGCCACGAGCCACGCGCGCCCGCTTCTCATGCTGATCGATGGCCACTCGGTCGCCTACCGGGCTTTCTACGGCTTGCCCCTCTATGACCGCAGCGGCCGACTGCAGTTCTCTACCAGTGGCGGCGAGATCACCAACGCCGTCTACGGCTTTGCCAGCATGCTGCTCAAGAGCTGGCACGAACAGCAGCCCGACTACGTGGTGGCAGCGTTCGATCGTGGCCGCACTTTCCGCGACGATCTGTTCCCGGAGTACAAAGCTACCCGAGACAAGATGCCCGATGAGCTTGCCCCCCAGATCCCACGGATCGTCGAGCTGGTGGAAGCTTTCGGCGTGCCGGCAGTGGCGGTCGAGGGCTACGAGGCGGACGACATTCTGGGAACGCTTGCCCGACGGGCCGAGGCGGAGGGCATGGAAGTGCTGATTGTCACCGGTGACAGCGATGCCTTCCAGCTCATCAGCGATGGGGTGCGAGTGCTCGCGCCGGGACGGCTGTGGAGCGACGTGGCAGTGCACGACCGGGCGAAAGTGGTGGCGCGCTACGGCCTGGAGCCGGCGCAGCTCATCGACTTCAAGGCGCTGGTTGGCGATCCGAGCGATCATGTGCCAGGCGTGAAGGGGGTTGGCCCAAAGTCGGCCCTGCCACTGCTCCAACGCTACGGCTCGGTACAGGGGATCTACGAGCACCTCGAAGAGGTGGAGCCGGAGCGAGTTCGGCGTGCCTTGGCGGCCGATCGGGCCATGGCCGAGCTGAGTCGCCAGTTGGTGACGATTCGTACCGACGTACCGTTGGCTGTCCAATGGTCGGACTGCTCCGTGAAGCGCTACGATCGCGGTCGCGTCGAGGCGCTGTTCGATCAGCTCGAGTTCCGCGGCATCCGGAGCCGGCTGCCCGGGGCGCCCCGTGCCGAGGCCACGACCGGCGACGCCGAGCGGAGCGAGGCCGGTCTCGAACCTTCCCGTGGGCCGACTCGGCCAGCAGCCGGTGCGTCCGCAGCGCCGCCCGTGGACACTTCTGGCGCTCAGCCCGGGGCCGCTCGCGTTTCCGAGGCTGGCCTGAGCGGCGTCGCGGACAGTGGGACTGGCGCGGGCGCCGCGCCTAGCGGCGGGCGAGGGCACCTGGGCGAGCCGCCTGCGGCTTACGACGATGGCCAGCAGATGGCGCTGTTTCCGGGCGTTCACCGTCCGGCGGCGGAAGCAGTCGGCCGGGCTGTGGCCCCGGTAACGGCAACAACCATCGTCGCCGACGAGGCCACGCTGGAGCGGATGGTGGCGGAGTTGTCGCGAGGCGAGATTGTTGCCTTCGACACGGAGGCCACCGCCCCCGAGCCGCTGCGCGCTGAACTGGTGGGCGTGGCCTTGAGCAGTTGCGAGGGAACCGGCTACTACGTGCCGGTCGGCCATCGCGAAGCAAGCCCACAGCTTCCGTGGTCGGTCGTCCGGCCAGCCTTGGCGCGGCTGCTGGAGGATCCCAGCCGCCCCAAGGCGGCCCACAACGCCAAGTACGACATGGCCATCCTGCGCCAGGCGGGCATCGAGGTGCGCGGTCTCGCCATGGACACCATGCTGGCGGCCTTCGTGCTGGAGCCCGGGTCGCGGCTGGGTCTGAAGCATCTCGCTCGCACCCAGCTTGGGATTGCCATGCTCGAGATCGAGGAACTCATCGGCTCGGGCAAGCATCAGCGCACCATGGCCGACGTGCCCATCGCCGCCGCTGGTCCCTACGCCGCCGCGGACGCGGACATGACGTTGCGCCTGACGCGGGTCCAGCTGCCCCGGCTGGAGGAGACAAACCTGCGCTCGCTGCTCGAGCGGGTGGAGCTGCCGCTGGTGCCGGTGCTCTTGGACATGGAATTCGCCGGCGTCCTCGTGGACACCCAGCACCTAGCTGTGCTCTCCGAGCGCCTGGCGAACCGGCTTCAGGAAATCGAGGCTGAGATCTACCGTATGGTGCCGGTGCCGTTCAACGTCGGCTCGCCGCAGCAACTGGCCGAAGTGCTGTTCAAGCACCTAAAGCTTCGCGCACCCGGAGCTCGGGCCACCACCACCGGGCGGGTATCCGTGGCGGCCGACGTCCTGGAGTCGATGCGCGGCAGTCATCCGGTGATCGACCTGGTTCTAGAGCACCGGCAGCTCTCCAAGATCAAGAGCACGTACGTCGATGCCCTGCCACAGCTCGTGCATCCGCGCAGTGGTCGCGTGCACACGTCGTTCAACCAGACTGGCGCGGTGACGGGTCGCCTGTCCTCGCAGGACCCCAACCTCCAGAACATCCCGATTCGCAGCGAACTGGGACGGGAGGTGCGCGAGGCCTTCGTGGCGCCGGAGGGCTGGCGATTGCTGGCTGCCGACTACTCGCAAGTCGAGCTCCGCATTGCCGCGCATCTATCGGCAGACCCAGGGCTCAAGGCCGCCTTCGCCGCTGGCGAGGACATCCATCGGGCGACGGCAGCCCGCGTGCTCGGCGTCCCGCTCGACCAGGTGACGCCCGATGAACGGGCATTTGCCAAGCGCGTCAACTTCGGGCTGCTGTACGGCATGGGCGCCCGATCGCTGGCCCAACAAGCCGGAATCCGGATGACGGACGCGCAGGCGTTCGTGGACGCCTACTTCGCGGCCTTTCCCAACATCCGGCGCTACCTCGAGGAGACGAAACGACGGGCCAAGGAGCAGGGCTACGCGGAGACGCTGCTGGGTCGGCGGCGCTACTTCCCGATCCTGCAGGTAGCCACCCGCGATGCCCGCACGAACGTGCTCCAACGGGCGGCGGAGCGCGAAGCCATCAACCATCCGATGCAGGGGTCGGTGGCCGACATCATCAAACTGGCCATGATCGGCATCCATCGCGCCCTGCAGGAGCGCCACCTGCAGGCGCGGATGCTCCTCCAGGTGCATGACGAACTGGTCCTCGAGACACCGCTCGCCGAGGTGGACGAGGTGACCGATCTCGTCCGCAGCATCATGGAGGCCGCCTATCCGCTGGACCCGCCCCTGAAAGTCGACGTCGGGGTTGGCCGGAACTGGCTCGAAACCAAGTAGCGGCCGGGACGGGCCGTGGTCTTGCCGGGTGCCACAGCGCTGGCTCTTGGTGGGCATCGTGCTGCTGGCGGCTTGGCTGCGCGCCTGGCATCTGGACGCCATGTCGATTTGGCAAGACGAGGCGCTTTCGCTGTACCGGGCCACGAAGCCGCTGCCGTTCCTGGTGAGCGGGCGCATCGACATTGGCGAGCTGGTGACACGCGATGTCCAGCCACCGCTGTACTTCGTTCTTCTGGGAGGCTGGTTCCGCCTGGTGGGCGTCAGTACCTGGCTAGCCAAGTGGCCTTCGCTGGCCGCCGGCCTGGTCAGCCTGCCACTCTTGTGGGCGGTAGGCTGCCGCTGGTTGGGGCGACGCACCGCCTTGCTGGCGACGGGGGTAGCCGCGATCTCGCCCCTTACCTTGTGGTATAGCCAGGAGATCCGGAGCTACACCCTGCAGGTTGCCCTCGGACTGCTCGCCGTCTACAGCCTGGTCCGAGCTTGTGCCGCTCCGCGCGACCGCCAGCTGGGCGGCTGGCTGCTCCTCGCCACGGCTGCCAACGCGGCCCTCCTTTGGACGCACTACCTCGGCTTCCAGTTGCTCCTGTTCCAAGTGCTTCTGGCAGCTGCGTCGGTGGCCCGGGCCGGTGGGCGCAGACTGCTCGCCGATCGACGGCTATGGACCGCCGTCTTGGTCGTCGGGCTGCTCGCCTGGCCGTTGTTGCCATTCGCCTGGCACCGGCTGGGGCTGGGCGCGGAGACCGACCAGCATTTCGTTCCGCTGACGGTGATCCTGCGCGACGTAGTGCACGGCTTCACCTTCGGCTGGGATCCCCATCCGGAGCGGGTCGTCTGGATCGACAGCCTGGCCCTCCTGGCGCTGGGAATCGGGTTGGCGGTGCTTGTCAGGCGGAAGCCGGCCGTCGCTGCGACGCTCGGTGGCTTTCTCTTGTTGCCGGTCCTGGGCGTGTTCGCCATCACTCTGGTCAAGCCGGTATACATGGGCGTGCGCCACATCCTGCTTGCCTCGCCGCCTTACTTCCTCCTGCTCGCGGCTGGCTTGTCGGCCCTGCACCGACGCTGGCCACTCGGCGGACTGGCCGCCGGCGCCGTCCTGGGTGGTGCCATGGTCCAATCATGCTGGGGCTTTTACCACGACCCGGCCTATCGCAAGGACGATCTGCGCGCCTTGGCGCAACACGTGTCGCGCTGGGCAGTTCCCGGCGACCGGTTTGCGGTGTCGGATCCACGGCTGGTGCTGGCGTTCGAACAGCTCGTCGATCGACTGCCGGTGCTGGCGGTCCCAGCGATGCGGGCCGACGGTCGGCTGGACGAGCGACCGCCTGCCGAGCAGCTGGCCGGGGTCCTGCCCCCTGAGGGGCGCCTGTGGTTCATGACGCCGCTTCCGGAGATGAAGGACTGGCTGGAGGCGACGGTGGCCAGGCCGATGGCGGCCGGCGAGGAGGCAATGACGGTGCCTGCCCGGGCACGGCTGGTGGCGGAGCGAACCTTTCACGGGCGCACCATCCCCGTCCGGCTGGATGCTTACGAGGCATGGGGGTCGCTCGACCGGGAGCTTGCCTCCGCCCAGAAGCCGACGGACAGTCAGGAGTGGCCGCTCTGGTGGCGCACGCAGCCCCAACCGGCGGTGGCCGGACTGGCCTTGCGGGTCCGGATCTACGCACCCGATCTGGCGTGGCCGCCCGCCAGCGCTGTGCGGCGCAGCGGACCCGCCGTGCCTCCGGCAGGCACGAAGCTCTCGCTCCGGCTGGTGGACGCCGGCGGTCGGGTCTGGAGCCAGGGCGATCACGCGCTGGTCCGCCACGCGTATCCGGCCTTCGACAGCTACGACCTGATGGTCGAGCCGGTGGTGCCGGCCGGAACTTACACCCTCAGCCTGCAACTTTACTGCCCCGGTTGCGAAGGGCGGTTGGGGATGGGCCAGCGCCGGCTGGGCCAGGTGACGGTGGTCGCGGGTGAGGCGCCCAAGCCGCGGGATTTGGCCATCGGCGTTCGAGCCGGCGGCCGGGGGAGCGGGCTCGAGCTCCTCGGCTACGATCTGAGCTCCAGGCTCTGGCCAGCGGGCGGTGAGCTGGGCATGGGGCTCTGGCTGCGCGCCGTCTCACGGCCGCCAGGGGCGGAGGGCTTGCGTCTCGAGATCGTGGATGGGCTGGGTCGGCGTCGCTCGCGCGCCGAGGTGCCGCTGGCCGAGGCGGGCGATTCGCCAGCTGTGTGGCGGCCCGGGGACGTGCGCCGACTCAGGCTACAGTTGCCTCTACCGTCGGTCCCGGGTCGGTACAGTCTGCGCGCTAGCCTGCTCTCGGCTGGGCGACCGGTCTGGATGCGCCGCCGTTGGCTGCCCGTGCAGGCACTCTGGCTGGGCTTCGTGCAGGTGACGGCACCGCCCCGCGAGCAGCCCCAGGCGCCCGACGAGGAGGTGACGGCGCAGTTCGGCGGCCTCCTGGAGCTTCGCGGTTACGATGCGCGCCCGCCGGTGGACCAGTGGCCCACGGTGGCGGGCCGGCCGATTGCCGCCACCATGCCCATCACCCTCCATTGGCGGGCGCTGGCGCGGGCTCCCGCGAACTACGCCGTATCGGTGCAGATGGTACCGGCTCGTCGCGGGGCGACCGGCGACCTAGAGGCCGGCGGACCGCCTTTGGCGCAGCACGACAGCCAGCCAGCGCTGGGTGCTCGGCCGTGTCGCGGCTGGCAGGTGGGCGAGGCGATTGCGGATCGGCACGAGCTCGCGCTGCCGCAGAGCTGGCCAGAGGAGAGCCTCTTGATTGTCGCCGTCTACGATCCGGCGGCGCCGGAGGGCGCTCGCCTGGCGGTGGAACAGAGCGGCAGCCGGCGTGATTATGCGATTCTGGCGCAAGTGGCGCCCCGTCGCGAGGAGGGCGGGCCTTGACTGCCGTGGCCTTGAGCCTGTGGCTGGTCGTTGGCTTCCTGGTGGCGCTGCACCTGCTGCGAGCGTGGGATGTGTCGCCCAGTGAGCTCGCGACGCTGTCCGCCGGTCTTGGGATCGTTGGCCTGGTGGGCTCGGCGCTGCTCCGGGCTTTGCCGTCCCGCCTGGCTCTGCTGGCGGTGTTGGCTCTTCTGGCGCTCGTGCCGCTGGTGCTCTACGACTTCTACCGGGGTCTCGCGGCCTACCTGGCGTCGCGAGCCCAATCGCCGTCGGCAGTGTCTGATGCTCCCCCGCGGCGCGGCCAAGCGCTCGTCCGCATGGCCACGGTGGGCCTCGTGCTCTTCGCGGCCTTCTTTCGGCTGGCGCACCTGGGCTACAGCGAATTCCAGGGGGACGAGGCGCGAGCCATGTTGCTGGCCCGGGCACTGGTCGAGCGGCGAGACGCGAGCCTGCTCTTGTGGCATAAGAAGGGGCCGATCGAGGTCCTGCTGCCGGCTGCCGTTCTGCAGTTGGGCAATCCTGGTGAGGCCGCCGCTCGGCTGCCGTTTGCCTTCGCCGGCCTAGCGGCGGTGCTGGCCCTGGCCAGTCTGGGCCGGCGGATGTGGTCCGCGCGCGCCGGCTGGCTCGCCGGTCTGGTGCTGGCCATCGATGGCACCATGATCGCTTTCTCGCGGATCGTTCAGTACCAGAGCGTGGTAGTGCTGTTTGCCGTGCTGGCGATGTGGTGTGCCTGGCGCTTCCATCGCGGCGGCCCCCACGCCGGCCGCTACCTGCTTTTCGCGGGTCTCTTTCTGGGCTTGGGCACGTGGGCCCACTACGAAATGGTGCTGGCGTGGCCGCCCGTCGCCTGGCTGGCTTTCGCCGGCTGGCGCCACCAGGCCGGCTCGAGCCGTCGCGCGTTCTTGGGCCTGGCGTCAGCGGTGGCCCTGGCAGGTCTCGTGACGGCCGCCTTCTATGTGCCGTTCGTTCGCCATCCGCAATTCGCCGCCACCGGGAGCTACATCTGGGGCCGACGACTGGGAGGCGATCTGCCTTACAACCAGCTGAGCGACTACCTCCAACGTGCCTCGTTCTACAATGCCAGCTACTACGTCGTGGCGGTGATGGGTACGCTGCTGGTGGCCCTTGGCTGCCAGCTGGCATGGCTCATCGCTGGCCGTGGGCGCAGCGAAGGTCTCCCCTCGGGGCGTGGGCGGAGTCACCAGGTTGCAGCCATGGGTTGGCTGTTGGCCGCGACCTGGATGGCCGCCGCGTTGGGCACGGTGGCTCGAGAAGCCTGGTTCGAGTACGCCGGCCGCTCGTGGGCCATCGTCGTTTATGCCTGCCCCCTGGCCGCCACCCTGTTGGCGTCACGGCATTCCGTGGCCTGGCGCGCCACGCTGTTGTGGTTCGCTGGCCCTTTCTGCGCCGCTGCGTTCCTGGCTGCCAAGCCGCATACCCACTTCTACACCATGATGCCGGCCGCGGCTCTGCTTTGCGGCTGGGCCTGGGACCGAGCCCTGGCCTGGCTGGAGGCTGAGCAGCGGCTTGGCGCGTTCCACGCCCGCGTTGGCGCGGGGCTCGTCGCCGGCGCCGGCCTTGGGCTGTTCACGGTGCACCAGTACGTGGTATTCGTGCGCCATGATCCGGAGTACAAGCGCGTCTACCCGCAGGCGCGGCTACCGATCTGGACGCCATTCGGGGACCAGCCGCCCCGTGGAGGCTACTTTGGGTTCCCGTACCGGGCAGGCTGGAATGCACTCCGCCGTCTGGGCGATCCGCTGGCCGCCGACTACGACTCCAATGAAGAACGGCTCGTGACCGGCTGGTACACGTGGGGCGCGGTTCGCTGTGCCGAGCGGCCGGCCCGCTACTATCTCGCCTGGCGGCCGCAGGATGCCGAACCTGTGCCGCTGGATGTCATCCAGGCCGAGTACCGTCGGGCGGCGGTGGTGTGTGTGCGCGGCGCGGGCAAGCTAACCGCGTGGCAGCGGTCAGCCATGGCATCCGAGAGCGGGCCGGCCAAGCCCGATCTTCCTGACCTGTGGCTGGACGATCCGGCGCTGCCGGGCGGGCCCAGAGCCTGTGGATCTGCGGCGCCCGATGCCTGTCCCGAACCGGAAACGGCCTCGGGTTTCCGGGCGCCGCTCGCCTGTCCCGAGTCCTCTGGCAGCGCTTCGCGGGCGAGGGCTGTGGACGACTGGCGATCCCGATCCCTGGCGGTCATGCAGGCCCTGGAGCTGCCCCTGCCCCAAGTGGCCTACCGGGTGCAGCTGGCGGAAGGAATTGGACTCTGGGGCGCCGACTTCCCCGGCGCGCGGGCGGTCGAATGGGATGGCGGCCGGGTCTTGGTGCGCCTCCACCCGGGCGACCAGCTCGGCGTCGTGTTGGTCTGGCGTGCCGCGGCGATCCCGCGGGCCAACTATTCCGTCTTCGTGCACTTGCAGCGCGCGGGGGTGGTGGTGGCGCAGCATGATGGCTGGCCGGACTGTGGCCGCTCTCCGACGAGTACTTGGCAGAGCGGGCAGCTCGTCTTCGACGGCCACTTCTTGCGCGCCAAAGAAGCGGCCTCCGCCACGGGCGGCGAGGGAGGCTTCGCGGCGGGCGAATACAAGTTGCTGGCCGGGATCTACGAACCAGCCAGCGGCCGACGACTGGCGGTTGAGAGCGGGCCAGCATCGGGCTTGGGGGCCATCGAGCTGGCGACGGTAGCGGTGATGGAGCCGTGACGCGGCTGTCGGGGCGACTGTCGGGGCGGCTGTCAGGGCGGCTACTAGGCCGGCTATCAGGGCGGCCGTCGGGACGGTTATCAGGGCGGCTATCAGGGCTGCTGTCAGGGCGACGATCGGGATGGCTGGCGGAGCTGGCGATCCTCGGTGCGTTGCTCATGCTGGCTGGCTGGCTGCGGCTCGATCGCTTGGATCGCTTCCTTGCCTCCGACGAGGTGCGCTGGACCTGCCGGGCCATCAATTTCCAGGGTGCGCTGCGCGAGCATCGTTGGGCCGACACGTTCCAGGTGGGCCATCCGGGCGTGCTCACGATGTGGCTGGGCGGTCTGGCGCTCTGGTCTCAGCCGCTTGGCGAGTGGCCGTCTGTCTGTCAGACGACGGGGGGAGGCAGTGATCTCTCACGGCTCGACGATGAACCGCTGGCCGGCGTGTTTCGAACGCTGCCGCCGCTCCTGTTTCGGGCGCGCCGTGGTGTGGCCGTGGCAACGGCGCTGCTGCTGCTTGGGATCTACTTGCTGTTGCGCGTGGGGCTCGGCTTGCCGGCAGTGGTTGCAGGTGGCGGCCTGTTCGTACTGGCGCTGGATCCGTTCCTCACGGCCCACAGCCGCGTGCTGCACCTGGATGCCCTGACGAGCTTGCTGGCGCTGGCCTCGTTCTTGGCCGCTCTCGGCGCGGCGGCGCAAGGTCGGCGGGCTTGGGTCATCTCCGGTGTCTTGGCCGGCCTGGCGCTGGCCAACAAGTCGGTGGCCCTGTCGCTGGTGGTGGGAGTGGGTGTTCTCGCCGCCTGGCAGCGGCTGTGCGCTCTTCGGTGCCGGGAGCGGGCAGCAATGGTGGGCGAGGGTAGCTCCCCGGGACCGGCGGCCGAGCCGCTGTCGAGAGGAACCGTCGCCCGGCGGCGAGCTGTCGCTGGGGCGGGGTTGGCAGGGCTGTGGCCGGTGGCCAGGAACCTGACGGTGTGGGCGGTGGCGGCGCTCTTGACGGTGACAGCCATCTGGCCGGCGATGTGGGCGCAGCCCCGGCGCACGGTGCAAGCGGTGTTGGCCAAGGCGGTGGCCGAAGGGGCGGTTCCCCACCAGAGCGGCAACTACTTTCTGGGCAAGCCGGTTGCCGATCCGGGTCCGCTGTTCTATCCCGTCGCAGCCGCCTTCCGTCTCACGCCCGCGGCCTGGCTCGGCCTCGCCTGCGCGGCGCTGTGGCTTGGCCGCCATCTGAGGCAGGGCCGCAGCCCAATGGCTAGCCAGGAAGCTGGCACCCGGGCGGTGGTGCGCCTCCTGGGTGGGACGCTGGCCTGGGCGGTGATCTTCGGACTACTGCTAACCCCTGGACCCAAGAAGTTCGACCGCTACCTGCTGCCGGCCCTGACGGCCGTCAACCTCGCCGCGGGGGTGGGCCTTGGGCTGGCGGCGACTTCGTGTGGGCGCACCGGAGGTGGCCTGCTCGCCATGGCCGTGGTCGCCGAGGTCGGCGGTGCCCTGGCGGCCCATCCCTACGAGTTGGCGTCCTACAATCCGCTCTTGGGCGGCGCCCGGGTGGCAGAGCGAGTCATCCTGGTAGGCTGGGGCGAAGGCTATGACCTGGCAGCCGACTGGCTCAACCGACAACCGTCGGCCGACCAGCTGGAGGTGACGGTGCGCGGCGTCGCTAATTTCGCGCCGCTCTTTCAGGGGCGGACGCGCTCCGCGGATGGTTATCGCGCCGGCACGAGTGACTACGTGGTGCTGTACAAGAGCCAGGTGCAACGGCAGCAGAACCCCACCCTGCTGGCCGAGTACCATAACTCGACCGGGCCACCGCCCGTGTACGTCGGACAACTGGCGGGCATCGACTATGTGTGGGTCTATGCCAACCGCTCGGTCGAGTTGGTGCGCGCCACATTGCATGACCGGCTCGGACCCCAGGACGTCGTGGTAGCCGGGGGCGAGACCGTCTTCGCCCGCCACTATGCCTGGCAGGCACCGTTGGTTCGCTTCTGGGGGCACTGGACGGAGGCGGAGATGAGGGAGGCCCTGCAGCGGGACTTCCCAGCCGGTTGGCGCCGCGCCTGGCTGGTCCACTATCGCCATGAGCCCGCGGTGGCGGCAGAGATTCTGGAGGCCGTCGCCTGGCGCGACGAGGCGTGGTCGCTGGCGAACGGCGTCGTCTCGGTGACGGCGTACCGCCGCCGCGGACCCGGCGTCGGCCTGACACTGGGTGAAGCAGGCCGGCCATGAAGGCCAGCATCCGGACGGCGGCGCTCCGACTGGCGATCAGCGGCTGTCTGCTGGCTCTCCTGTTTCGCTTTGGCGGGGTCGACCTGGGCGGTGTACGTGCCGCATTGCGAGGCAGCGAGCCACGGTACCTCGTGGGCGCAGTGCTGACGTACGCCGTGTTGGGCTCGCTTGTCCGGGGCGCTCGCTGGCGCAGCCTGATTCGAGCCCTGGGCCACCAGGCCTCCTTGAGGCGCTGTACCGATTTGTTCCTGATGGGCACTTTCTTCAACCAATTGCTGCCCACCGGCTTCGGCGGCGACGTGGTACGCAGCCTGTTGCTGGGACGCGAAGGGCTGGGCAGTGCCCGGGCGGCAAGCACCGTCGTCGTCGATCGAGCGATCGGGGTCATGATGCTGTTGCCGGTCGGCGCGGTAGCGTTGGCGTTGGCCCGCCATCGGGTGCCGCTTGCGTTGTGGGCTGCGCTGCTGTCGGCTACGGCCGTCGGGCTGGCCGGCAGCCTGGTGCTTCTGACAGCCCACCGTTGGCGCAGTCGTTTGGAGACATGGCCGCTCATCGGACGGCTGGTCAGCTGGCCTGGCGTCGCCCGCTTCGTCGATTCGTTTGCCGAGTACGACGGCCGCGCGATGCTAGCGGCTGCCAGCTGGTCCCTTGTCTTCAGCGGCCTTCTGATCGCCGCCAACGTCCTTACTGGCCGGGCGATGGGCGCGCGTGGGGCCTCCGTTGTGGACTGGTGCTTGGTGGTGCCGCTGGTTTCGCTGTCCACGCTCCTGCCCTCGGTGGGTGGCTGGGGAGTGCGGGAGTGGACGTACGTCGGTCTGTTGGGCTTGCTGCGGGTGCCGGTGGCGCCCAGCGAGGCGACGGCGGTGTCGGTCTTTTTCGGCGTCATGAACTGGCTGGTGGCCAGTGTGGGCGGTGTGCGGCTCCTTGGCGAACGATGGCCGGGCGTTGGCTGACGCTGACAGGCGGCCGCGTGTGCCCGCATCGGCTTGACGGCCGAGACAGACTCCGCCGGCGCGGCCGCTAGCCCAACTTCCACACTCAAGGCGATGATCGGACCTTCTTCTAGGTATCTTCCGCCGCTGGGAGGGCGTCGTTTCGCGCTCCGAGGGGGCGAGAGGGGTCGGTTCTGGACAAATAGTCACTGAACGCACTTGCT
>DAOUCP010000044.1:0-40788 GCA_034432155.1 Anaerolineae bacterium
GCGCTGCCGCCGACGGCCACGAGCACCGCCACGGCGACGGCCACGGCCACCGCAACTCAGACTGCGACTGCCACCGCCACGGCGACGCGAACACACACCGCCACCGCGACGCACACCGCGACCGCTACGGCCACTGCGCTGCCACCGACGGCCACGAGCACCGCCACGGCGACGGCCACGGCCACCGCAACTCAGACTGCGACTGCCACCGCCACGGCGACGCACACCGCCACCGCAACGCACACCGCGACCGCTACGGCCACGCCGCTGCCGCCGACGGCCACGAGCACCGCCACAGCGACGGCAAGCCCAACGAACACACGGACCGCCACCTATACGGCGACGGCGACCAAGACCTCGACACCCACTGCCACAGCGACGGCAAGCCCAACGAACACGCGGACTGCCACCAGCACTGCAACGGCGACCGCCACTGCTAGTCGTACACGGACGGCCACCGCGTCGGCCACGAGCACGCCCAACGTCACAGCGACGCCAACCCGAACTCCGCGGCTGAAGCGCACCGCTACGCCCAGCACCCAGGGTTCGGAGCGCTGGAGGTCAACGGCTCGCCAACGGTGGACGGAGCGGCAGGGTGGCGCGGGAGCATCGTTCCAAGGCACTCTTTGGTGGGGCGGCTGTGCTGGCCCGGCGCTGCCTTGCCTGCGCGGCCGTCAGCCGCTCGGTTGGCGATGGTAGGAGCGAACGACTCAGCCTAAGACGGCTGTTGTCTCGCAAAAGTGCACGCCCAGCCGATCTAGTTCGGAGAGCGCTGGCTCATAGAACTCCGGCATGACCGGGATGATCACGCCGGGTTGGACCAGGACGCCTTCCAGCAGGAAGCGCACGCCGATGGCTGCCGGCAGCCCTACCGTCCGGTTCATGGCCGTGTCGCCATAGGGAATGCCGAAGTCGATCATCGTCGAGGTGATCCGTTCGCGGTGATCTGGATACTGGGCCACGAACTCATGCACCAGGACGATCATGTCGCGTTCACCGGGCTGATACTGCATTCGCTCTAGCATGGTGGCCGTGAGCACATCGAGCGGCGAGGCGCAGCCTGCGGGCAGGGGCTCCTCGGAGAGCAGGCCAAGCCATTCCAGACGGTCGATCACCGCTGCGTCGGCAGGAACCCCCAGACACTCGGCGAGTCTCGCCCTCAGGTCGTCGGCAGCCGAAGCTCCGACCCGCCTCGCCAAAAGGGCGCGGTACGTGGAGCCGCCCAAGTCCCCCGGCGTGTCATCGAGCATGCCCAGCGCGGCCAAGTGACGGAGCGTCTCGCACCAACCGGGGTAGCGAAGCGTTCCCCGCAGCACCGTCTGCGCCAACGGGATGCCATACACCTCGGCGTACGGCAGGCTGTCGCGATTCGGGTAGCCTTCGAGCGCCAATGGCCGCCCCTCGACCGGCACCGTCATCGGCCAGCGGTGATCGAACAGGACCTCTCCGGGAACCTCGACCAGCACACCGTCGCGGCGATACCGGGCTGCATTCCGCCCCGCCAGCAGCACGCCTCGCGGGCTCCACGAGAACTTGTAGCCCAAGGGATTGGTGTTGGCCTCGGGTGCCGGCAAGCCTCCGCAATGGGAGACGAAGCTGGTGACCTGACCCCCCGCCCGCTGGACGCGGTGGATAACGCGCATAGCGGTCATGTGATCGATGCCGGGGTCCACCCCAATCTCGTTAAGGAGTGTCACGCCGGCCTGGCGCGCCGGGCCATCCAGGTTGCGCATGGCCTCACCCACGTACGAGGTCGTGACTAGGTGGCGACGCTCGGCAACGCAGACTGTGGCAATGCGGGGATGGTACACGTAGGGCAGCAGGCTGACCGCCACATCGTGCTCGCGCACCAACTCGGCGAGCCGCTCGTCCGACGCCTGCTCGATGTCGAAGGCCACCGTCCGCCCCTTGGCCGCCCCGGCCACCAGCTCCTCGGCCTTGCTCACAGTGCGACTGGCCACCGTCACCTGGTAGCCGTGCTCGAGCAAGTAGCGTACGTGAGCGCGGGCCACCAGTCCGGCACCGAACACGACGATCTTCGGCATGTGGCGCTTCCTTTCTGCGTGCGGTGAAATCGCAGCTGTGGCTAGCGGCAGAGATACTGCGCCAGGTAGCGATAGTCGGGAGTCAAGTCGCCCCGATGGACGATCACAGCGCGGCGTATCTCCTCCGGGAGCGAGAGATCGGACCACCGAGTGTCGAAGTTCGCGGCGGCGATCGGGGGTACGAACGGCGAAAGCACCTGGGAGAAGTACTGCGATGCTTCCAGTGGCAACTCGCTGGGCAGAATGTCTACTGCCAGGACGACCGGCCCATGTCCGGCCACGCCCAAGTCGGCGGCGCCGCGCCGCGGATCATACACGTAGACCGGCTCATCGGGTTCTGTCGTCAGGACGGTGCATTCGACGCCGCCCTCCACATCGCACGAAGCATCGGCAATGACCCGCAGCTTCGGCTGTGCGTGGCCGGCGTAAAGCTCGGCGATGTCGTCCTTGGTGATCAGCCGCGGATACCGCGCGTCCCAGTAGTTGGCGTGAAGCACCATGCTGACGTGCTTTAGGTACGGGGCAAAGCACGACACATAGCGGTCGGGATGAGCGTAGTACTCTTGTAGATCAAAGGCCGCGCCATCCCGTCGTGGCCGTACGATGTGTTCTTCCTTGAATACGGCAGCGTAAATCACATGCCGCTCTGCCTTGGGATCGCTGGCCACCTGGGGCACAGCGCTGGGCTCCACAAGGCGCACCGGTAGATCGGCCAAGATCTCCTGGGCTCCGCGCCCCACATTGCCGTAGCCGACGAGCGCGATGACGAGAGGCGCGATCGGGTCTGGCAGGCCCTGCTGGGCAATGTGCTGACCAGCCAACCGCACCGCAGCGCGGGCCGACGCTAGGTCTGGGTAGGTGAACGTATTCCGAAGCTCGGAGAACGGATTGTCGATGCCTTCCCATGCCAGCCGTTGGCCGAGGGTCCACAGGCCTTCGATCATGGCCACCACGCCCGCGTGCCAGCCGAAGAAGATCAACCGACGCCCGTTGCGATCGGCGACCTTCTCGTAATCGATCAAGGTGCAGCCCTCCTCCAGGAGCCGCTCGAGCATGGGCATGTTGTGGCTCTGACCCTTGATGACGTGGGCAAAGATCAGGTAGACCTTGCCCGGCTCGATGGCATGAGGAGGTACCTCCTTGATGCCGAGCACGATCCTCGCCGGCCCCAGGTCATCCCGCAAGACAGCGCCCGCAGCCGCGAACTCCTCGTCGGGGATGATGCGGTTGGCGGACTTCTGGACGTAAACGTCGATGCCGTGATGCTGCCGAAGGCTGGCCACATCCATCGGCGTGAGCGGCACGCGCCGTTCCCAGCGACTCTTGTCCTCGCGGCGAATTCCAAGCGGCAGCATGGGGAAGACCCTGGGCCGAGCAGTTGGCACGAGTCACCGCCTGCTCGACGTAGGGGGCGAGCCTAGCACGTCTGGCTGTACCGGTCAAGCGGCCTAGAACCAGCGCCAGCAGCCCGGCGGGAAGCTGCCCCGCCACCCCGGTCGGAGGATCCTTCGAGCTTACGAGCGAAGGTCAAGAAGCCGGTGTGGGCGGTGAGTCGGTCCATCGGCCGCAGCCGCTCGGCGATCGGCTTGTACTGGCGGAGGAGAAGCTCGAGAACCTCGACATCCGTGAAGTCCGAGCGCCGCTGCAAGCCATTAACCAGCTCGATGACCTGATTCACGGTCGGCACCACGCTGCCGAAGAAACCACCGTTGGCCAAAGCCTGGCTGACTGCGTCGAGGTGGCGCCAGGGCTCGCGGAGGTCGAGAAACACGGCGTCCACATCGTGCTCCAGGAAACCATCCTCGATCGACCGGTGGCGGAACTCGACCGAGGCGATCAGTCCCAATCGGCTGACGTTCTCCCGCGCCAGCTCGAGCATGTCAAGGCGGACTTCGTAGCTGTAAACCGAACCACCCGGCTGGACATAACGTGCCAGAGCCGCTGTAAGCACGCCGCTGCCGGCCCCGGCCTCGATCACTCGCCGACCAGGCAGAATCGACAGCTTGAGCAAGATGTACCCGATTTCCTTGGGGTACACAATCTGGGTCGCGCGCCGCAGGCTCATCAAGGCCTCTTCCATCGTCGGCTGCAGCACGGTGAAGGGGTGACCGGTGTGGCTGAGCACAGAGCCGCCGTACGGGGTTTCAAGGATGGCGTCATGGGGGATGACCCCGCAGTGAGTGTGCAGCGCGGCACCGGACTGCAGCCGCAGCACGAAGCGCTTTCGGTCGGGCGAGATCAACAGGATGATGTCAGCTGGCTGAGGCGCGGCCACGATTCCCCTCCACGTCCGGCGGCGACGTTCAGGGCTCGCCGGAACGTTCTGCGGAGCATAAGGGACGCTGTCACAAGCGGTCAAGCTCGCGCGGCCATGGCCGGTTTCTTGCGCCGCTGCCGGGCGGATGGTAGCATGGAGCCACTCGGACGACGCGTGCGGCGGCGTCGTGGTCCAGCCGGCGGGTGCCGGCTGTTCGCATGCCTAACAGAGGATTGGCGAGGGAACATGTTCCAGCAAGAGACACCCAAGGAAGAGCGGTTCGTCCTGTGGTTCGACGAACTGCGCAACACCGATGTGCCGCTGGTGGGTGGGAAGTCGGCGTCGCTCGGCGAAATGACTTCGGCGGCCCGTGTGCCCGTGCCCTACGGCTTCGCCACCACGGCTGCGGCCTATGATCGCTTCGTGCAGCACGGCGGACTGCAGGAGCGAATCGCAAGCGTGCTTGGCCGTCTGACCGACCCCGAAGATGCGCTGCTCTTGCAGTCCGTCGGCGAGGAATTGCGGGCCCTCGTCAGCAGTGCCCCCATGCCCGCGGAGCTTGACCAGGCATTTCGCAACGCATACTTGGAGCTGGCACGCCGGTACCAGGCCCAGACCGGAACGACCGGTTATCCCCATGTCGCGGTGCGATCCAGCGCCACGGCCGAGGACCTGCCCGACGCTTCGTTTGCCGGCCAGCAGGAGACCTACCTGAATGTCGTCGGGCCCGACGAAGTGGTGGCCCGCATCCGAGAGTGCTACGCCTCGCTGTTTACCGATCGGGCGATCTACTACCGGGTGCGCAAGGGCTTCGATCACCTGGCGGTCAAGCTCTCGGCGGTCGTGCAGCTCATGGTTTACTCTCGCGCTGCCGGCGTGATGTTCACCCTCAATGTGTCGAGCGGCGATCCGGCAGTCGTGGATATCGAAGGCGCGTGGGGGCTTGGCGAATACGTCGTTCAGGGGAAGGTATCGCCCGACGACTGGCTGGTCGAGAAGGCGACGCGCCAAATCGTACACCGCGAGATCACGGAGAAGAGGGTTAAGCTCGTGCACCGACCGGAGGGCGGGGTCGTCGAGGTGCCGGTGCCAGCCGAGGAGGCCTCGCTGCCGTCGCTGACCGACGAGCAGGTGCTGGAACTGGCCGATTATGCCGTGCGCATCGAGACCCACTATGGCCGACACATGGACATCGAGTGGGGCCTCGACGGTCCCACGAACCGGCTGTTCATCCTGCAGGCTCGGCCAGAGACTTCCTGGTCGCGACGGTCCGAGAGGCCATTGGAAGAACCTGGCCCAGGGCCTGCCGAGATCCAGCCCAGCGTGTCGGAGCCGAGCGGCCCGCCGACGACGACGGTGCGCAAGGTCATTGCCAAGGGCACGTCCGCCTCCCCAGGTATAGTATGGGGCAAGGCCATGGTCTTCTCCAGGGACGAGCTGGATCGGCAGATTGCCGGCCTCCCTCGTGCGGAGGCGGAGGCGGCCGTCAAGGCATGGAAGTCGAACGTGCTGAGCTCGTTTGAGGAAGGCGCGATTCTGGTCACGGAGATGACCGACCCCGACTGGGTACCGGTGATGAAGAAGGCCAAAGCCATCGTCACCAACTCCGGCGGCAAGACCTGTCATGCGGCGATCGTGTCGCGGGAAATGGGCATCCCCTGCATCGTCGGCACCGCCCAGTATGGCAAGCGAGCGACCGACGTCATCACCGACGGCCAGGAGATCACCGTCGACGGCTCAGCGGGGGTGGTGTACGAAGGTCGTGTAGTCGAGCCCGTGACACCGCAGCCGGTAAGCCCAGGGGGAGTCGTGGCTGCCGAGTACTTCCCGCCGACCGCGACCAAGGTATACATGAACCTTGGCAATCCCGAGCAAGCCGAGCAGTATGCGGTCTTGCCGTGCGACGGCATCGGGCTGTTGCGTGAGGAGTTCATCTGGACCACTTGGATCCATCGCCACCCGCTCTACTTGATCGAGATTGGGCAGCCGCAGGTAGCAGTCGACGAGCTGGCGGAGGGCATCCGCAGGGTGGCGCAGGCCATGCATCCTCGGCCGGTCATCCTCCGCCTATCGGACTTCAAGAGCAGCGAGTATCGTGATCTCGAAGGCGGCAACGACTACGAACCGGTCGAACCGTCGCCGCTCCTTGGTTGGCGCGGTGCGTCCCGGTACTACGACCCCAAGTACGTGGAGGCCTTCAAGCTCGAGCTGGCGGCAGTCCAGAAAGTGCGCGGCGAGTTCGGACTCACCAACGTGCACCTGATGATTCCCTTCTGTCGCACTGTCGAAGAGTGCCGCAAGACCGTTGAAGTCATCGCCGCCAACGGACTGGTGCGCGGACCGGACTTCATGATCTGGCTGATGGCGGAGATTCCCTCCAACGTGATCCTGGCCGATCAGTTCAATCCATACATCGACGGCTACTCCATCGGATCCAACGATCTGACGATGCTGGTGCTCGGATTGGACCGGGACAGCGAGATCATCGCCCACATCGCCGACGAGCGGAATCTCGCCGTGCGCCGGATGATCCGGAAGCTCATCGAGGTGGCCCACCGTGATGGTAAGACGGTCTCGATCTGTGGCCAGGCGCCATCGTTCTATCCAGACTTCACCAAGTTCCTCATTCAGTGTGGGATCGACTCGGTGTCGGTGAATCCGGATACGGTGAAGGCCACCAAGATGTTGGTCGCGTCGGTGGAGCAGCGCATTATGCTGGAGGCCGCCACGGGCAAAGGTCTGCGGCCCGATCCAGAACTCGACTGGTAGGCTTCGCGCCTGGACCGGCGCCAAACCGCTGCCCGTTGCCGCCTGCCGGACGCGAAGCTCCAGTAGCGGCGCGGGCCGATCGCGGCAAGGTACATGGCGGGGGGCAGAATGGTGCCCCCCGTTGCCGTTCCTGGCGCCCGGTACCGCTCGAGGGAAACGACATGACTACCGCCCAAGAATGTGTCTTCTGTGCCATCGTGCGCGGGACCGCACCCGCCTATGTGGTCGACCAGGACGAGCGAGCCCTGGCCATCCTGGACATTCAGCCCTTGACCGCGGGGCACTGTCTCGTCATCCCACGCCGCCATGTGCCCTGGTGGCATGAGCTCTCGCCGGCGGAAACGGAAAGTGTGTTCCGGCTGGCCCACCGCCTGGCCGGTCGGCTGATGCGGCTGCTGCAGCCCGACTTCGTGGCACTCTATGCCCGCGGCCGACGCATTCCTCACACCCATCTGTTCGTGGTGCCCACCTTCGCTGGCGATCCCGTGGATCGCTTCTTCGGCGCCTTGGAGGGCTTCCAGGAGTCCGCCACCTCGCTGGCGGCGCTGCGCGATCCGGGGCAACTGGCTACCATGGCGTCCCGTCTCCGGGAGAGCTAGACGACGGCCCGTCGGCAGACGTTAGGGCACGATTGGTGGCGGCAGCCAGGCGTTAGGCGTGGGCTCGCGGCAAAAGGCTCACTCCTGGCGCGCAAAGGCATGAATGGCGGCCCCGATAAGGCCAGCATTGTCCCCCAGCGCCGAGCGCACAATCGCCAGCTGGCGGTGGGAGCGCGCCATCACCAGCTCCGCGAGCGCCCGATCGATGTGCGGCCGCAGCAGAGGGAGGGAGTTGGCCACGCCACCACCGAGAACCACGCGCGCCGGATCGAAGATGTTGACGAACCCGGCAAGGGCAACCCCCAGCGCTCGCCCGGCGACGGCCAGCACGTCGAGCGCCAACGCATCGCCGACGGCGGCCGCCGCCGCGACGTCCCGCGCCGATACGGCGAGCGGCGGCGGGCACAGCTCGGAAAGGGCGCTCCGTTCCCCGGCTGCCAGCCGCTCGGTTGCTCGGCGGGCGATGGCCGTGCCGGAGGCAAGCGCCTCCAGGCAGCCGCGATGGCCAAAGTTGCATGCCGGCCCGCCGTCCTCCACCACGACATGGCCGAGCTCGCCAGCGAGACCATGTCGTCCGGTGTACATCTGGCCGCCGATCACGATTCCGCCACCGATGCCGGTGCTTAGGGTCAGGTAGATGAGGGGGTCGCTCCTCTGACCCGCACCACAGTGGGCCTCCGCCAAGCCAGCCAGGTTGCCATCATTGTGCACGAAGACCGGCATGCCAAGTTCCTCGGCCAGCCGACGAGCCAGTGGCACCGCCTGCCACCCCACCAGGTTGGGTACCTCGAACACGACGCCCGTGGTTGGATCGAGCGGCCCCGGGGCGGCCACGCCGGCCACCTCCGCTCGGCTGCCGGCCTCGCGCTGGACCCTCGCGACCAACTCGACGATGGCAGACAGCACCGGCTCCGGGGCACCGCGCGCCGGCGTGGGTACTCGGCGGACGAATACGATCTCACTGGGACGCCGCACCAACGCCACTCGCAGCCAGGTGCCCCCCAGGTCGACCGCCACCGCGCACTCTGGCCATCGTCGTGGGGCGGGCATTGACGGACTCATGGCTGCCGTTTATACTCGCCGCCCAAACCTCGTCAATCCCCGGTCGACCGACGCCGCCGGCCGAGGCGTTCGAGCATCACCTGGGCAGCGCGCACCGTGACCCGCACTCCGATGATGCGCCAGTGGGCGCAGATCAAACGCGACTTCCCCGATTGCGTCGTTCTCTTCCGCCTGGGCGACTTCTACGAAGCCTTTGGCGAAGATGCCGTTCGAGTGGCCGAGCTCTGCGATGTCGTGCTCACCAGCCGGCCGGTCGCCAAGGACGAGCGCATCGCCATGGCGGGTGTGCCCTATCACGCGGTGGACGGCTACATTGCGCAACTGGTTCGGCGTGGCGTGAAGGTTGCGATTGCCGAGCAGACGGGAGCCGACGTCAGTCCTGACAAGCGGGCGCGAATGAGTGGCGTGCTGCAACCCCTAGCGGCTGCTGGACAGGAAGCGCCGTCGGGCAGCCGACTGATGGCTCGCCAAGTAGTGCGGATTGTGACGCCGGGCACCCTCGTCGAAGGCGATCTCTTGGACGCGCGCGCCAACAACTATCTTGCCGCGTTGGCAAGCCTCGGCGAACGGCTAGGGCTGGCGCACGCCGATGTCTCGACAGGTGAGTTCTCGACGATGGAAGTCGCCGGTGCGGATGCCACCCGGTTGGTGACGGACGAGCTTGTGCGGCTACGGCCGGCGGAGCTCTTGCACCCGGATGCCCAGTCGGAGGCCATAGCGCACGTCTTGAATCGCTTCCGCGAGCTGGCACAGGCGCTGGGCCTCCCCACCGTCGTCGTGCCTTACGCGGCATGGCGATTTGACGCCGACAACGCCCGCCGGCGGATTCTGGATCACTTCGGCACCGTGTCGCTGGTGGCCTTCGGCTGCGAGGAGCACGCCGCCGCGACGGCGGCAGCCGGAGCGGTACTGGCGTACCTCGGCGACACCCAGCCGAGTGCACTGACGCAACTGCGAAGCTTGTCCACCTACGGCATCGATCACTTCATGAACCTGGATGCCGCTACCAGAAGGCACTTGGAGATCTCCGTGACGGTCCGCGGCGAGCGCAAGGGCTCGCTCCTGTGGGCCCTCGATGCCACGGTCACCCCCATGGGGGCTCGCACGCTCAAGTCCTGGCTGGAGCGACCGCTCCTCGACGTCGAAGCCATCCAGCAGCGGCTGGATGCGGTCGAGGCGTTCCTGACTGACAGTGCAGAGCGCGACCGGTTGCGGGGAATGCTCAAGTCGCTGCCGGACGTGGAACGACTGGTGAACCGCACCGTGGCGGGCTACGCCGGCCCGCGTGAGCTCGTGGCCCTGGCCCAGGGTCTTCGCCGGATGGTGGCGGCGGCGGGGGTGGTGGTGGGGCATGCTCCGCCCTGGCCCACGGAGGCCGCAAGCCCGGCGATGGCGGAGCTAGAGACCATCGCCCAGCGGATCGAAACGGCGCTGGCCGAGGACCCGCCAGCGGTGCTGGGCGTGGCCGGAGTCATCCGGCCGGGCTGTTCCGCCGAGCTGGATGCTGTGCACGCCGCCGTCGCCGAGGCGCGGCAATGGATTGCCGGCCTGGAGGCAGTCGAGAGAACGCGGACGGGGATTCGCGGCCTGAAGGTAGGTTACAACCGGGTCTTTGGCTACTACATTGAGGTGCCAAAGGCGCAGGCGAGCAGGGTACCGTCGGACTACGCCCGCAAGCAGACGCTGGTGGATGCCGAGCGGTACATCACCCCCGAGCTGAAAGTCCGTGAGGCCGAGGTCCTGAACGCCGAGGAGCGCATCGTGGCTCTCGAGCGGGAGCTCTTCGCCTCCCTGCTAGAGGACATCCGAGCGGCACAGTTGCCCATCCAGGCCGCCGCTCGCTGGGTCGGCAAGGTGGATGCGCTCTTGGCCCTGGCCGAGGTGGCGGCGCACCACGACTATGCGCGTCCCCGCGTCACGACCGGCGGCCAGCTCCTGCTCGAGGCCGCCAGGCACCCGGTCGTGGAGCGCATGCCCAGCGAGTCTCCCTTCGTCGCCAACGATCTGACCATCGGCGAGGGCGAGACCATTCTGCTCACCGGGCCGAACATGGCTGGCAAGAGCACGGTGGCTCGACAAGCAGCCTTGATTGTGCTCATGGCGCAAGCCGGTTCGTTCGTGCCGGCTCGCCGGGCGGAAATCGGCCTCGTGGACCGGATCTATGCCCGCATTGGTGCCCAGGACGAGCTTGCCCTCGGCCGCAGCACCTTCATGGTGGAGATGTTGGAAACAGCAGCCATCCTGCGCCACGCGACGCCCCGGAGTCTCTTGATCCTCGACGAACTGGGCCGCGGAACGAGCACGTACGACGGCATGGCGATCGCCTGGGCGGTGCTCGAATACCTTCATGCCGAGCCCAGACTGCGTTGCCGAACGATCTTCGCCACCCACTTTCACGAGCTGACCTCGCTCGTGGACAGCCTGCCCAGGTTGCGCCTGTACAACATGGCGGTCAGCGAGGTCGACGGACGGGTGGTCTTTCTGCATCAGGTAGAACCTGGCGCCGCCGACCGCTCGTACGGCATCCACGTCGCCGAGCTGGCCGGGCTGCCCAAGGAGGTGATTGAGCGGGCCTGGCAAGTGCTGGCGCGTCTCGAAGCCGAAGGGAAGGCACCGTTGCAGGATGCGCGGTCTCGCCCGCCACAGGGCAAAGCGCGGCAGTTGGCGCTCTTCGCCCCGGTGAGCGACGAGCAGCCGGTGACCGACATGCTCCTGGCCCTCGATCTCGACAGCTTGACGCCGCGGGAGGCACTCAACAAGCTGTACGAGCTCAGGTCGCTCGTCCGCGGCCCGGCACGCTGAGCCACCACGAGGGTTCCACGTTGCGAGGAAGCTTCAAGCCCATGAGATGCCGGCATGGAAAACGGCGCCTGGGAATGAGAGAGCCATGACGCAGAACGAACGGTGGACCTACGAGGCCGCACAGGCAGCGGCCGATCGCGACGGCCGCACGTTGGGCGCCGAATGCCTGCGCCAGGCGCGTCGGTCGCCTGGCAAGCCCGCCGTCACCGACGCCGGTGGCTCGCTCAGCCGGCTGAAGCTGGCCGGCGTGGCACTGGCGCTGGCGGATCGCCTGCGGCTGGCGCCGGACGAATCGAACGTGGGCATTCTGCTCCCCGCCGGGCGAGCCGGAGCTGTGGCCAACGTGGCGGTCAGCCTGGCCGGTCGGACGGTGGTGAATCTCAACCACACCATTGGTCAGAACGCGTTGACGCGACAGTGCGAGCGGGCCGGCCTGCGCACCATCGTCAGTGCGGCGGCCTACCTCGAGCGGATTGGCCCGCTGACGATTCCGGGGCGCTTGCTTCTGATCGAGGATCTTCTTGGCGGCCTGTCGCGGGCCCAAGTGCTAGCGGCCATGGCGCGCGTGCTAGCGCTGCCGGCGAGCCGTCTGGACCAGTCATCTCCCGGCGGGTTAGCGGCCATCGTCTTCTCCTCCGGCTCGGGGGGCGACCCCAAGGGCGTGATGCTCGGCCACCGTCAGCTGATGGCCAATGCCGATGCCATCGTGCAGCACCTGCAGCTACAACCAGGCCGCGACAGCATTCTGTCCCCTCTGCCCCTATTCCACGTGTTTGGACTGGGGCCCGGCCTATGGCTAGGCCTGACCAAGGGTTTTGCCATTGCCGCGCAAGCGGATCCACGCGATGGCGAGGCGCTGGGTCGGCTCGCCGAAAGAACGCGGCCGACCTTTCTCATCAGCTCGCCGACCTTCGTGCGGGGCTATCTGCGGCGCGTTCGCCGCGAGCAACTGGCCAGCCTGCGCTTTGCCGTGGTGGGCGCAGAACGCTGCCCGGCGGATCTCTTCGAGTCGTTCAGGGAGCGCACTGGCAAGCCGCTGTACGAAGGTTACGGCACGACCGAGCTGGCACCCGTGGTGTCGGTGAATACGCCCCAGGCGTGCCGTCTGGGATCTGTGGGTCGTCCCTTGCCCGGCGTGGAAGTGCTCACGGTAGATCCGCGGACCGAGGAAATCCTGCCGTCCGGCGAGCGAGGGCTGCTCGTGGTGCGGTCCGCCGCCCGTATGCTGGGTTACCTTGGGCAGCCCGATCTGACGCAGCGCGTGTTCGTCCACGACGGCTTCAACACCGGCGATGTCGGCTGGATCGATGGCGACGGCTTCCTTTACCTGGTCGGTCGCCTGGCACGATTCGCCAAGATCGGCGGCGAGATGGTGCCCCTCGACAACATCGAGGAGGCGATGCAGCGGTTTCTTTCGACCCGCTACGACTGGAACGGCCTGGTGGCAGTGACCGCCGTCGAGGATGCCGACCGGGGCGAGCGCCTCGTGGTGCTCCATGAGCCCCTGCCGTGCCCGGCGTCCGAGCTCTGGCAGGCGCTGACCGATCAACCGCCGCTCTTCCAGCCCAAGCCACGCGACATCTTCGAAGTGGCTGCGATTCCCGTCCACGCGAACGGCAAGCGGGATCTCACCGCTGTGCGGGCGATGGCCGAGCGACTCGCACGCCAGAGCGCCTGAGCCTCGCCAGCGGCTCATCGGCGTCGGGCAGCGGTCGGTTGCACGCGCGGGTGCCCAGGTGGCCCGCTCTAGCGACGGCCATGCGGGGAGCACGACACCTTGCAGACAGCGCACTACCCCGCTCTTCCGGGTGCCCCGCGGCACCCTCCAGACGGGCCGATCTGCGGGGCTGCCCCGATGGCGAGCTACTCGCCGGATGAGTCGAGCCCGAGGGGGTCCAGTTGGACGATCTGCAGTCCCCCCATCTCGGCCGCCACGTAAGCGTACCTGCCGTGGATGAGCACGCGTTCGGCGGCGCCGGCAAGCGGCCAGACGTGCAGCTGGCGCGCCGCTCGAGGCGCAGAGATGTCGACTTCGACGAGGCCGCTCGCGCCAGCGGCCACGAAGGCCTGCCGCGATGTCACCGCCAGGCCGATGGCCCGGTCGTCCATGGGCAGCAGGCCGATCGTCTGCGGGTGCGCCAGATCCTTGCCGTTGAGCGCCGCCAGTCCCGCCGGGCCGGCGGCCGCCCACACGATATCGTTCGACGGCACCAATTCCAGAACATCGCCCTCGCGGTACAGGGCCGAAGAGATGATCTTCGGCGCTGCCGGATCTCGCACATCCACCACCAATGCCGCGGAACGGTCGGACACGTAGGCGGTGTCGTCCCGCAAGGCGACGTCCCACGCCATGCCGGGGGTGTCGAGGGACCCGACCTCCCGGTAGGAGCGTAGATCGATGATCCGCAAGCCACCCAGCTCGCCGTCGGCCACACATGCCAGCCGGCCATTGCTGGCGACTCCCAGTGCCTCGCCGGGGGTATCGATTACCCGCGCGATCGCCGGGCGGCGCGGATCCCGCAGATCCAGCACCAGCAGCCCTCCCGAGCCGGCGGCCACCAGTGCCCGATCTTCGATCATCAGGACGTCGTTCGCCGGCCCAGCCGTGTCCAGGGTGCCAACCAGCTGGGGTTCCTGCGGCCGTGCGATGTCCACAACGACGATTCCAGCACCGCCGTCGGCCAAGTACAGGATTGGCTCTCTCGGATGGGCAGCCACAGCCTCAATGAGGCTTGGGCTGGGGTAGAAGCTAACCGCGGTCAGACCGGATTCGCTCGGCCGGGCGATATGCAGTCCCGCAAGTCCGACAGCCGCTTCCGGTCGGTTGTCGACGCCCCACATATGAAATGCAAGCCACAGGTCACCGGCTGCCTTGCGGGCGGGTGCGACGGCCGTGCCGCTATCGGTGACGAAGACGTGGCCGTTGGCGGTGGCCACGTCGGTGGGCATTGCGGTCGCGCCAAAGAGGCCCAACCGTCTCGGGCGGCTTGGCACGCGCACATCCAGGATATGCAGCCCGCCCGCGTCGGTGGCGACGTACGCTCGCCCGTCGGCCGCCGCGACCCGTTCGGCGCCGGGGATGGCGACGGCAGCCAACTCGGCCGGCGCCGCCGGGACGCGGACGTCCAGGATACGGAGGCCGCCGCGGCGATCGGCCACGAACAGATAGCTGCCGTCGAAGGCTACGTCCGCCGCCTCCCCGGGGGTATCGACCGCGGCCGCCTCGCGAGGGTTGGCCGGATCGGAGATGTCGAACACCCGCACCCCCATGCCCCAGTCGGCAACATAGGCCTGGCTGCCCCCCAGAGCGACGGCGAGCGCGGTACCCGGTGTGTCCGCCTGGGCGATGTCGCGCGGCCGGCGAGGTTCCGTAAGATCCAGCACGCGCAAGCCGCGCGTCCCCTCGGCCACGTAAGCGTGCGCACCGGCGATGGCGACATCATAGCTGGACCACGTCGTCGCCAGTGTTGCGACTCTCGTGATGGCCGTCGTGTCCTGCACGTCGTAGACGGCTACACCGCTCCCGCCGGCTGCCACCACGACCGTGTGGTCGGCGGTGGCGATGGCCCGCACGGATTCCGGGAAGGCCGGCGACTGGGCAGCCAGCCGCGGCCTCGACTCGTCCGTGAGGTCTAGTACCTGCAGCCGTCGCCCGGCGCCCAGGTAGGCTCGGCCGTCGGCGACGGCGACCGCGGTGATGGCTCCTCCATACTGGCCAATCACCCCTTGCACACTGCCTGCTGGAGCCTGAGGTCGCGCCGGCAGACAGGCCCCCAGGAGGGCCAGCTCCGAGAGCAGCACGAACGCGCCCGCCGCCCTGATGTGGGTGGCTCTCGCGCTCTCCCAGCCAACGGGCTGGGTAGGCCGCGTCACCTCCTCCCCCAGAAGCTCTCCGGTCGGCACGGAATCAAGACGGCAATCTTGTCATAGATGGGCGCCAGATCTTCCCCGTCGGGCGCGTGGTGGTAGCAACTCTCGTCACTGGCGACAGCCCGCAAGCAGGCGGCGTCGATCTTTTCGCCCAGGCCAATGGCATACACCAAGATGCCGTCCGCCTTCGCCGCTTCTGCTGCCGCCACGGCCATGGAACCGGGCACCGGATTGCTCATGCCGTCGGTCAGAAGGATGATCACGGGCTGGTTGTCAGGAATCCGCGCCGGACTCATGAGCTGCTCGTGGGCTCGTTGCAGGCCGAGGTCAATGCGCGTGAACTCCTGGGCGCGGATGCGACCCAGCGCCCGCAGCACCGCGTCGCGGTCGCCGGTGAGCGGCTGCAGCACGTAGGCATCGACGTTAAAGCTGATGATGGTCGCCTGATCGGCCGGGAACGCTAGGTGGCGAACGAATTGCTCTGTGGCGTCGCGCGCCGCCTCCAGCTTGGAGCGACCGGCCCGCGTCGCCTGGGTCATGGTCAAGGAGGCGTCAATCACCAGCGCCACGTCGGCATGCAGCTGCTTGACCTGGCATTCCTCGCGCAAGGCCACCGGCAGGTACACCGGCCGCAGGGGAGGGGGACGCGTCGGCGTCACCGTGGGCGGTTCGGTGGGCGTTGGCGGTGCTGTAGGGGTATCGGTCGGCGTCGGGGAGACCGCTGTGGGCGTTGGCGAGATCGCCGTCGGCGGCGGTTCCGTGGGCGTGGCGGTTACACCTTGCGGCTCGGTGGGCGTGGGGGTGGGCGTCGACGGTTCCGGAATGCAGAGCACCTCGACGTCACCCAGGCTGGCAATATCCCGGTTGTTGTAGAACGTCAGGTACCATTCGATGGTGCAATGCGCCTGCACGGCATTGCTGCCGCGTAGCAGGTATTCGTACGGGCGGTAGCTGCCGGGCCGGCCGATCGGCTCGAGACTGGTCTTGTTGCCGGAAGGGACGTCGTACCAGTAGATGCCTTCCCGGCCGACAATCAGATCACTGTGCGCGTCCACGACACCGTACGATGCCGCAGCCACGCCGTTGGCGCCCGGCAACGCCGCCAGGCCGCCCATGGCGCTCTCCTCATGGCCCAGGGCATTCGTGTCGTCGAAATGCTCGGGATCAGTTTGGATGGAATAGCCACTGCTATCCGGAATGCCACGAAGAATATCCCCAAAACCCAATCCTTCTTCCGAGATCGACTGCGGCGGCGCTGGTGTCGGCGTCCGCACGACGCCATGGGCCGAGGTCACCGTCGGGCCGACCGTTTCGTCGGACTTGATCCACTGCAGTTCGATGTCCCAGAAGCGGTCGCGCAAGCCGATGACCAGCTGGCCGTTGGCTGTGAACGCCAGGTCCGTCAGCATGGGCTGCGGTTGGTGCCGCTCGGGTCGTTCCCACGGATTGGGCAGCGGCAAGGCATCCTGCCACGTCCGCCAGTCCGTCTTCACGCCTCCGGCATGCCGAAGGCGAATGCCGGGTCGCGCGTACGTCAATCCGAGGGACGCCACCTGGGTCATGTCGCTGCCGTCGGGCTCCGACCGGTAGATGTTGGCGACGAAGGTCGCGCCGCTGCCAAGCGAGTTCACAACACCGTGAAATAGCTTGCCATTGTGAAAGGCCAGCCCGAACGGCCTGGCGCTGTCCGCCCAGGGTTCGCCGACGGCGCCGTGATCGAAGCTGCCCACGATGGTGCCGCCCGAGAGTGCCACACGGTAGATCTTGCCGTCCGCCAGATTGGTGACAAACAGCTCGGTCTCGTCGGCGTTGATGTCCAAATCGCCAAGGGCGGTCCGCCCCACTTGACGGGCACCCGTACCGTCGAAGTCGCGCGTTCCATCGGGAAACGAGGACCCGCGGCTCCGAGCACCGGCATTGGGGATCTGGGCGAACGCGGAGACGGAGCCTGTCTTGAGATCGACGCGGTAGATGGCGCCAGCGCCTTCCGGCCCGTAGGGCATCGCTCGCTTGTGGTAGGTGGCAGCGTAGATGGCCGGCTCGTGGCTACTGTATGCCAACCCCCACACCGTGCCGACCTGACGGTAGTTGGCGAGCACATAGTGGGGGCTGTCCTGCGACGTGTCCTGGAAGAGCATGATCGAGGGCGCATTCATGTCCGGCGCCCGGTTGCGGACCGACTGTGCCCGATAGGACGCCACGACGTAGTACGGCTTGCCCTCCCGGCAGGCCTGCTGAAAGTCCGGCGCCTTCAGGCTGAGCCGTTCGGCAATGACAGCCATTCCGAACAGCGCTCCGGCGGCGACGAGGAGATGGAAGGCCACCGGTGCCTTGCCCGCCCTCCGTCGCAAGGGGGATGCTTGGTTTTGCCGGCTGAATCGCACGCTGCGCATGACCGCCTCCTTGTGTCCCAGGCGCATCCGCGCCTGCCTCCTGTGGCCATGCGGCCTGCCGTACCGGCACCCTGCCGCGCTTCTTACCAGCACGCAGGCCGCCGACGGTGGCCTGCCGCACGAGTGGGAGTGTAGTACTGCTGCGCCCTGCGTCAAGCACGTCGGGGTTGTCAGGCAAGAGGCCGACGAGCGCAGCCACGGAGCAGGCTCGGTATCGCGCGGCCGGGGTCCTTGGTCCGTACCACTTCACACAAGAAAGAGCGGAGCACTATCTCGCGACAGGGCTCCGCTCGGTGCAGCTTCCAACAAAGGCCAGGTCCCGCTTCGTCGCCAGAGATTCTCGTTTCAAGCTACCACACAGGCCCGCCGTGGCATCGGCGGGGGCCACCGTTTTGACGGGTGGCGCTTGGTGGGCTCCTCCCTCGAGGAGAGAGGAACCTTCCGAGCTCCCGATGGCCACTGTCTCCCGGATCTCCTTTTGGGCTATCCGGACATCCTGGCCATCTCGGAGAGCTCCCGAAAGAACTCCCATTCGACGGTCAAGACAACGGTGACCTCGGGGTCGCGTCTTCCGCGGCGGGCTTCCGACCCGAGGGCCAGAGGTGTTAGCTTGGTAACGATGTCCCCGTGACGCTGCGGAACCTGGCACCCGCCAGTGTACGAGATTCCCACGAGAAAGTCAAGGCTTTCTCCTTAAGCTTCGGACGCAACTTGTCCACAGGCCCGCTCGTCTACGGGCGCATGCACGCCACCACTCTGCACAGGCCATCCACAGGTTATCCCCCATGTCGCGCCATGCCAAGGCGGCTCCTGGGCACAGGCCATACCCGTGCGGCGGGCGCGACGACGGACATGCTCGCCTGAGCTCCCGCGGCGTTCGCAGGCATGCCGTTCGCCTTGTGCCGTCCGCACTTCGCCCTGCGCGTTTCCCGGTCGCGTCTTGCCTTCCGCGCCACGGCTTGGCGCGCCTGGGCCTTCGCGCTGGGGCTTGCTCGCGAGAGCGTTATCGATGAACTTGCTCCCTTGTCGGTCGGGAAGTACCGTCCGCCTGTTCCACCGCTCGGCGCACCGGAGGAAGGGAAGCATGGGACCAGCCGGGGGAGCACACGCGTTGACACCCCAGCGGCGTGCCGGCATGGCCGCGGCCAGTCGGCCGGCCAGACGCATCCATCTCAGCCGCCATGTTGCCGTGGCGCTGCCTTCGCCGAGCCGGGGTTCCGGCAGCCAAAGGCGTGGGCCGCTGCTGGCCCGCGGCTGGCCCGCCCGTACGCTCGCCCTATGCCTGCTCCTTGGCACCTGGGGCACCCTTGGCGGCCTGTCAGCCGCCGGCAAGCCTGTGGCCGTTGAAGTGCCGTCGACGACTCTGCCGCGGCAGCCGGCAGGAGACCTGGAGAACGATGATCTGGCGTCGGCGATCGCCATCCCCGGCCTTCCCTGGTTCTTTGCCGCCAGCACCATGGACGCCGGTCGCGAACCGCGGGAGCGTGCCCCCTCGTGCGCTCTCGAGGCCGACAAGAGCCTGTGGTTCCGTCTGACGCCGGCGCGAACGATGTCTCTGGAAGCGAGCACGCGCGGCTCGGACTACGACACCGTCCTGTCGGCGTGGATGGGCCCCAGCCATCCCTTGCGCGAGATTGCCTGCAACGACGACAGTCTCCCTGGGCTGCCAGAATCCACGCTGGCGCTGGCGGTCCGCCACGACACCACCGTGTTCCTCAAGGTCGAGGCGGTTTCTGGTGGCGGTAACCTCATGCTCTCCCTGGCACCCCTGTTCGATCGTGAGCCGCCGGCGCACGACGATCTGGCAGACGCCTTGCCCATTGGCGTTCTGCCGTATGCCCACAGTGCCGACGTGCGCGGCGCCACCGAAGAGTCGGATCAGGCCGGCTCGGTATGCGCCGAGAGCTCCGGCGCCAGTGTCTGGTACCGCTACGTTGCGCGAGACAACAACCGCCTGCGGTTCGATACCAGCGGCAGTGGCTATGACACCGTCCTCGCCATCTGGGCAGGCGATCGCCATCCGCTCAGCGAGCTGGCATGCAACGATGACGTGGATCGCGCTGTCGGCGACACCTCGTCCGCACTGCAGCTGTTGGCTCGCGCCGGCGAGAGCTACCAGGTTCAGGTCGGTGTGGCGCGTGGAGCCGCGGGGACAATGAACTTACGTGTGGCGGGTCTGCCGCCAGGTCCCCCCGGCGACGACTTGGCCGCCCCGGTGGCTCTGAACATCCCGGCCTACCTCGAGCTTGACACAACGTATGCGACCGTCGAGCCCGGGGAGATGCGAGCAGGGTGTGGCACCGACGCGGGTCACAGCGTGTGGTTTGCCCTCCCACTGACCAGTGGCCGGCGGATCCGGCTGGAGACTCTGGGCTCGGACTACCCAACCATCCTCTCGCTGTGGCAGGGGAGCACCCTGCCTCTCCAGCCCATCGCCTGCCAGGCCTCGGACGGCACCACCGGTAGCGCCAGCCTCGAGGCAGCACTGGCTGGTGGGCAGGCCTATCGGCTCAAGGTGGAAGGTCAGGGGGACGCCTCTGGCCAGCTCGTCCTCCGTGCGACCTGGGTGGGCTCCACCCTCCACTTTCCGCTGCTCCCTGCCGGGCTCCTCGGGCCCTTCGAGTGAGCGGCGGACAGAAACGCGGAACCTTGGCCCGCCCGTTGCAAAGGTTATTAACCCCACTCAGCAAGACTACTTGAGAAAGGTGTTCCCCTTGGGATGAAGCGCCGCCCGCCCGATCGGACAAAGACGCGGGGCTGCCAAACGTAGGCAGCCCCCAGTGGAGATGGCCGGAATCGAACCGGCGTCCGAAAAGTTCGCTACCGGATGTACTACAGGCTTAGTCGGGCTTGCCAGTGTTCTCGTGCGATCCCATCTCACCCGACCGAGCGGGGGACCGCGCCAGCCGATGGTCTTTCGCCTCGCTTATCGGCGTACGAGAGGCGGCATGCCGACTTCTGATGCTCATCCCGACACGCCGGCAGGATGCCGGGGAGCATCGCTGCCCTCTTAGGCAGCGAGTGCGAGCGGTTGCTCGGCAGTTGTGTGTTGGCCCTGTTTTGCGAGTTTGAGCCAAACTCGGCCTGCGATCCGGGAGCAGCCCTCCCCGTCGAGACCTGTCATCCCCTCACGCCCCAATGATAGCACAGTCCGGACCAGAGACGCAGGTCGGGGGAGGAGAGCGGCCTTCGGCCGAAGAAGACGGAAAAAGAGGCGAGGCCCGCGGTTGCCGTTCCCCGCAGCCCGAGCGGGGCCTCCTATCGGGCTCGCACCTCGCGCTCCAGCTCACGTTGCGTTTCGCGCTTGCGAATCGCCTCTCGCTTGTCGTACTGCTTCTTGCCGCGGGCCACGGCCAGCTCCACCTTGGCCCGACCATCCCGCAGGTAGAGTCGCAGCGGCACCAGGGTCACTCCCTTGGCGCGGACTTCGTGCGCCAGCTGCCGGATCTCGCGAGCATGCAAGAGCAGCTTGCGACGACGGGTCGGTTCGTGGTCGGCGTAGCCGGCCAGGGGGTAGCTGGCAATATGGGCCCCCACGAGCCAGGCTTCACCATGCTCGATCACGGCGTACGCCTCCTGCAGGCTCACCCGACCCGCGCGCACGCTCTTGATTTCGCTGCCCGTCAGAACGAGGCCGGCCTCGAGGGTCGCCAAAATGTGAAACTCGTGGCGGGCTCGCCGATTGGTGGCGATGGTCTTCTCAGCCACGCCTGGCGTCCGGGGATGCAGCGGTGGACCTGACGCCGAGCAAGTCCAGGGCGGCGTGGAGCTGACGGTCCCGACCGGCTGCCACGTCGGCGGCGGTAATCACCGACCGTCGATCGGGCGTCAAGCCTTGGCCATCGACGGTCTGACCACTGGGCGTCAGCCACTCGCCGACGGTGAGGCGGAGAGCCGAGCTGTCGGACAGGGTGTAGACTGCCTGGAGCCTTCCCTGTCCGAAGGTGTTGTCGCCCACCAGGCGCGCCCCGCGGCCGTCGCGTAGGGCGGCCGCAAGGATCTCCGCTTCGGCCACGGTACCGCGGTTCACGAGCACGACAAGCCGCTGGGGCAAGGAATAGGCCGGCCCGTTCGCTCGCACAGGGTGCTCCGTCAACGTGCCGTCTCGTGCCCGTTCCCGATAGAGGATGCCCGTGGCGAGCCGACTGGCAACGGCGTTCAGGACCACAGGGTCGCCGCCAGGATTGTCGCGCAGGTCGATGACCATGGCGGATGGCAGGCCACCCAGCAGCTCCGGCAGGAGCCGGTCGACCGCCGGAACCAAGTCGCCATCGAACGCGCCAAGGCGCAGGTAGGCCACACCGCCTTCCAGGAGCTTGGCGACCGACGAGGGCGGTGCAGGCCGGAGCCGCTTGATCTTCACGACGACCGGTGCCGCCGAGCCTCGGCGGGCGGTGAGGACCAAGGCTGAGCCGGACGGCCCCTGCAATAGGTTGAGCACCGCCTGGCGATCGCGTCCTGCCATCGCTTCGGTGCCGGCGGCCAGCAAGACATCATGGGGGCGCAGGCCGGTAGCCGCAGCCGGTGAATCTGGCAGGACAGCCAGCACCAAAGCTCCCTGGGGCGTCGGCTCGACCCACACACCCAGGGCATCGGCAAAGACCGGCCCCAGCTCGGTGCCTGGAGCGCCACGCTCGTCGGCGGGCAGAAAGGCGGCAAAAGGATCGTCCAAGGCGGCGATCAGGCCCCGGATGGCGCCGTGCGTGACTGCCTTGCTGGTGGGCTTCTGGCCGTAGAACTCGCGGTTGACGATCTCCCAGACGTCACGGAAGAGGTGGAAATTGGCCGGCGGCTCCACGTGCGGTGGGGCGGCAGTCCGTGCGGTGCTCCGCGGCCAGCCCAGGAACACGCCGGCAACCCAGGCGAGCGCCACGACCACCAGGCTGGTAGCCAGGGTGCGGCTCCGACGACCGTTCGGTCGGGGTCTCACTTCGACTCCATGAGGGCTCGCGCCTCAAGAATGGCCCGCTCGAGCTGCGGGTCACGTTCTGCCGCAACGTCGTCGCTCGTCAGGGGGACCGGAACGTCGGGTTCGACGCCCCGACGGTGGATCATTCGACCCCTGGGCGTGAGCCAGGCGGCAATCGTCACCCGGACCTGGGAACGGTCGGCCAGGTCATGCACGTTCTGCACCGAGCCCTTGCCGAAGGTGGTAACACCGACCAGTGTGCCCCGCCTGTGATCTTGAATGGCGCCGGCGACAATCTCGGCGGCCGAGGCCGAGCCGTGGTTCACGAGGACCACCAACGGCAAGTCAAGCGCCCGGCCGCCGCGCTTGGCGCGTTCGGCAATCCGTCGGCCCGACTTGTCCTCCTGATAAGCGATCACCACGTTGTCCAGGAACTCACTGGCCACACCGATGGCCGTGTCCAGGAAACCGCCGGGGTTGTCCCGCAGGTCGAGAACGAGCGCCTTGGCGCCCTTCTGGCGCAGCTCGGCCACCGCGGAGCGCAGCTCGGCGGTCGTGTCGGCGGCGAACATGGTGAGCTCGATGTAGCCAACGTCTGGCGCCCCCAGGTCATCCAGAGTGCGAACCTGGTTGACCGATGGAATATCGATGCGATCGCGGACGACGGCGATCTCCAGGGGCGCAGCGTACCCGCGGCGCAAGATGGTGAGCCGTACCGTGGTACCCTTCGGGCCCCGGATGAGGAGGACGGCATCCTCCACGTCGAGGCCGGCAATGTCCCGATCGTCGACCTTCAGCACGATGTCACCGGCCATGATGCCAGCGCGCTCGGCTGGCTGGCCGCGCATCGGCGTCTGGATGACGAGCTGGCCCGCCTCGTTGGTCGCCACGTAGGCGCCGATGCCCTCGAAGGAGCTGTTGAGCTCCGGGCGTTGGACCTCGGTGACCACCGGATCGGTGAACACCGTGAACGGGTCGTCCAAGGCACGCAGCGAGCCGCGGATGACGCCGTACGTAAGGTCGGTGGGCTCGGGCAGACTGCCGTAAGCCTGGCTTTCGACCAGATCGTAGACCTCCCAGAAGAGCTGGAAGTCGTCGGAATCGTCGGGGACCGTGGGATCGGGCTGCGTCTTTCCGGCGGCGGAATCCTGCGGCGAGGCGCCATCGAGCCGGGCATGGACCCAATCGACGACCCTCAGGCCCCAGTCGCCTTGCGCCGCCAAGAGGTCCGGGGCGCGTCGTCCCGTGTCGAAGCCGGCAGTGAAGGCGACGGTGACGGCCATGACACCGACGAGGGTGACAGCCGTCCAGCGCAGGATTCTCGGCATGGTGCGTTGGCTCGATTCTAGCACCGGCGCCCGTCGGCTCCCAGCAGCCAACGACGGCCACCCCTTCTCGCGGCCGAAACCGTTATACTAGCCCCCACGGAAGCTGAGAATGCCCCCCCGCGTCGCGAACGGAATGCACATCTCGAACGAACGTCACTGGTTCGTCGAGGATCAGATCGCCGCTGCCAAAGCCACGGGCGCGGTCACCATCCTGCACCACCTGCTCGTACCGCGCGAACCCGTCGCCGACCAGTGGGGCGATCCGGAGAATGAGTACTGGTTCGTGAAGCTCCGGGACGGCTGGGAACCGCAGCGCATCCCGCCGGCGCCGGAGCGCCTGGTGCATGTGCGCCTTTACCACCCCAATTGGATGGTACTCGACCCCAAGAAGTGGGCGGAGCATGCCGTTCGGCTGCTGGAACGAGTCGTGAGCGGCGGCAAGCTGTACAACCTATGGGAGGATCCTTACGTTTGCATCTCTCCAGCCAATGAACAAAACCTGCACAACGAATGCGGCGACAGCAATCCCTTGAACCAGTGGCAATACCGCACCCGTCGCCACTATGAGGCCATTGCCCGCTGGAACCTGACCTTCTGGAGGACGGTTGACCAGTTGATCGGCAAGCGGCGGGCCCTGGCATGCTGGTCGGCCTTTGCCCAAGGACACGACCCGGACGAATCCGATGTACCCGACGGCGAATACCAGATTCCGGCCATCCGCGAAGCGATCGACTACTGCGACATTCTGGCCACCCATCCCTATGGCCACCTGAACTGGCCAGACGGGCAGAGTACCGTGCCCGGAGGGCAGGATCAGTATTGGCACATGCTGCGCGACTTTCGGCCCGAGGGCTATCGGGACGCGCGGGAGCCTGAGAAGCCTCACGACCCAGGCGGCAGCCTGGCGCAGTTTCCCGGCAAGCCGACGCTCTTTAGCGAGTGTGGCACCTTTAGCCATGCCGACCGCAGCCGAACGGCGACGACCCTGGCAGCCATGGAGCGGCTGCTAGCGCGCGCCGCAGCCTCGGCCCAGGTGATCGGCTGCACCTGGTTCATCGGCAACAGTGGTGATTTACATAATGACAACGCCATCGTCATCAACTCCGAGCTGCGTCGCAGCCTGGCGACCCTCCGCGAGTACGAGACGGCGGCGCGACTGCCCGCGGCCCGCGAGCGCGCCGCCGAGCCAGAGTGGCGGCCGGTGCTGAGCGCCGCCGTCCAGCCCACGGCGGTGGTGCAGCCGGGGCAAGGCTGGGCGCAATTCGCCGGCTACGCCGCCGGCCAACCAGATGCGCCCTACGCCGTCCGCATGCAGTGGGCCCGCGAGCTCGCAGCCTTCAATGGCACCTCCGTGGATCAGCCCCTCCGGGCCGGCAAGCCGTACGCCCTTCCTTGGTTCGACGTCGTCCCCAAGGCCTCAACGTGACATAATATCCCTAGTGCGACGTTCTCCGGCCGACGAAACCGGCCCCCGGCCCCTCGAGAGCGCGTTGCGCGGCAGCGACTCAGAACACGAGAACCCGCAGCCAGGTGACGAACCAACCGATGGCCGCCAGGATGATGGCTGCGCCGACGGCTGCCGGGTAGCTCGCGATGCGGAAGCCAGGCGTGATCCGTGCCGCGAGCCACAGGACGAAGGCGTTGATCAGCATGGCCAGGATAAAGCCGACGAGTCCGCGGGCAGGGGTGGCGACGCCAAGGAAGCCGAGCACGTGGCCTACCGCGGCACTGAGGATGGCAATCACCGCCGCGGCGATGAGGGCATAGCCGAAGCTGCGCACCCGAAGCCCAATCTTGAGACGATCCACGATCATGAGCACGAGAGCGTTGACGATCCAGATGACCAAGAGAGCGAAGCCGCTCGCGGTATCGTAGGTGAGCATGGCTGACTCCTGCGTGGCAAACGGTGGGTCACGGAAGGTACGCGGGATGTCAGAGCTCGTCAAGTTTGTGCGCCCTGCCCTTGCCCAGGGTTGGGAGGGTGGTCCGTGGGCGACCGCAAGATGCGGCCCTCAGCTTTCGTTTGGTTGACATAGGCCGACAAAACCGTTATAATGTATTTCTAACCGGCCCTGCCGACGTCCGTCCTCTGGCACGCCACCGAGGCGCGATGTCATGGGCAGTGGCCGAAAGGAAATAAGCCATGCGATCTCAGGCCGATCGAGCGGCAGGTCTCGCCCTGGTGACCCTTTTCGTGTTGGCTGGCTGGGGACTTCTGCCGGCACGAGCACAGGTGCGCAGTCGATCGCCGGGCGTGCCCATCGCCCAGGCGGCGACGCCGACCCGCACACCGACCCGCACCGCGACGGCCAGCGCGACCTCGACGAACACCCGGACGGCGACGCCGACGGTCACCATGACGTCAGGCCCACCGCTGTGCGTGGCCGTGAAGGCGCTGGTCACGCCCCCGATCCCCCGGCTCCCTTCCCTACGTCATCGTCTACTACTCGTATGGGGCGCCCTATGGCCTCGGTCTGACGGGGCCCGACGGCTGGTTCGTGACACCGGGTCTGCCAGGTTGGCTGACGACCGTTTATGTCGAGTTGTTCCCTCCGGGGGGTTACCAGCCCGATACGGTGCTCCTGACCCTGCAGCCTGCGGTCAACTGCCAGAGCGGCGTCAAGGGCGTGAATTGGGACGAGGTCGTGTTCACCGCTCCCACGCCAACGCCGACGCGTACAGCTACCTCGACCGCGACGTCAACGTCGACGGCCACGGCCACCTCGACCAGCACGTCGACGGCGACCCGGACACCGACCGACACAGCAACGCCGACCGCTACGGCGACGTCGACGGCGACCTCGACTCCAACCCGGACGCCCACCGCAACGCCAACGACCACGTCGACGGCCACATGGACGCCGACGCCCACCAGCACCCCCACCGTAACGCGCACGCCGACGCCGACCGACACGCCGACGATCACCCTTACGCCCACCATCACCGACACGCCGACCATCACCCCGACGCCGACGCAGACCTTCACGCCCTCCTTGACGCCGACGGTGACGCAGACCTTCACCCCTTCCTTGACACCGACGGTCACGCAGACGACCACGCCTTCGTTGACGCCGACGGTCACGCGGACGACCACGCCAACGAGCACGCCAACGGTGACTCACACCTTCACGCCATCGGCCACGGCTACGGACACGTCGACCTCCACCATGACGCTGACGCCCACCGCCACTTCGACAGCCACCCTCACGCCCACGCCGACGGCTAGCCCAACCAACACGGCGACGGCAACGATCACACGTACGCCGACCCAGACGCACACCCCGACCGCCAGCGCTACCGCCACGGCGACGCCCACGCACACCAGCACGCCGACCATCACGCGCACGCCGACGGTCACGCAAACGCCTACGCCCACCGAGACTGCCACGGACACGCCGACAGCCACGATCTCGCCGACGGTCACCGAGACACCGACGATCACGCTTACGCCGACGGAGACGCAGACGCCGACGGTCAGTCCGACGCCGACGATGACACGCACGCCCACCGCCACGCGGACCGTCACCCTCACGCCGACGATCACCCGCACACCGACGATTACACGGACGCCCACCGTGACGCGATCGCCGACCCCCAGCCCGACGTACGAACCGCCCACCTGCGTTTGCCGCACTGTGGTCAAGCGGGTGCCGCGGGTGGTGATCCTGGACGCGCTGGCGAATCCGTTCCGCTACTACGGCTGGTTGATGCCGCTCGATCCCGGCAAGCCGGTCAGCCCCATGAACCCCCTGCGGGACTGCCTGGATCTAGGGAATCCGTCGGTGCCCTTCCATCCGCTGTACAACAGCGTGCAGTGGCGCGTGGGCTGTCACTGATTGCGCCCCTGTTGCTCCAAGAGGAAGCGCCTGACAAGAGCTGCCGGGCGGTGACGCCCGGCCCGTGGCGCGTGGAGCGTTCTGGCGGCGGCGAGCTGGGGTCAGCCGTGTAGACTCGCGCAGCTCTTCCCCACGGCTACCCCTAGGCCCGTGGGGACCGGCGGACTTCCCTCGGGTGGAGGGTTAGTCCTTACGGGCGATGGGCAGGTACAGCCACACCCAGCCGACCGTCGTCGGCGTGGGCGTCGTCACCGTCGGTGGCGGCGAGGCAGTGGCCGTCGTGGTGGCCGTGGCGGTCGATGTGGCCGCGGTGGTCGCTTCCGCGGTTGGCGTGGCTGGTTCCGTCGCCTCCTCAGTGGCCGTCGCCTGGGCAGTGGCTTCCGTCGTGGCGGACGGTGTGGGCGACGGGCCCCACCAGTCACCGGCCGCTCCCCAGCGGTAACTCATCGGTGCCGCGTCTGCACCGCCTGCAGCGCCGCGCAGGCGCCACAGTCCCCGACGTTGGAAGTCGTAGAGATACAGGCCGAGGTTCTGTGCCTCCTGCAGCGGCGCCCCGCCGGCACGTCGCGAGGCCACGGTGAGACGTGGGCCGTCGCCGGCCGTGTTGTAGAACAGAAGGTACTGACCGTCGGGCGACCAGGCGATAGGGCCGCCAGCGATCCTGGCAAGCGGAGTCACCTCCCCGCTGGCCAGATCGAGCACGCTTAGCGTGCCTAGACCCAGCGCGCTCCCGGCCACAAACGCAATGCGCTGCCCGTTGGGCGACCACCGCGGATTGGTGGCGCTGCCTGTCGGCGGTTCGTACAGAAGGCGGTCGTTCCCGCCCTGGATGTCGATGAGCCGCAAGCTCCACTCAAAACGATCGTGGACGCTTGTCGGTGCCCGCCGCGACTGGTACACGATCGTTTGTCCGTCCGGCGAGACGTCCGGAGCCCGTTCGTCGAGATCGTCCGTGGCGAGGAGTGTCATCCCGGAGCCATCGCGACAAGCACGCTTGAGGTCCAGGGTGCTGTCGCCACTTCCCCCGTGTGCGCCTGCATACACCAGGCACTGGCCGTCGCGATGCCAAGCCGGGTCCCCGCCCTGTTCGCCGTCGGCTCGCACCACCGGCGTCGGGGTACCACCGGTTTGGGGAACGATCCAGATCGAGGCCAAGCCGTCGCGATCTAGGGTGAAGAAGCTCACCTCCTCACCGTCCGGGGACCAGCGCGGCTGATCCTCTCCTACTGCCGAGCCGTAAACCGTCGAGTCCACTGTGTTCGTGAGCTGGCGTTCGTTCTCGCCATTGGCGTCCGCCACGAAGACATCGATGGCGAAGGCCGACGTGCTGTCACCGGCGCGGGTGTACACGATACGGCCGGGCATGGGGTCCGCGAACGGGATCTCTTGGCTCGTGGCCGCCACAACGCCAATCGTCGTCATCGCCAGCACGGCCGCTGGCAAGATGTGCCGCCAGCGAGCGGCGGGCAGCTCCAAGTGCCTTGGGCGATCGTCCATCGCCTCATGCTCCTTCCCCGCCGGCGAATCGAGGGCCGGTGGACCGATTGTACCACAGCCCGGCGGATCGACCGGCCGGCGAGTCGCCGCCAACTACGGCCACTGTGGCCGGCACGGGATTTCGTACGCGATCTGGCGGTAGATGGCCGCCAGCTCAGCGGCATCGGGCGCCACGAAGCACCACTCTGGCCGACTGGCGATCGACGCCAGCAGGGGCTGGTCCACGTCGTCACCCAAGCCGATGGTGAAGACCAGAAGCCCGGCGTCGCGACACAGCTGGCCGGCGCGCCGCACTTCTTCAGACGTGGTGCCCGTGGGCCGGCCATCGGTGAGCAGAATGAGCACTGGGTTGTTGGCCGGCCGGCGGCTGGGACCCGTCAGCTCGCCTCGGCCGGCGTCGAGCGCCAGATCGAGGCGGGTGCCAGCGGCCACGGTCAGTCGGTCCAGCCCTTCGCCTACGGCCGCGAGGTCCTCGGTTAGCGGCACCAGGACGGTTGCCGTGGTATTGAACTGGATCACGGCTGCCTGATCGCGCCCAGGCCGCACGAGGCTTAGGAAGAGCCGCGCTGCCTCCCGCGCGGCGTCCAGCTTGCTGCCGCCTCCGGCCGTGGCTTCCGTCATGCTCACCGAGGTATCGATCGCCAAGGCCACGTCCGCGTTGCGGCTATCGGGCAGGCACGGTTCGGTCCGCAGGGCAACCGGCAGGAAGAGAGGCACCGCCGGTGGCAACGGCTCCGCCGTGGGCGTCGCAGTCGGCGATGGGCTGGGCGTCGGTGTGATGGTCGGTCGCTCGCCGTAGACACGGATCTTGGGGATGGGCAGCACCAGGCGGTGTGTGCCGGCCCAGCCGTCCACCAAATCGGCCACCGCCTCGCGGTTGGTCGGCCACAGGCCCTCCGCCTGGGGTCGGATGGTGAGGCGGAAGTGGGCCACTTCACCCAAGGGAATCGAAGCCACGTCCCACGTCAGGGTGCGGCTGGCGGCATCCCACCTGGCCGCTGGTTGCGCGCTGCCCAGCACGTAGTCGATGTTGCTTGGCAGGCTGTCCCGCAGCGTCCCAGAGCGGACGAGCGCGTCGGGCCAGCGGCGCGACAGGGCCCGCCGGATCGCCGGTCGACCGGTACCTTGGCCGCGCGGCTCGACCGTCACATCGCTGTGCACCTCGCTCGTGGCGGCGAAACTTGGCCCGTTCACGGCGACGATGTGCACGCCCTCGGCGTGGAGGGACCGGGCCAGACGCGAGATGCTCTCGTTGCTCCAAGGGCAGGACCCGGGCGGTGGCTCGCGGCCGGGGTCGATCAGCACCACTACCTTGCGCCGCGCCGAGGGCGAGGCCTGGAACACATCCCGAGCGGCCCGCAGGGCGGCCTCGTTGTTGCTGCCACAAGGGCCGACGCGCACACTGGTGAGATCGAAGAAGGCGCGGATGATCTCACTGCGGGCGGTGGTCAAGCCCTGCTCGACCTTGGCGCCCGTGCCAAAGGAGACGATACCCACGCGGTGCACGTCCAGGTCGACGATGGCGAACACCTGGCGGGCCACGCGCAAGTTCACCGTCTCGGAGCCCATCGCAGCATTGACGGCGATGACGATGTCCGCCCCTTCCTCCACAAAGCCGCAGCTGCCAAACAGAGCGAACTCCAGGCGAGCGGTGTCGCCGAGCAGGATCTCCTGGGGCGCCACCCACTTGTCGCCCGCCAGGCTGCAGTGCGCACCCTGCAGGGCCTCGTCTTCGGTCCCTTGCGGCTCGAAGACGAGCACGGTGTCATACAGGTTGTCGATGGTGTAGACCCGGCCCCAGGCGTCGACAGCCAGGTCCGCGGCTGCTGTGTGGGGAGCAATGGCGTTGGGCAAGGCCACGAAGCGGGATAGGACGGCGCCGTCGGCGGCCATGCGCACGACATGACCGTAGTTCGTGAGGACAAACACTTCGCCATTCGGGCCGGCCGCCACTTTCCAAGCGTCTTTGGGCGTCTCGAAGCTGACCAGCTTCTGCCCGTCGCCGGCGATCACCTGTACGCGATCGTTGAGGATATCGAGCACGGCAATCCGACCGTCAGGACCGGCATCGACATCCGTCCACAAGGCCTGGCGCTCGGTACCGACGAGGGCCACCTCGGTTCGCCGACCGCGGCCTTCCACCGGAAACAAGAGAAGTCGTGCCGGCATGGCCATGTCCGACGGACTGTCGGCCCAAAGCTGAAGCAGCACGTACTGCCGCCGCACGGCGTCAAAGGCGGCGGCGTAGTTGTAATCCGACGCGCCGCGGGCCTGGTTTAGGTTCACCAAGGTGGTGGTCCAGATGGGTTCGAAGTACATGCCCCAGCTGCAGACACCGGCGCGGCAGTAACGCCGACGGACGGACTGGCCGTAGGCCAGCACTTCGAAGGCGGTACCGCGTCCCATGGTGAGCTCGCCCACACCCATCAACCGGCCGGGCTCGCCTGTGGATACGAGCAGCCGAGGATCGAGGACGAGCGAATAGCTGCGGCTGGGGTAGGTTCGCACGCCCAGAGTTTCGAGCACGCGACCGTCCGGCGACCAGCGGCGCACGAAGGGCGGGCTCGAGGCGTCGGCGGGATTCTCGGCTTGGCCATCCACCACGAAGAGTTCCCCACTCGCCAGGGCGTCGATGCGGTTCGGATCCAGAAGCGCCGTTTCGGCCGCCGTGCCGGCGCGGAACCAGCGGCCGAGCCAGTAGCCGCGGACAATGTCGAAGCCCTCATCCACATAGGCCACCACGGCCGGGTGCGTCTCGTTGTACGGGTTCGTGCGGTCACTGTCGTAGATCGCCAGGGCAAAGAACTGCCCCGCGGCATTGCCCACGGTACGCAGGCCAACGCCATAGAGGTCGCTGCCGCGATGGTTGGCCGGCAGACCATCGAAGAAGTCGCCGTCCTTCAGCACGCAGGCGCCAGCCAGGAGAAGTCCATCGGTGATGGCCTGCAACCGTTGCCCGGTACAGCCCAGGCGGGCGAATTGCGGGGCTGCGAGATCGATGGTTCGTTTGCGCACCCAGCTGCCCGCCGGGCTCCGATCGTACGCCCGCAACCGCTGACCATCCTGGTCTGCCACCCACAAGCGGCCGCCCGGCTCTTCGGCCACCGCCACGAGGCTCGCGAAGCCAACGTCGCCGGTCGGCGCATACTCCCCAAAGCGCTCCACCTCGCTGCCGTCGCCAGCGATGCGCCGCACGCCGCCGGACATCCGGTCGGCCACCCAGAGCGTCCCGTCGGCGCGCACCTGCACGTCCACCACATAGGCAGCGTCGAGCACCGTTGCCTGATAAAGGCCCTGGCAGTCATAGGCCAACAGGCGCTCCGTACCTAGGTCGGAGACGTAGACGCGGCCACTCTGGTCGTCGACGGCGATGGCCGCCGCGTCGGTCAGGCGGTCCGGGCCGGTGCCTGTGCTGCCGAATGGCCGGCCCCACGTCCGATCGGGCAGCAGCCGCTCCACGCGCACCGGGCCGCTATCCAGGATGTACACCTCGCCGTCCGCCGCCACCGCCATGTCGATCGGGACGCTCAGCACGTCCTCGGGCGCCGGCTCGACATCGGGCCACTCGTCGGTGCGCACGAAGCGCGCCCGCCCAGTGGGAGGCTGCGGGCTGGGTCGTGGCGTGGGGGTGGGAGTGGGTCCGGGCGGCGTGGGCAGGACGTCCGGTCGGGTGCCTGCGGTGGACCACACCTCGCCACCGTGGGCCTGATTGCGGCTGCCGACGTACAGCCGATCCAGGTGCACCGCCACCGCCGCCATGCCGGGCTCGGTGTTGTTGTCATCGCCAAAGCCGCCACGGACGAGCGGCTGCCAGTCGAGGCCATCCTCTGACCGCCAGACGTCCAACCCCTCGCTGGGCTGCGGCACGAAGGCATACAGGAAGCGGAAGGGCGGCTCTGCGAAAGCCGCCAGCCTGAGCACGCCGACACTGCTGCGGTCGCCGAACCCCAGGCCCGCCGCCATGTCCCAGTCGCTGCCGTCGCAGATGCGGCAGCGCCATAGCTCCACCGGCGTTGCCCGACCGCTCGTGAGCCGATGCCGGAATCGCGGATCGGTGCCCAGCGCGGCGTACAGGTAGCCGTCGTGCTCAAGTAGGCCGGTGACGCATGGGGCAGCGGCCCCGATCTGGGCCACCGCATCGCGGGGGCTGCCGCCCGGCGGCAAATAGCCGACGGCCCGCCAGTCGCCGGGCGCTCCGGCCCACAGCTGGGCCTGCTCAAAGCCACAACTGCCGACGTAGAGCGAGTCGGTGTAGACGGCGAGCGCCGAGATGGAACCGTTCTTGGACCACTCCCGGCCGGCCGAGTTCTCCAACGGCACGCGCTGCCAGCTCCCGGGATCGCCACTGGGGCTGCGCCACAACTGCGGTGGACTCGCAGCATCGATGGACCGCGTGCCGGCGTACAGTTCGCCACGGAACTCGGCGAGCGGTCCAACGGCGCTTTGCCGAGCATCGCGGAAACCACCACTCACCACCTGCTCCCAGCTTGCGCCGTCCGCGGCGCGGTACAGGCTGCCGCCGCTCGAGCTCTCGCGCAGCGATCCGGTCGCCGGGTCGGTGGCAAGCACAATGTTCTCGACACCGGCGTACAACCGTCCTTCGAAGACCGCCAGGCTCTCGACGGCCTGATTGCGGGCATCGCTCCATCCGCCGCTGGCAACGGCCTCCCAGACACGGCCGGCCCCCCGCCGCCAGATCGAGGCGCCGGTCTCACTGCGCAAGCCGGCGTAGAGCTGGCCGTCGAAGGAGGCCAGGGCCTCGACGGTGCGAGCCAAGGGGCTTCCGAAGCCGTTCGTGGCCTCCGGCAACCAGGGCTCCGCTGCCAGCTCAAGAACCTGAATGCGGTGGTTGTACGTGTCGGCCACGTATAGCTGCCCCAGGGCGCCGACCGCCACACCGCGAGGCTCCCGCAGCCCTCCGCTGCCGACACCCCGGCGACCGCCCACGGTGGTGAGGTACTGGCCCGCCCCAGTGAACGCCTGCACCCGCTCGTTGCCCGAGTCGGCTACCAGCAGCCGCCCCTGGACGTCGACCGCCAGGCCAGCCGGCCGCTGGAAATGGCCGAAATCCTTTCCGGCCACCCCACGCTCGCCCAGGACCGCCCTGACCGTCCCGGAGGCATCGAGCACGAAGACCACGTGCTCGGTGCGATCGCTCACGTAGTAGCCGCCGTCCGCGGCGACGGCCACGTCGACCGGCTCGCGGAAGCTCACGGGGCTCCCTGGGCCGCCGAGATCGGGCTTGCTCTGGCCGCTGGCATCGAAGCGGCGGATCCGTCCGGCGCCGGCGTCGGCAACCAGGACGCCACCATCGGACGCCACCGCCAGTCCCTCCGGCCGCACCAGCACGCCCTCCCCCCAGACGTCGCTCAGCGATCCGTCGCCGCCCAGCACTACCAACCGGGCGTTTCCGGAATCGCTGACCACGATGCGGCCATCCGCAAGGAAGGCGGCATCGGTCGGCTCGGCAAAGCGCAGCTCGCTGGCACTTCCCTGCCCTGCCAGACCGGCGCGTCCCGCCGCCCAGACAGTGGTTCCATCGGCCGCGCGCCGCAGCACGCGCTGACCCTCGTGCTCGACGATGACCACCGAGCCGTCGGCGGCGACAGCCACGCCTGTGGGTGCATTGTGCAGGGTCGCGGTTGTCAGGTAGGCGGTGTCAGCCGATCCGCGGGACAGGTCTGGCCTGGGCTGCCACTGCGGCCCGCTGCAAGCGACCACCATCATTCGGCGCGGCAAGGCGACATACACTGTGCCGCTCCCGTCCTGGGCCACGTCAGACGGGTACTGCCAGCGCTCGCCCGGGGCACCACAGGCCTCGGTCGAGCTGCCGTCGAGGGTACGGCGGAAGCGGCCGTCCTGGCGGCCCATCACCTGCACCCGATCATTGCCGGAATCGGCAACGTATACGAACTGGGCATCCAGGTGGACGCCCAGCGGGGTATCGAAGTCAGCGTCGCTGCTGCCTCGCGCGCCGCTGCCGTACTGACGCACCTCTCGCGGCCGGCGTGGATCGCTGACGTCGTATGCCACCACCCGGTGGTTGCCGCTGTCGGCAATGACGAGCAAACCATCGCTCGACAGTGCCAGACGAGCCGGCAGGTTCAGCTCGCCCGGTCCTGCGCCCGCCCGCCCGGGGCGACCGATGGTGCTCACCAGACGCCCGTCAGCGGCGAAGATCTGGACGCGATGGTTGGCGCGATCGGCTACGAACAGAGTGCCCGTGGCGCTCACCGCGATCCCGGTTGGTTCCCGGAAATGGCCCCCGTCGGCACCGGGCTCATCCAGCACGCCGAGCACCGTCGGCGCGCCGGTGCGGCCTTCCCCCAGCAGGGGCAGGCCCACCACCACGTGGCCCACCGGGTCGGTGAACCACAGCCGTCGCTCCGAGGTCGGCCGGCCATTGGCGTCCAGTCGTACCCACACCGCCACATCGCCGAGAAAGCGCACCGGCTTGCCAGTGAGCGCGTCGATGTCGCCGGCTCGGCCCAGGTCCTCCACCGCTCCACTGCCGAAACGCACCAGGTTGCGGCCAGCCGCATTGGCGACCCAGACGCCATCGCCATCGCCGACGATCCCCCACGGCTGATTCAGGTAGGCGTTCGAGCGTTGCCAGGGGAGGCCCGTCTGACCCAGAATGGCTACGTAGCGGTAGGCGATGGGCACCGCGCCAGCCGGCGGCTGGGCCGAGGAACGTCCAAGGCTGACAAACAAGGTCACGAGGAGAACGACGAGGGAGGTCGTCACGGTTCGCGGCACGAAAGCGCCTCCTCTTGGCACACCCTAGCGGTCCATCGATCGCCTCGGCCCGCGAGCGACCGTCCGAGCGAGGGAAGAAGCTGCCGGCCGTCCCCGGCCATCGGCGCCGTCGTAGACCACAGGTTCGCGCACGCCCCGCCATGCGCCCAGGACGCTCCCTAGGGCCCCCGAAGCCGGCTCGACACCTGGGGCGTACACCAGCGGCAGGAACAACTGCCGGACGCTGGGGATGCCCGTGGCCGACGGCGTCCTCGTAACGACCGGCGACGGTCCGATGGTCACCGTTGGCGTCGGCGTCGAAGCCTCGCTCGGAGTGGCGATCGGCGTGGCCGACGGGTGCCACGTTGGCAGCGGCGGCGGCTCGGTTTCCCCTGCGGTGGGTTCGGGCTCCTCCGTGGGCGTGGCGGTAGGGCCTTGGGTCGGCGTGCGGCTGGGCAACGCCGTGCGTGTGAAGGTGGCCGACACAAACGGCGTCGGCATCGGGGTCACCGTCGGCTCGTCGGTCTCCGTCGGCGGCACGGTAAAGGTCGGCTCGCGGGTCGGGGTGCGCGTCCACGTCGCGCCGAAGGTCGGGGTACGCGTGACGGTCGAGGTACGTGTCGGCGGCGGCTGCCACGTGGGCACCTGGGTGAGCGTCGCCGTGAAGGTGCTGGTGGCGGTCAAGGTGATGGTCGGTGTTGGCGTGGCGCTGGCTTCGCCCGTCTCGGTGGCCGTGGGCGTAGCCGTGCTTGTCAGCAGGAGGCCAGTCGGAGTCACGCTGCTCGTGGGCGTGTGACCCGTCGGAACCGAGGCATCGGTTGGGGTCACGAAGGGCGTCGGCAGCGTAGCGGTGCGGCTCGGGGTCGCCGTGGCGGTCCCGCTCGGGGTCGCGGTGGCGGTCCGGCTGGGGGTCCCGGTGGCGGTCCCCCGTGGGGTCGGCGTTTTCGACGGACTCGCCGTTACAGTGGCCGTTGGGGTAGGACTCGGAGTGATGGAAGGTGTCGCCGTCCTGGTGCCAGTCGCCGTCCGCGTTGGCGAAGGCGAAGATGTGGCGGTGCGAGTCACGGTCGGCGTGCGGGTGAAGGTCGGCGTCCGGATTGGGTAGCCGGTGCGCGTCGACGTCGGTGTGACCGTCGGCGTCGCGGTGCGCGTCGGCGTCGTCGAAGGGCCGGTCGTCGCGGTAGCAGTGGGCACCAGAATCAGCACCGAGCCCTCCGAAGCACCGCCTCTCAGCAACGAGCCCCATGTGGTTCCGAACAGCGGTGGCGAGCTGGTGTCGAATCCGACGCGAGCTTCGGTTTCGGTGCTTGGATTCCCGGTGAGCAGCGTCAGATTAACGATCAAGCCATCGGGCAACGCGGCGTACGGCAAGCTGAAGTCGGCGATCTGGAAGTCCAGTTCGCCCGTTCGGTCCAGGCGGTCGAAAAGGACGCTCGTCGTGAAGTCCGGTGGGACATGGAACTCCACTGCGTCAGGGATGCCATCGCCGTTGCCGTCGCTCGGATCGAAGTCCAGCCAGGTCTCATCATAGTCCACCACGAATCGCACCAGGCTGATACTCAGGCCCCCGGAGGCGAAGGTGATGGGCAATGTCGCGCTTGCCTGCGGGTACGCCGGCACGCGTCTCTCAATGCCGATGGACAATCCGGCCTGCGGACGGGCTGGTGCGGCGGCAAGGGGCGGCGGCACGTGGGCCTGCCCCATCAGCAGGCGAAATGGCAGAGCCAGAAGGCAACCGGCGAGCAGCACCCACGGAACCCGCCGTGCGTCAAAGGATCCTAGCCGCCTCCTGTCGCGATCGCAGCTCACATCGACCGTTCTCCCGGGGCGCATCCAGGGGCATGGTCGTCAGCCGCCTGACAAACGCACCGCGCGGCGGCCATTATGCGATCCTTCGCCAACGGCCGCAAGGCAATGTCGCTCGGGTCCGTTCGTCGTTCGCCGCCACCCGCGTCTCGCAGCAGGCTATGTGTGGCCGCAAGACCAGCCCGGGTCCCTTAGGAGGTCCTGGTGTGGCCCCAGGACCAGCCCCGTCCCACAGCCAGCCCCGTGTGCCCGCAGCACCAGCCCCCGTGCGGCAGCCCCAACTCGCGTTGCCGCAGCCCGATCCGCCGGCGAACACCTATGTGTTTGCGGTTGGCATGGCGATGGCCACTCGTGGTAGAAGGCGATCGTGAACCACGCTGACAGCCGCGACCCGGCGTCTCTCGCATCGGCATCGCCGGCCCTTGACTCGTCGCCCGGAGCCGCGCCGCAAGTAGCCTCCGAGGCGTGCGCCAGCGGGCCCTTCCGTCGTCTCGTATCCCTCGTGCCCTCGACTACGGAAACCATCGCCGCGCTGGGACTGGCCGATCGACTCGTGGGCGTGACTGACTACTGCGAACGACCCGACCCCATGCCGGGACACGTCGTTCGCGTCGGTGGCCCCCAGAATCCTGACTTGGCGCGCATCCGCGAGCTGGAGCCCGATTTGGTGCTGGCGGACCGCGAGGAGAATCGACCGGCCGACCTTGCCGCCCTAACCCGCTGGACGAGGGTCCACGTTGCCGCCGTGGCCACGGTTGCCGAGGCGCTCCTTGAGATCGCTGCTCTCGGCGAGCTCCTCGATCGCCCACGTCCGGCGCGACGGATCGTCGACCGCGCTGCCCAGGCTGTTCTTGCCGTGCGCCAGGCGGCACGACCGTTTCGTTATGTCTACCTAGTGTGGTACGATCCGCTCATGGCTGCCGGTCCTGACACCTACATCAGCGACTTCCTGGGCCTGGGCGGAGGCGAGAATGTCCTCGCCGGAGTAGCGGCATCTTGGCCGGCACGCTACCCGGTGATCGATCTCAAGGACCTTGCCGCTTGGCGGCCGGACTACGTCTTCCTGCCCGACGAGCCATTTCGCTTCGACGACGGGCACGCTGCCTACATCGCCGCCCAGCTGGGCACGCGGTGGCATGGGCGTTGCTGCCTCGTGTCGGGGGCAAACCATTGTTGGCCCGGGGTGCGGCTACTCGAGGGCCTGGCGGCCTACTTGGCCTGGCTACGCGATGCCACAAACTTGACGCCATAGCGGGGGCACGCTAGTCTCATTCGCGCGGCCGAATACTTGGATAGACCAGGTCGCGGACGGCACGCGCTCTTCGAACATCATCGGCACCGCGCAGCATTCGAGAAGCGTGATACCGTTGCGCCGGCTGGTGGCGCACGGGGCACGCGGAGGCCGCTGGTCGGCGGACGACGCGCCCGTCCAACAGCAACCCCAGACGGAGTAGTGGACATGCAGCACACGGGAAGCAATCGCCGAGAGAAGTCGAGCTGCCCGTCGGCGGAGCAAGGGTCCGCCGTGTCGGCGGCTCGCCCGTCGGTCATCGCACTCGTGCTGGCGAGCCTATTGGGCGTCTTGGCGCTAGCCGTGGGTCTCTTGCTCGGCAGCGGCCGAAATGCGCCGCGGCTTGCCGAGGGCGGCCGAACCGACGTGCTCTCTCCAACGGGCGGCCCAGCCACGTCCGAGCTGACCACGGCCGCAGGGCCGACGGTGCGCGGCGTGCGCCGCCTCGACGAGATACCCGCCGGTCCAGCCGATACCGTGGAGGTGGCCTACTTCCACCGGACCCACCGCTGTTGGAGTTGCCTGCGAGCCGAGGAGCTCACGCGGCAGGTGTTAGAGACGGACTACCAGACGGAACTGGCGAGCGGCAGGATGGTATTCTTCAGCGAGGACGTGCAGAAGCCAGTCGACGTCTCCCGGGTGGAGCGCTACCAGGCCTTCGGTTCGTCGCTGTATCTTGGTGTCCTGAAGGCCAATCGCTGGTACCTGCTTCCCGTGGATGATATGTGGCTGGTGCTGGGCGACGAGGAGCGCTTTCATGCCCTCCTGACTGGTTTGATCGACACCGCCTTGGGTGATCGGCCGACGAGCAGCGCAGCCCTGGCCCCTTGAGGCAGCCTGGCGGTTGTGCGAGCGCCACGGCCTAACCTAAGAGCGGCTTGCCGCGTTATCCCTGTGGAGTGCAAACGCATCATCGATTCGACGAAAGGATTCTCCTATGCGAAGCATGCTCACCCTGGCGCTCTTGGTGCTCCTCACCGGAGCCATCGGCCTCGCTTTCGGGCAGCCGGCCAGTGCGGCCAGTCTCGCCCAAGCTGGGACGGATGTGTCAGGCGCCATCCCTGAGCTCGGGATCGCGCCCGACATGGAGATTTGGGGAACTCCGTGCGAGGAGGCATGTCGCGCGCGGGCCATGCGGCAGATCCGGCAGTGTGTCGCCGACGGCGGCGAGCACGAGGCCTGTGTCACCGAGGGCCGCCAGGCCTACCGCGACTGCCTTACGAAGTGCGAGCGACCGCCGTGTGCGGAGGTCTGTCGGGAACGGGTCAAGCGCGTCTATGAGGCCTGCCTGGCCTCGGGCGCTGAGCCGGAGCGTTGCGCAGCTCGAGCCAGGAGTTTGCACCAGGAGTGCATGACGCGGTGTGAGCGCGTGCGCTGCGAGGAGAACTGCCAGGCCCGGGCTCGACAGGCAGTTCGGGAGTGCCTGGCAGATGGTGGCTCCGAGGAGCGCTGCGCCCATCGCGGTCGCACCGTGCACCGGGAGTGCATGCAGCGCTGTCCGGGTCGACCGTCGACCGGGACGACGCCTTAGCTTGCGCTGAGGCGACGCGGGCGGGCTGGTTAAGTGCCGGCAGGCGAAGGTGCCC
>DAOUCP010000045.1:0-12615 GCA_034432155.1 Anaerolineae bacterium
GCCGGGCGCCGGCGGCCGGCGCCCGACACGAACGTGGGCACGGCCGCGCGCTGGCGGCCGGCGGGCGGCACGAGAGTGGGCATGCCCAGGCGCAAGGTAGCGGCGGGCGGAGCGGCGGCGAGAGAAAGGACAGACGGAACGATCGGCGATGAAGACAAGGGATCGTCGAGCAGCGGAGGGCTTCCTGTACACCGATCAGTACCAGCTAACCATGGGCCAGCTCTACTTTCACATGGGCATGCATGAGCGACCGGCCCGCTTCGACTACTTCTTCCGCAGCTACCCCAACTACGGGGGACACCAGGCCGGCTACTGTGTCGCCGCGGGCCTGGAGTGGTTCCTCGATTGGCTCGCCGAGTCGACCATCGGCGACGCGGACGTCGAGTACCTGCGGCATCAGACCGGCGCTACCGGGAATCGGTTGTTCACGGACGACTTCCTCGACTGGCTGCGCGACGAGGTGGTCCGACCATGCGCTGGGATCACCTTGCACGCCATTCCGGAGGGTCGCCTGGTTCATCCAGGCGTGCCCATCGTATCGGCGCAGGGGCCGCTGGCCGTTGCCCAGCTTCTCGAGACCTCGCTGCTCAATCACTTGAACTACCAGACGCTCGTGGCAACTCGCGCCTCACGTATCCGCGAGGCCGGGCAAGGCCGCCCCCTGCTCGAGTTTGGCCTGCGGCGCGCCCAGGAGCATGCCGCCACCGCCGGCGCTCGGGCGGCGCTCATTGGCGGCGCCGACTTCACCTCGCATGTCGGTTTGTCCAGAGCGATCGGATTGCCGCCCAAAGGTACCCACGCCCACAGTATGGTGCAGGTGTTCATGGCCCTCGGTCAGACGGAACTCGATGCCTTCCGGGCGTTCGCGGAAGTGTATCCCGACGACTGCATCCTCTTGGTGGACACTGTCAACACCCTCGAGAGCGGTGTGCCGAACGCCATCCGCGTGTTCGAGGAGCTTCGCCGCAAAGGCCACCAACCGAGGGGCATTCGCCTCGACTCCGGCGACCTGGCCCATCTGGCCACCCTCTCGGCTCGGATGCTCAACGATGCCGGTTTCGAGGATGTGGCCATCGTCCTTTCCAACCAGCTCGACGAGATCGTGCTGTTACAGATCATCGCCCAGATCCGGTCCGAAGCGCCCCGCTGCGGCCTGGACGCCGACGCCTTGGTGAAACGACTGGTGTACGGCGTTGGCACGCAGCTCATCACCTCGCAAGGGGCGGCCGCGCTGGACGGCGTGTACAAACTGGTGGCCGTGGAGCAGGCTGGCACCTGGCGCCCGGCCATCAAGCTCTCCGAAACGATGGAGAAGATCCCGAATCCCGGCCAGAAGAGCGTCTGGCGGATCTACGACGGACGGGACAAGGCGACGGCCGATCTCATCGCCATGGCCGGCGAGGATCCGACGGTGATGGATCCGCTGGTGCTGCACCACCCGGTGGAGCACGCGACCTTGCGTCGCCTGCCGCAGCGCCACATTTCCCACATCGAGCCCTTGCTGGCCGAAGTGATGCGCGACGGTCGCGAGGTCATGGAACGTCCCACGCTGGAGGAGATGCGGCAGCGCTGTCGCGGCGACCTGGAGCACTTGGACGAGGGTGTCCGGCGCATCATCAACCCGCACGTGTATCACGTATCGCTCAGCCACAGCCTCTGGAAGCTGAAGCAGTCGCTGGTGGCTTCCCTGCGCGGCGGCCAGGCGGACTGAAGGGAGGCGTGCAGTGAGCGACGTCGCGCTGCACTGGGCGGACTTCGACTGGCTTGGACTGGTCCTCATTCCACTGGCCATTTTCTGCGCTCGCATCTGCGACGTGTCCATTGGCACGCTGCGCATCGTCTTCATCGGCCGCGGTATGGCAGTGCCGGCGGCGATCACCGGCTTCCTTGAATCGTTGATCTGGCTCCTGGCCGTCACCCAGATCATCCGTCACCTGACGATCCCGCTGTACTACCTCGCCTACGCCGCCGGGTTCGGCACCGGCAACTTCGTGGGCCTCATGATCGAGCGCCGGCTGGCCATGGGCATGGTGATCATTCGCCTGATCTCGCCAGGTCCGGTCGAAGAGCTCTTAGGGCACCTTCGCGACGCCGGCTACGGCGCCACCGTCATCGCCGCCCACGGGCTTCACGGACCGGTGCGCATCGTCCATTCGGTGCTGCCTCGTCGCGACCTGCCACACGCGTTGCGTCTGATCCGGCAGACACACCCCAAGGCGTTCTACACCGTGGAATCCGTAGCCCAGGTCGACCAAGGCGTGTTTCGTTCGGCGCGCTCGCGGCGGAACTTGTGGTTCCATCGCGAACGGAAGTAGCCGGCCAGCCGATCGCGGCTCCGCGGAGAACCACCTAGTCGACCTGCCGCACAGACACCCGGGCATTGGACCGCCGCCGCACCGGGCCTGCAAAGTAGCCACCCTTCCATCGGACCGGCGCGGCAGCTTGCCATCGCCAGCTTGCGCCGGTGAGGAGGCCCGAGTACCCTAGCCGTCACCATGGCTACCTTTCCTTCTGTCGCCTACTTCAACGGCCAGTACCTGCCGAAGGATGATGTCTGCCTCTCCCCCGATGACCGGGGCTTCTTGTTCGCCGACGGCGTCTACGAGGTGGTGCGCTCGTACCGGGGCAAGCTCTTCGCGGCCGACGCCCATCTCCGGCGGCTGCGGCGCAGCCTCGGGGCGGTGCGTCTCGAGTGGGCCGACTGTGACCAGTTCCCCCAGATCGCCGCCGAGCTCGTGCGTCGCAGCGGCTTGGCGGACGCTGAGGCCACCGTCTACCTGCAGGTCACGCGCGGCGTTGCTCCGCGACACCATCCGTTCCCGGAGCCACCGCCACCGCCTACCGTCTATGCCACGGCGAAGCCCATCGAAGCGGAGAGCGAGCACGAGCAGGATGGCCTGCGGATCATTCTGGTGCCCGACATTCGCTGGGGGCGCTGCGACATCAAGTCGGTGGCCCTATTGCCGAACGTCTTGGCGGCACAAGAAGCCCGGGAGGCTGGCGCCGACGAGGCTGTGTTCGTGCGCGAGGGACTCGTAACCGAGGGCACGAGAACCAACGTGGCGATCGTTCGCCAAGGCGCGCTGCTTACCCACCCCACCGACCACCGCATCCTGCCGGGGATCACGCGCGCCATGGTGCTCGAGCTGTGTCACGAGCTAGGCATCGCTGCCCACGAGAGGCCGTTCACGGCCGATGAGTTGCGCAACGCCGAGGAAGTCCTGATCATCGGCACCACGAAGGAAGTATCGGGCGCGGTGATGGTCGATGGTCAACCGGTCAGCGACGGTCAGCCCGGTCCGGTCACCCGGCGATTGGCCGCCGCGTACGCGGACCTCGTGGCCCGCTTGTAGGATCTGCCAGGCACGCTGCCGCGTCACAGATCGGCGAGCCAGGTACGCTGGCGCCTCAGGCGTAGCTGGCGCTCGGTAGCGAAGCGAACCACCGCCTCGTAGATCGACCCGGCGTCCAGGCGCGCCTCAGCCACCACATCGCTCTCGGTGCCTCCCGTGCGCCAACGATCGTCCCAGTCGGCATAGCGCGAGTATTCCTCGGTGAGTGGCCCGAGGTTCGGGATGGGCGGCACGCGCTTGGTCATGGTGCTGATCACCATGCAGTCAAAGCGCGCCCCGTCGGGCAGAATGTGGGCGCGGTACTCCGGCGACTGATGCGCGAAAAGCTCGGTGCTGATCACCGCCGCGACGCGCACGTTGATGCCGGCCTGTTCCAACTGCGGCAGTACCCGCAGCAGGTTCAAGGTGGCGCTCGCGCCTTGGACCCAGACGGTGCCCATGGCCGGCTCTCCGGGCCGGAAGTCGCGAATCAGGTAGATGCCGCGGGCGGCGGCCCGGAGATCGGGATCGGCCCAGCTGCTGCGGTCCGCCACCGGAGCGTCGGGCCGCGCCACGTGCATCACGATGATGCCCACCGTCTTGGCACGGCTGGCAATCTCCACCGCGGCGAAGTACGCCGGCGCCACATCGTTGTAGTCCCAGGGGTACACGTTGATGAGCTGGCCGCGCGGGAACAACGTCCAGACCTGGGGGGCGAAGATGCCGAAGTGGGTACGAGCGTCGGCAGCCGTCTCGGGCCCACTGTGACCGGCCAGGATGGTCAGGACGCCCAGCCGAAAGGGACTGTCCTGGTTCTGCTGGCTGAAAACCCGCGCTGGCGTGTACATGAGGGGCGTGAAGGCGCCGTAGGTGCCGGAAATCCCCCACACCCCGGCGAATTCTGTGGGGTCGGCAGAGATGTTCTGGCTGATGAGGCCGATGATGGTCGAAGCGTTCACCGCCTCCTGAATGCCCGCCTTCAACCGCGTGCCCGCGGGATTGGCGACCGGATCGTAGTGCCCGAAGAGGCTGGCCTTCTCCAGGTTGATGGACTCCGACAGATCGGCGGCGATGGTGAACAGGCGGCCACCCGTCACGTAGTTGAGCCAGGCCCCAACTTCGCTGATCGCCCGCCGGGCACCGGCCTTCTGACCCGGCGGCAAGAACAAGCGAATCGTGCGCTCCACGGTGCGCCCGGCATAGGGATCCTTCACCGTCACCGGGACGGGATCGGTTGGCAGACTGGCCACCCGCAGCCGTTCGTCCTGGAAAGGATCGCGTCCCGGCTCGATGCGCAGCCGCAGCGACCGGTCGAGCCGATCGGCGATCTCCACCAGCCGGTCGGCAATCCACGCACGTAGCTGCGGCCGCCGGTCGAGAACCGACAGGCAGACGTCGATGTTCGTCTTGAACTGCATCAACCGGTCCCGCTCGCTGGCCGGCGGGCCATCGCGAATGCCCTCGAAGCGCACTCCGTAGCGGTCCTCGTAGGTTGCCGCCAGCGACACAAAGTACTCGCTGTTCATCGGGATGCCGTAAGGATGGCTGGCATGCCCCACCAAGAGCTCTCGGCCGTCAGGCAGCCGACCATCGCAGCGCACCGGCCACCAACCCTTGAGCGTGCGCCCGACCAGGATCATCGGTCGCCGGTCCTCCTCCGGCCACTCTTCCATGAGACGCAGGCCGGCGAAGATCTGATCGAAGTCGTTGCCATCCTCGATGGCGATCACGTTCCAGCCGTAGGCCGCCCACTGCAGGGGCACGTCGTACTGGGTGAAGCGCCCATCCACCACCCCGCCGATCAACGCATCGTCGATACCGGCATTGTTGAACGACAAGAGCACGCGCAGACGCTTACCTACCTTCTGAGCCAACGCCGCGGTCTTCAGCTCCTGGGCGTGGCCTTCGGTCATCGCGAACTCACCCTCGAAGACGATGATCTTCGGGCTGGCCGGTGCCCCCGCCCAGTCCCAGAACATGGCCTTGCCGACACTGGTCGCGAAGCCGATGCCCGAGGGACCGCCGTTGACGTCGTTGGTTACGTCGGTGGACTCGGCATGGCCCATGAGGGGACGGATGCCGCGCAGGCTGGCCTGGGCGAAGAGCGGATGGTCGGCCAAGCCATGCTCCTCGAGCAACCGCCGCACCGCTTGCGGGCCGCGGCGGAAGCCGAGGGCGTCGATCGCCAGCACCGCCACGCGGGGATCGAAGGCGTAGCGGTCACCGCCCACCGCTTCCCGCTGGCGCTGCAGCGCCTCATAGAGGATCATCCACAAGGCATAGCAGGTGGGTATGCTGTGCCCGCCGGCCAACAGGAACCGATCGGCGAAGGGGTGTTTGGGCTCGCGAATGTCGTAGCTCAGACCGCCGAGCTCCAAGCCACCCAGGTGAACAGCGACGTTGTATGGCGTGTAGGCCAGAGGACCGCCATAGTGCCCGCTCTGCGCATAGTTCCCCAACAGCACGAGGGTCATGGCAGTCATGAAGGCCACATCCTCGAAGTGGTGGCGCTCGTAGAGCGGCAACGGAACGAAATGAGGCAACGGCGAGGCATTCCCCGCGATGACGTTGACGGTCACGCCGTGGTCTTTGCTCGTGCTCGACATGATTGGCACCTGTCGTTGCGGGCTCCGGGCCTGACAATCGGTCGTCACGCTTGGGCCACAGCGGCGGCGAGCCCTGCCAGGGACGGCCATGTCTGTGCCATCCGCGGCACCGATACGCTTGCGGCTCGGCGGACGGACCGCTATGATGGACGCAGCGGCTGTTGGCCGCAAACCGCGTTGAGGAGCATCGGTGATGAGCCTCCGCCTGGGCGACCCCGCCCCGGACTTCAATCTACCCAGCCATCTCGACCGGCAGGTCGTTCTCAGCCAGTTGCGCGGCAGCAATGTGGTTCTGGCGTTCTACCCCTTCGCCTGGACGCCTGTGTGTACGCATCAGATCCCAGCCTATCAGGCCGATCTGGCCAAGTTCCAGGCGCTTCGGACGCAGGTCCTGGGCATCAGTTGCGATCCCATTCCCACGCTGAAAGCTTGGGCGGAGCATCTGGGCGGCATCGAGTACCCACTCCTGTCCGACTTCTGGCCCCACGGTGCGGTGGCCCAGCGCTATGGCGTCCTGAGGCCCGCCGGCCATACGGAGCGCGCCGTCTTCCTCGTCGACAGCCAGGGCCTGATCCGTTGCATCGATATTCACGACATCGACGACCAGCCGTCCAACCCAGTGATCCTGGCCGAGCTGCGACGCCTCGTCGGCGCCGCCGAGGAGCCGTCGAGCCCCACGCCCGAGTCGGGCCTGCTGCGCGGCGGCATCGTGATGTACTGCACCTCCTGGTGCCCCGATTGCCGCCGTGCCCGCCAGTGGCTGGCCGATCACCACCTCGCCTATCGCGAGGTCGACATCAACGCCACCCCGGGAGCCAGTGAGCAACTGCGCCAGTGGACGGGCGGCCCCCTGGTGACACCCACCTTCGACATCGACGGCCGCATCGTTGTCGATTTCGATGTCGCCGCGCTCCGCGCGGCACTGGGGCTCGACGAAACCTAGCCGTCTGGGCAGGACGGGCCGAGAGCGCAGGAGTACCAGTGGCCCAGCCTCGCGTATCGGTCATCGTGCCCAATCGCGACTCGCCCGGCATTGCGCAGACCATCGCCTCGCTCCGTCGCCAGGATGCTCTGGAATACATCGAGGAGATCCTTGTTGTAGGCACGGACCGACCTGGGCTGGTTGAGACCCGGCCGCCGGTGCGGTTTCGCGACACGGAGCGACCGGTGAGCGCGCCCGTGGCCCGCAATGTGGGCATTCAGCTTGCAACCGGGCCCGTACTAGCCTTCATCGACGCCGACTGTGTCGCCGAGAGGGACTGGCTGCGACGGCTGCTCGAAGCGTGGGCGGCCGGCCATGCGGTGGTGGGGGGTGGTGTCCAGTTTCCTTCGCGCCCCTACGCCCAGCTGTGCTACAACGTGACGATGTTCCACGATTCGCTGGTCACCGCACCACCGGGCGAGCGACCGATGCTGGGCACGTTGAACCTGCTTGTCGATCGGCGAGTGGTCGCTGCCGTGGGTTTGATGGATGAGCGGCTGCGCCGCGGTCAAGACACCGAGTGGACGTTGCGCATGCGGCGCCATGGCTATCGGCTGCACTTCGAGCCGCGCGCCGTCGTGACCCACCAGCCGATGGTCCGCGGCGTTGGTGATGTGGTGCGCTTGTGGCGAATCTCCGGCCAGTACAACGGCTGGATCCGTGCCCAGTACCCCGAGTTGGTCTCCCCGCCGCCGCTCTGGAATTGCCCCGGCCTGCTGCGGCTAGCGGCGCCTGTCATCGGCCTGGCGGTGACGGTGCGCATTTTCGCCCGACGGCGGGCATTGTGGCGCTACGCCCATACCCTGCCGGTGGTGTACGCCACCAAGGTGGCCTGGTGCGTCGGTGCCAGCCAGCACCGTCTGCCGGCTGCCGGCGAAGGTTAGCCGTGGCGCGTCCAGCGGTCTGGATCGTCGTCCCCACGTACAACCATCTGCCGGCGACGCGTCGGGCGCTGCACTCCTTCGCTGCCATGCGCGGCGCCGCCGATGGGATCATCGTCGTGGACAACGGTTCCCAGGATGGTACGGTGTCCAGCGTCCAACGGGAATTCCCGGACGTCGAACTCGTGGCCAACGCCACCAACGTGGGTTTTGCCGCTGCCGCCAACATCGGGCTGCGACAAGCCTTGCGTAAGGGAGCCGACTGGGTCCTCGTGGCCAACAACGACGTGGTGGCCGACGGCGAGATGCTCGATCGCCTCCTGGCAGCCAGCCGCGGCGACGTGGCCGCCATGGGGCCAATGATCTACTACTTGCACGAGGGTGAGCGCATATGGTCGTCGGGCTTCGTCCGCGGTCGCTGGCTGCCTGAGCCGCGGCGCGGGCGGCGCGGCGAGCTCGACGATCACCGCCAGCAAGAGCCGATGGTCGTGGACTACCTCTTGGGGTGTGCCATGCTGATCCGCCGGCTCGCGCTCGAGCACGTCGGCGGTTTCGATGAGCGCTACTTCTTCTACTACGAAGACCTGGACTTCTGCGCCCGCCTGGCCCGGGCGGGCTATCGCTGCCTGACGGTGCCACAAGCCCGACTCTGGCACGCCGTGGCGACGAGCGCTGGCCGCGACAGCGTCTTTCGGGCCTTCCACATGGCGCGAGGAAGCGTCATTTTCCTCGCCACCCAGGCACACGGCCACCGCCGGGCATGGGCCGCGGCTTACCGGGCCTTGGTGAGCGTCCGCAAGACGGCGGGGTGGTTGGCTCGGGGCCGCCCCGACCTGGCGCGAGTCCACGTCGCCGGATTGGCCGACGGCCTCCGGGCGGCGCGGCAAGCACCGCGAATCGCCTCCTTCGGGCCAGATGCCGAAGGAACAACCCTTGCCCGGTGGCCCACGCTGTGGTAAGCTGGCCACGCAGGGGGATGGGGATGCACATGTCGGGCGCGAAGGTGTTCCTTTGGGCAGCCACGATCCTCGCGGCGACCCCTGCTCTGCTGAGCGGCCACAGCGGAACGGGAGGCAGCGAGGGTGCCCGCCCGCTCCGCCGGGCCGAAGCCCGTGACCTGGGGCAGGCACCGCGGCGACTCGTGGTCTTCGAGGCGTTCAACTCGCCTGGCTGAGGAAGTTGCGCCGTCGCCGGTCCGGCGATGGATGACTTGCAGGAGGAGTACCTGCGTCGCGGCGAATCCGTGCTGTTCCTGGAGCAGAACGACTACGAGCCCGTGGGGGCCCGTATCGATCGTTTTTGGAACGCCTACGGCGGGACGGTGGCGGCCGTTCCCAAGGTGATCATCGATAGCGGCTACCGCGTCATCAGTGGCTCGCAGTGGGACTACCACGCGGCTTATCGTAAGCTCATCCAGGAAGCCCTGCAGCGGCCAGCACAGGCCGACATCGCCGCTCGCTACACCCTGGAGGGGCAGACAGCGCTGGTCGAAGCGCAGGTCCGCAACCTGAGCGATCAGGTCCTGAGCGAGACGAACTACGCCACCGTCACGGCAATCGTGTACGAGAACGCGCACATTGTTCACACCCAGCGCTTCGTGCGGGCCGCCCCGGAAGTGCCCATCCGTGCGCCGCTGGCCATCGGCGACCAGGCGACCTTCCGCGTGCGGGCCGAAATCCCTGCCACGGTAAGCTGGCAGAACTGCCGCATCGTGGTCCTGGTCGACTACCAGCCAGACATCGGCTCGCCGCGCTACGACCTGCTGCAGGCCGCGTTCGCGGTGCCGGCCGCGATGAGCCAGCACCTCTTCCTGCCGTCAAGCCTGAACGGTTCGTAGCTCGCCACCCTAGACCGTGGCCGCCGCACCTACGGCATCTCGCCAGCCGCAGAGGGCTCGCCCACCGCATGCCGGCCTGCGGCGAGGGGCAGGCTAGCGCGCGCTGGCGGCGGTGGGCGATTCGCCGGCGGTCGGTAGCGGCGGCGGCTCAGGCGTCGTCCCCTCGCCGGTGGCCGAGGGGGCCGCGGTGGGCAGTGGGGCTGTCGGCTCGACGGGCGATTCGCTCGGCAGCGGTGCCTCGGTGGGCGCCGGTGGTCGGGTGGCGGTCGGCCGCCGCGTGGCCCCCCCGCAAGGCGTACAGCCGGTGGGGGTCGCCGCCCCGCCCGGCTCCCCTGCCTGTTTCGTCGGCTGCGGCCGCTCCTCGAAGCGCGGTGGCGCCACGGCCAAGGTTAGTAGCGGTGCGCGCACCGTCACGGTGACGGCACGGCTCGCCGGCTCTCCGTCCGGACCCAGCCAGCGGAGCCGATAGACCGTCGTCTCCGTGGGGCACACCTGTCGCGTGCCGCTGGCCGGTGCCACCTGACCATCAAGCGTGACCTGCCGGGCTCCAGGGAGTTGCCAGCTCAGCCAGCAACAGCCCCCGGGCTCGATCTCTGTGGCGTCGGCGCGGAAGACCGCCGCCCGGCGCGGCGTGACGGTACCCGTGGCCGTCTGCCGGACCGGCATCGTTCGGCGCGAGGCCAGCGGCGTGGCTCCTGGTGACGTCGGGCGAGGCGTGGGCACGTCCACCAAGGCGGTGGTGGCCAGCTCCGGCGTGGCAGCCGGCGTGATGGTCGTCACCGACGATTGCGCCGGCCCGCGACAACTCGCCACACCCAGGGCTGCCGCCAACCCCATGACCACACCGAGAACACCGAACCGACCGGCGGCGGTTCCGACCGCCAGCCGCCCGCGCTCCAGCAGCCGCCTATCGTCCTCGCCCATGGATGATCCCCCGCAGAGAAACGCGTTCCGATCGACCGTCGCTGCCAAGTGTAGCGCTTCGCCGTGGCGCGGGCGAGCCATCCATCGCGGGCGGTGGCAACCGACCGGTCCTCATTTCCCTTTTCGTCCGGCGCGCGGTAACGTTCGCCGCGCGCCCGGGCCGGCCGGGCCATCCGGAGCACCACGGACCGGCGGTCCGACCGCATCGGAACGCGCAGCGAAAGGACCCGACCTATGCTATGCCCGTCGGCTACGAAGGACACGGCCCGCGCCCGAGAATCGAAAGCACGGGTGTGCCATCGGAACCTACTCGCCTCACTGGGCCTCGCGTGGCTGGTGGTTCAGGCGGCCAACGGCTGCACCGCTCAGCCGGCCGGCAGGGGCGCCGTCGGGGAATCCGTTCCGACGCCGGGGAGCACGGCCTCCATCGTCGAGGTATCGGCCCCAACCGCCGACGTTCCCGTCCGTGGCGGCGCCAACGCGACGTCGAGCCCAGCAACGTCGACCACGACAACGCAGGAGGCGGAGGAGCCAAGCATCGCTGCCCCGGCACGAGCTGTCTCGCCCGGCTACCGAAGTCCCGAGGGGTTCGTCTTCACGGCGCCGGCGGCATGGGCCGGCCGGTACCGGATCGAAGAGCTACCGAGCGAGATGGCCGCCGACCTAGGTGCCCGGAGCGTGGTGCGCTTCCTATACATGCCGGAGAATGCCGCCAAGACGCCGCTGCCGCTTGTGAGCCTCATCGCCATGACGCGAGAACAATGGGCGGCGCTGGAGGCTGGCAGTGGGCCACCGCCAGCCGTGGCATTGGTCACCTGCGGCGACACCATCGTCGCCGCAGCGACGCCGTCCGGCAACCCGTACGGGGCGACCGCCGACGGCCGGCACTTCGAGGCGCTCTACCTGGCGCTGAATCTGCGTGACAGCGTTGCCTGCGAGGATGGGTCTTAGGCACGGGCGACAGGCGGGCCATGCCATGGGCCAGAGGGTTTCGCCGCCGCGCCAGCCCGGCCCGGACTCCCGCCCGCGAGACGGCTCGATCGGCACGCGACCCACCCCGAGGAAGGCCACCGACCTGTGATCCGGAACGACTGGCAGGATGCCGAAGCGACGGAAGGGGCGGCAGCAGAGCCCCTCCTCTGTCGGCCGCGGCTCATCGACGAGAACCGCTTTCTCAGCGGTCCCCTGCCACGCGGCTCGGAGGTCATGCGACTGGGTCGCATTCTGCGCGATGTCCTGCGCGGCATGTTGGCCCTGCACCACGTTGGCCCGTGCGTCACGGTGTTCGGATCGGCGCGCACGCCCCCGGATGCGCCCGCCTACCGTCTCGGTATGGCCGTGGGCGGCCACCTGGCGAGAGCCGGCTTCACCGTCATGACCGGCGGCGGACCGGGCGTCATGGAAGCGGCTTGTCGTGGTGCTCGGGAAGCGGGCGGCCACACCGTTGGCCTGAACATCGAGTTGCCCAGCGAGCAGGCAATCAACCCGTACGTGGAGGTGGCGGTGGAGTTCCGATACTTCTTCGTTCGGAAGCTCATGCTCGTCAAGTACTCCTACGCCTTCATCGCCTTGCCCGGCGGCTTCGGCACCCTGGACGAGATCTTCGAGACGGCTACCCTTGTGCAGACGGGGAAGGTCCTGGATTTCCCGATCATCCTCATGGGCAGCACATACTGGGCACCGCTGGTGCATTTCGTCCGCAACGACATGGTGGCGGCGGGCACGCTATCCGCCGACGAGGCTGACCTGCTGGCCGTCACCGACGAGCCGGAGGCGGCGGTGCGCACCGTAGTCGAGACCGCCATGCAGGTGCTCGGCCCGCGCTGGCCGGGACGGGCCCGCGCGCTCGACTGGCTGGCGTTGTATGGCAGCCGGACCGCCAGCCGGCAAGCGGGGGGCTGAAGGGGACCATCCGAGCGGCCTGCACGCACTGGGCTGAAGCGGACGATCTGAGCAGCCTACGCGCAGTCGACTGAAGTGGCCCCTCCGAGCGGCCTACGCGCCACGGGCTGCAGTGGGCCATCCGAGGAGCCGACACCGAACGGACGGGGCC
>DAOUCP010000046.1:0-51081 GCA_034432155.1 Anaerolineae bacterium
ATCGGGGGGGGGGGGGGCGGCGCTGGTGCGGCCGCGAGGCCGTCACCGCATCACGCGGTGCCGCGGACACTGTGCCGAGGCTGCATGACACCGCGCTGCGGACGCGAGGCCGTCGCGGGGACCTTCGCCCTTCGCCGCTGGACAGCGGCAAGCGCAAGCCGCTCAGGAAGAGCGCGGCTGGCCAGACGCAGCCGTGACGGCCTCCACCGTCCGCGCCCCGGTCACCCGGACCAGATCCCGCGGCGCCAGGCGCAGGTTAAGGCCTCGTTTGCCGGCACTCACCAGGAGGTGAGGTCGGTCGAGAGCGGTACGATCGAGCAGAATCTCGAAGCCGTGATGGAGAAGCGCCAAGGCGGAGATGCCGCCGACCTGCAGGCCGGTCATTTCTTCGGCCTGCCGGTGGCTGGCCATGCGGACTTTCTTGGCGCCCACCGCCTCGGCTAGGCGCCGCAGGTCCAGTTCCCGATCGCCGGGTACCATGACGAGCAGCGGTTTGCCGCCCGACCGCAACACCACCAAGGTCTTGAAGACGATCTCGGGTGGGACGCCGAGGGCGGCGGCAATCTCCGGCGCCGAGTGGAGATCGGGCGAGAACGCGTGCACCTGGTAGGCGATGCGGTGGGCGTCGAGCAACCGCATGGCATTCGTCTTCTCGACGGGCATAGCCCGCGATGGTAGCTCTCGTTGTTTCTGCCGGCAACGGCCGGCCAGCCTGGCAGCAGGAGGAAGAATCATCGGACCGCCTGCGGCGGCACGCAGCCGAATGGTGGCCCGACTCACGCAGTTCGCGATCGCCTAAGAGCGCTGCCGCCTCTCGCGCCCACCCGAGAGCGCTCCCGCGGCTCGCGGCGGCGCACGAACGCTGCGCCGCTTGGCGCCTCGCCTACCTAGCCACGAGGGAGAATCCCATGACGCACTCTGAGCCCCGCGGCGGCACCGGCCACCCTCCCCAGCCGGCGCCGGCCGGCCGTCTCTTTCTGGCCGTCCCCCTGGACGAGCCGACGCGAGCGGCCCTTGTCCAGCATCTTGCGGCCGCGCTGAGCCACGAGCCGCTGCCTGGTCGGGTGGTGGCACCGGCCAATCTGCACATTACCCTGCGCTTCCTCGGGGACACGACGACAGAGGCGTATGCGCGCCTGGTGGACGCCCTAGCCCGAACCGAGCTGGGGCCCAGGTTCGAGGTCCGCTTCGACTGCCTGGGGGCCTTCCCTACGGCAGCCCAGGCTCGCGTGCTATGGCTGGGCATCCAGGAGGGTCGGCAGTCCCTTGCCAGCCTGGCCGCGATCGTCGAGGCCGTCGTTCGGGAGCAAGGCTGGCCGGCTGAGGATCGACCGTTTGCGGCTCATATCACCTTGAGCCGGTTCAAGCCCGACTTCGATGTGCGTCCGCTCCTGGCGCGTGTCCCGCCGTTCGGCAAGGCCATGCCGGTGCGCGAAGTGGTGCTCTTCCGCAGCCATCTCGCCCCCACTGGCCCCCGCTACGAGCCGCTCCGATGTTTCCCCTTGGCCGGCAGCGCTTGACCCGCCCGCGGCGCTGTGCTACAAACAGGTCGTCACAACCGAATTGTGTGCTGGCACTCTTATCCAGAGAGGCGGAGGGACCGGCCCTAGGAAGCCTCGGCAACCAGCCGATAGGTGGCATGGTGCCAATTCCGGCAGTTTTGGACTGGAAGATGAGAGGTGCAAGTGGTGCGCAGCCTCTTCTCTCCGGAAGAGGCGTTTTTCTGTCCGTCGCCGTCTTGGCGTGCATCGTGAGGAAAGGAATCGCGCCGCCGTATGGCCCGTAACATCGTCGTGAGCGAAGCCGCTGGCCATTTCATCGAGGATATTCCGGTTGAGATTGTCGAACGCAAGGGGATCGGGCACCCCGACAGCCTGTGCGATGGCATCGCAGAGCGGATTAGTCGCGAGTACACCCGCTGGTGTGATCGTAGTCTTCATGTGATGTTACATCATAACTTCGACAAGGTGCAGCTGGTTGCTGGTGAGGTTCGCCTTGCTTTCGGTCGCGGCGAGATGATCCAGCCCATTCGCATCCAGGTCGCGGGGCGTGGCACGCCACAGTACAACGGCACCGAAGTGCCGATGGACGAGATCGCCGTCGCCGCGGCGGTCAACCATTTGCGGGAGACGATGCGCCATCTGGATCCCGATCGCCACGTGCGGGTAGAAGTTTATGCTGGGCGCGGTGCAGCAGAACTTGTGGATATCAGCCGCCAGAGCCTGGCCAACGATACCTCCTTCGGCTGCAGTCACTGGCCACGCAGTGGTCTCGAGCGGGTGGTGTTCGAGACGGCGGAGTACATCAACCGTCATCTGATTGACGAACTGCCCATCGGCGAGGACATCAAGGTGATGGGCCTGCGCCGGGACCATGAGATCGTCTTGACGGTCGCCTTGCCATTCCTGGCCTTGCGCGTTCAGAGTCTTGAGGACTACCGGGCTCTTCGGGCGGAGGCACGGGATCGCATCGCCGATCGCGCCCGCTCGCTAGATCATCGGTCGGTGACGGTGTACGTGAACACTGCCGACGACGACCAGCGGGGCGACCACTACTTGACCCTGACCGGGACGTCGGCCGAAATGGGCGACGATGGCTCGGTCGGCCGTGGCAACCGCGTCAACGGTCTGATCACGCCCTTCCGCAACACCAGTCTGGAGGCCGCTGCCGGCAAGAACCCGTTCAGCCACGTTGGCAAGGTGTACAACGTGTTGTCGCTGCTGATCGCGCAGGAGATTGTGCAAGAGGTTCCGGAGGTGCGAGAGGCGGCCGTCTATCTGCTCTCCCAGATCGGCTGTCCTCTGGACCAGCCTTTGGTGGCCACAGCAACCGTGCATCCCAACGGCAGCCACCTGCCGCCGGCCGCACGAGAACGCATCGCCGCCATCATCGATCGCAACCTGGAGAACGGGCCGCAGCGGGTGCGCGAGCTCCTGCTCGATGGAGCCATCCCGCTGTACTAGGGAGAACCCCTCGTCGCCCTCCCCGGCTCATGCCGGCGCTTGCCGAGCCCCATTGCCGCGTGCGTTGCTGTTGGGCTCGTTGACGGCGAGGGATGCGCTGTCTATACTCGCGCCCTGGTGAGGCGACGAAGGCCCACCGCGTGCGGCAGTGAACATCAGTGCTGCCGAGATAAGCCCCACGCCGTATTGCGGCCCCAGGATGCGCCGGCTGGGTGTGAGAAGCACCGCGCAGCACAAAGAGGAGGGACATGCGATGGCGATTCTGCGGCACTTTCATGACGAGGCCGTCCGGCGCGTCTACCATCGGGCGGCCATCATCTTCCTGGTGCTGACGCTGGTCGTGCTGGCGCTGACCAGTCTGCTGGGGCCCACCGCGCCGGCTACCGGCCAGGCGGTGCCGCGCTGGCAGAGCCTGGCGGCGACCACCTTCTTCCTGCTGATCGCCTTCTTCGTGGTCCGCCGCGGCTACCAGGTGCTCACGTTTCTGCTGTCGTTGCTGTGCCTCATGCAAGGTGTTGGCCACCTTCTGGCCGCGGCCGGCATGCGACTGGCGCCAGGGGTGGAGACCGACCTGCCCGGCAACCGCCTAGACTGGCCGAGCTGGCAGGAGTTCCTGCAGACAGAACTGGCCACCGAAACGCCGTTTTACCATCGCCAGTTGGTCGCTAGCACCACTCCGGTCGACCTGCTCGCGCCGTTGCGTTCCTGGCCGTTGCTCGGCAACATCGTCCCCCAGGGCGGCCCCCTCGTGGCGCCGGCCACGGTTCTCGCGCTGTGTGCGGTGCTCCTGGGCCTGGCTACCCTGGCACTCTGGCGCGCTGCTCGCCTCCGGCCGCGCTGATTCGCTCGCTTGCAGGCAAGTCGGCCTCTCCGGAGGCCGGCCTGACCTCCGCCGAGGTGTCAGCCCACACCCCGGCCGGGACTTCCGCGCCCGCCAGCCGTTGGCGTCGGCGTTACCGGCAACCGGCCTTGTACACCAGGCCGTTAAAAAGCGGATGGTAGGGTACCGCCGGGTTCTTGATGGTCAGACACACCCGGTAGGGATTGAACAGCGGGTGGTAGGGGATCGACATGTTCCGCGGTCGGCACCAGCCTTCGATGCGGGTCGGATTGGCCAGCGCATCGGCGATGGCCACCATGGGCGCACGAGAGCGGATCGCTGGGTCAAGAATGGCCTGACCGGGATCACAGGACCCTGGACGGCCAGGACCCGGCACGGAGGTGGCTGTCGGCGTTGCGGTCGGAGTGGCCGTCGGCGTTGCGGTGGCGGTGGGAGTGACGGTCAGAATCGGCGGCACGGTGGTCTCCGTGGGCGCCGGGGTTTCTGTCGCCGGCTCGGGATACGGCACCTCGGGCGTCGGGCCCGGAGGCTCGGTTTCGATCCACAACAGGGGCATGCAGGCGTCCAGGTCGGTCAAGAGGGCCGGCACGGCCCCGTAGCTCCCCATGTCGATGGCACCGTTGGAGCACACGTCGGAAACGACGGCAACCAGGGGCTCATAGCTATCGAGAATCGCGGCGCCGACCACCTGCGGCACCTGGCTCATGGCCGAGAAGGCCCAGGTATGGGCGGAATGAGGTGGAATCATTGCCTGGCAATCGGAGCCGCAGAAAATGCCGTAGCCTTCGCCATCCAACAGGTACAGATAGGCATCGGCCGTCGCGTCGCCATAGTTGTATGCGGCGATGACCGTCGAGAAGGGGGCCCCGACGCCGGACTGCTTGCGCCAGACGGGAATCGCCGTGCTGGTATCGCCGCCGGCCGAAGCGGTGTAGGCAGCCGCGATGCCGAGTGTCGAATCCCACGTCACAAGCAGCGCCACGACGTCGCCACTCGACTCGATCGTCGCCGCCGCCCGACAGCCGTAGGGCAGCAAGGGGCGCCGCGTGCCCGCCGCTCCCTGGGCGTCGAACACGAGCAGACTCCGCGCGGGAACGGTCGCCGGACCCTCGCGCAGGTGCTGGCCATCGCAGGACCCGCCCGAGCCGTCGTACGCCACCGCCACTTCGGCGGCGCTGCTGCCGGGGTTGAGAACCACGATCGCGCTACTGCCGTTCCCGGCGCCGGCAGTCCCCGGGTCCAGAGGCGCGCCGCTAAGGAACTGGGCAACGTGCAACTGCCGGGCAGCGGTTGCCGCCGGCACAGCCTCGAATGCGTAGGCTGCAGACCAGCCGGTGATGTCCACCAGGCTGCTGGCCGCCACGGGCCCCGAGGCACTGATGCGAGCCCAGCCGACGAACCCCTCGGCGACGCCATCGAAATCCGGTTCGTCTTCCAGGTCGAGGCTGCGGGAGTGGCCGGGGGCCAGCTCCAGCGGCACCACCGCCACCGGCGCGGGCGCGCCGTTGGCATACAGGCTCACCGTGGCGGTACAGCTGGCGAAGGCTGAGCTGTTCTGGACGGTGATGACCGATGATTGGACCTCCATGGCGGCCGTAAGTAGCCCGCCCTTGACCACCAGCGGTACCAACAAATCGGAGGCTGGCTCGCTCTGCGCATTGGCCACCGCAGCGCCATTGTCGCGCCAGATCGTCCGCGCCGCACAGGCAACCGGATAGTCGGAGCTGGTCAGCGCGGCGTAACGACCGAGTGCCAAGCTGCTGCCGCCCCGGCTGACGAACTCATGGCCTGCCCACGGCCAGTGCAGCCAATCGACCACGCTCACCGGGGGGCCACTGGACTGCGGATAGAAGTCGACGGCGGTGTAGGCAGCCTCAAACAGGTCGACGTTCTGACACCAGAGCTCACTCAGGCCAGGCCCAGCGAGGTCCGCCACGTCAGCGCCCCAGGCCAGACCGACGGCCACCACCACCAGCCCACATGCTACGAGCGCCACCAAGATCGGCGACGCCATCGCCGTGCCAGAAGCCAATCGGTTCATCTCCGTCCCTCCCGAGCGGTCGGCTGCGCGGGTCCGTTGGCCCGCCTTTGCTGCCTCGTCATTCCCAGACCGGCACCGCCGCCACCCAGTGCCCGAGCCCCCACAGCAGATCACGCCTCGAACGACACGGCCTCGGCACTACCGATTATGCCACGCCGCTCGCCAAGCCGGAAGACCCTCCTCGGCCAAGGACCATCGGCAGGCGCCCTCACACGCAGCACCCCACCGGCCCGCGCCATCCCAGGCGGCCGCCATCGGTGGTGCGGGGCATGGCTCCGCCAGCCGATGAAACAGCCGCGGCAACGCGCCATGCTCTCTTCTGTCTTTTTCGACGTCGGAGCCCGTGCTATCGTTGCGGCCGGCCGGCGCCCGGGCGGCACAGCCGGCGCCCGTTGGGGGCACTCATGGCGGGGGGCGATGCCTCGCCCTGGCTGGTGCCACGCGCCAGCCGGCCGCGCCCAGGCACGCCTCGAAGGAGAGGGAATCGTGACAGCGAAACGGCCAGAAGACAACACCACTGCTGCCCAGGCGCCAACGCGAAGGCAGAAGAGGGTGCGGGGCCATGCTGCGCCAGCAGGGACGGTGCTCCGCCCCTTGCTGGTGGCAGTGATCGGCGTGGCCATCCTGAGCGCCGGCATGTGGTTTGGCTTCGGCCGCCGGAGTTCCCCGACGGGGGCAGGCACGCCAACCCCCGATGACGGGGCGACGAGCTGGTACCCGCGAGCACCTGGCGAACCCAACAAGTTGGCCGGAGCGCGGACGCCATTCCTGCAGGAGGCCAGCCAGCAACCGGTCAACTGGCACGAGTGGGGACCGGAGGCCTTTGCGTTGGCCTCGCAGCTTGACCGTCCCATCCTCCTCGACATCGGGGCATCGTGGTGCGCGGCCTGCGATCTCATGGACATGCAGTCGTATTCCGATCCGGGCGTCGCGGCCATCCTGAACGGCCATTTCATCCCAGTACGCGTCGATCGGGATGCCCGGCCTGACCTGGACTACCGGTACCAGAGCATGGCCCAAGCGCTCGGACAGCCAACGGGCTGGCCGCTCACCGTCGTCCTGACTCCCGACGGCTTGCCCTACGCCGGCGCCGGCTACTTGCCTGCCGTCGGCACCAACGAGGAAGCCTCCCTGAAGGACGTCCTGCAGTCAGCTCTGGCCGCTTACCGCGATCAACGCGCCGACGTCCTGGCGCGCGCCCAGATGGTAGCCGCCGCGGCGGCCGAGTCGGAGCGGGAACTGGCGAAGCCAGGCGAGTCGACGGCCGGGGTCGAGGAGACAATTCAGGCAGCCATTGTCGGCACCTTCGACTCGCTGAATGGCGGCTGGGGTGCCGGCGCCAAAACAGCTTCGGGACCCATCGTGGCCTACCTCTTAGAATCGTATGCCGCCAGTCAGGACGAGCGCCGCCTGGCCCTGGCGACCCAGACGCTGGACGCCATCGCCAATGGCAGCCTGTTCGATCACGTGATGGGTGGTCTCTTCCGTATGACCGCCGATGCCCATTGGCGGGAGCCGCTGTACGAGAAGCTGGGCTACATCCAGGCCGACGGCATCGCCAACTACGCGCGGGCTTATGAACTGACGGCTGAGCCACGTTACCGCGAGGCAGCGTCGGCGATCATCGAATACGTGCAGACCCGCTTCTCGGACCAACCGCGGGGTGGCTTCTACGCCAGTCAGGCTGCCCATACCGGTCGGGGGGTCGACGACTACTACTCGTGGACGCCGGCGGAAGCGGAGGCGGCCCTGACGCCAGAGCAGGCCAGCGTGCTCTTGCCTCATTTCGGCATCCAGAACCCGCCGAGCCGCCCCCTCGCCGACAACCCCGAGCGCTCGGTTCTGCACATCGCCCGGCCGGCGCGGGAGCTGGCGGAGGAGATGGGGCAACCGCTTTCCGCGGTCGAGGGGCTGATTGCCACCGGGCGGCAACGAATGGCGGAATCGCGCGACCGGCAGAGGGCACCGGAACTCGACCGCACCCTCCTGACGAGCTGGAACGGGCGCATGATTTCGGCCTATGTGCTGGCCGGCCGAGTGCTGGATCGGCCGGTGCTGACCGACTTCGCGGTGCGCACCGCCGACCGCTTCCTGGCTACCGTCTACCAGCCAGGCCAACCGATCGGCAGAGGCATTGCCGAGGGGGGGAACCTGAGCCCCCCCTTGTTGGAGGACCAGGTGCTCTTTGCCCAGGCGCTTCTCGATCTGCACGAGGCAACCGGCCAGGAGCGCTATCTGACCGCCGCGCGTGATCTGTTCGATACGGCGCGAAAGCGCTTCGCCTCTCCCGACGCTGGCGGTTGGCTGGACGTCGTAGCGGCTGACGATCCCGTGGCCAGGCTGCCCCTGGTCTGTCGGCCCATTCTGGACAGCACCACCGCCAGTGCCAATGCCGTCGCCGCCCTGGTCGGCTTGCGACTGGCGCAAGCGACCGGCGACCTGGCATACCGGCGGGCAGCGGAGAGCATCCTGCTGGCCTTCGCCGGCAGTGCCGAGAACCTTGGCGCTATGGCACCGTCGTATGCACTGGCCGTCCTTCGGGCCAGCACGCGCCCGGCTGCCACGTCCCAGCCGTAGGCTGGCGGCGGCCGTGAGCGCTCCGCCCAGCCCGGCCGCTCAGTAGCAGCGCCGGCGCAAGGTGAGGCCCTGCTCGACCAGCCACTCCGCCACCAGGCCCACCGCTGCCCGCACGCCGGCGGTGATCAGCGGATGCCCGAAGCGCCGTAGGCGGACGATCACGCCCTCAGGGTGCGGGCGGGCCTCGATGAGCAGCGATTGATCCAGGTCGGGCTCGCGCACCTGGCCGAGCAAGACCAAGCTGTCGTCGGCCAAGCTGCACAGGGCCTCCAAGATTACGACGTGCCCCGCTGGCAGTTCTCGCACGCGCTTCTCGAAGGCAACCGCCTTGGGAAGAGGGCCGGACAGAATGGCGTGCGGCACGGTGTACCTCGTAAGGGGTGGCTCGCCCGCGGGGGCGGCAGTCAGAAGCTCCAAACGCAGGTGGTGGATGGCGCGGCCGGCGGCCAGCCATTTGGCCGCGTACTTCGTGGTCAGCACCTCGGGCGGCGGCTCGGCACGATGGATGGCATACAGTTCGAGGCGCTCGGCCTCGGCGGCCGCGAACTCGACGGTGGAGGCATCGTCCGTGGTCACGTAGACCCGGCCGTGCAGCACCAACCGCGTAGCCAACGCCAAGAGGAAGGGTCCTCGAAGCAAGCGCCGTTCCTCGTGCCGCGATTTCGGCCACGGATCCGGGAAGTTCACGTACACCGCATCCAGACAGCTCGGCGGCAGCAAGTACCGGACGGCGAAACCAGCCGTCCCGTGGAGCAAGCGGGCGTTGGTCGCTCCGCAGCGACCCAACCTGGTCCTGGCGCGCCAGACATACGCGCCCGACGCCTCCACGCCGAGCCAGTTCCACTCCGGGGACTGCGTGGCCATGCGGGCCAGGAAGCGCCCGTCGCCACAGCCGACATCCAGGCCCAGCGGGGCGGAGCGGCCAAAGAGCTGGCTTGTCGGGCAGGGCAGGGCGAGCTCGCTGGGCTGAATCAGGATGGCGCGAGCCGCCGGCGGACCGCCCGGTCGGTTCGCCGGCGGGCTCATGCTTCGGCCGCAGGCGGACACACCCTCGGCCTGCCGGCCGCTTCCAGCCACCTCCCGGCGGCCACGTTCACAGCGGGCGGAAGCCGAGAATGTCGGTGATCGAACCGTGTCGCTCGGCCGCCGGCTTGAACACCGCCTTGACTCGCATGCCAATCCGTAGCTCGGCCAGATCCTCGGCGTGGAGATCATGGAGGAGCACGCCACTCGCGCCATCGAGGCGCACCAGTCCCACGAGCCTCGGCGTGGCCAAGGGCGCGCCGTCGAGATCCACGGCCACTGCGGTGAACGACACCAGCTCGCCCTCTGGGCCCACCTCGACCCAGGTGGCATCGTCCAGAGCCTCCAGGCAACGCTCGCAGTACAGGCGGGCCGGCACGTAGGTGTAGTCGCAGTTCGGGCACGCCGTACCGTACAGCTTGCCAGCCATGAGATGGCGCAGGAACCGTTCGCCGGCAATGCCAGCCGTGTAGCGGTAAGTCAGCGGAATGCTGCCTCGATAGGACCGCGCCTCCGTCGGGTGGGCCAGCGCATCGGTGAAGCTCATCGGCCACCTCCGATCGGTCGCCAGTAGCGGATGTCGGTGATGTCGCCCGTTCGTTCGGCCGCCGGTTTCCAGACGGCCTCAACCGCCATGCCGATCTTCACTGCCTGGGGATCGACCTCGCCCAGCAGGTGCAGGATTCCCATGCCTCGCGAAGCACCATCCACGCCGACCACCGCCGGAATCTCGGGCTCCGTCAGCCGCTCCATGTCCCAGCGCACGTAGCAGAGCGAGAAGGTGATCACTCGGCCGGTGGATTCGAGTGGTACCCACTCGTCCGTCGGTCGGAAGCACTGCTCACAGAACATTCGTGGCGGAACCATGGTACGGCCACAGCCGCCACAGTAGCGACCCAGGAGCTGGCCGTTCTTCAGTCCCTCCAGATACCGCCCGATGGCAATTCCAGTGTCCCAGGCATAGTCTGCCTTGAGGTTCCAGCGCTCCACGAGCACGTTGCCCTCCGCGAAGTCCTTCTCCCGGAGCGCCTTCGCCGGATACACGAGATGATTCATCTTGGCCTCCTAGCGTCCCATCACGACGACGGTGCCGACCTGCATCAGATCCCCCCACGCCTGCGCAACGCCCCGTCGCGGATCGCCCGGCACCTGGCGAGCCCCGGCTTCGCCCCGCAGCTGCCAGAAGAGCTCGGCGATCTTCATCAGACCGGCGGCAGCAATGGGGTTTCCCACGCCCAAGAGACCCCCCGACGGGCACACCGGAAGATTGCCATGGCGCTCGGTGACCCCGAGCGCCGTAGCCTCGGGTGCCTTGCCTTTCGGGAACAGTAAGAGCCCCTCCAGGTGGTGGAGCTCCTTGTAGTCGAAGGGATCGTAGGGCTCGGCGATGTGGATCTGCTTGTCGGGCTCGGTAATCCCGGCCATGCGATAGGCCATCCGAGCCGCTTCCTCGACGTACGTCGGATAGGAGAGATCGCGGTTCGTCCAGTAGGCAGTGTCCAGACACCAGCCCACGCCCTCGATCCAGACCGGCTTGTCGGTGATCCGTCGTGCCTTCTCGACACTGGCCAGGACCACGGCGACCGCGCCATCGGTGACCGGACTGACGTCGCCGCGCTGCACCGGCCAGGCAAGAACCTCCGTGTTCAGGATATCTTCCACAGTGATGTTTGCGTCGCCCAATAGCGAAGCCGGGTGATCGGCAGCGTTGCGCTTGTTCTTGACCGCGACCCGCGCGATGTCCTCCTTGTTGAGGCCGTAACGCTGCATGTAGGCGTTCATCTCGAGGGCGAAGATCCACAGCAAGTTCGGCCCCAGCGCCCGCTCCGTCATGTTGTCGAAGATGGTCAGGAAGGCGCCCTGCGGATGTGGCTGGCAGGGCGACATCTTCTCCTCGCAGACCACGAGGCAGGTGTCGAACATGCCCGATGCCACGTGGTACCAACCTTGCGCCACGGAGAATACGCCTGTGCCTCCGCCCACGTAGCCACGCATGTATGGCTTGCCCCAGGCACCGGCACCATCGGCCAGCCACTCGCTTTTCATGTGCACGCCGTCGAAGGCATCGGGGGCGGTGCCCATCACCACGGCATCGATCTCGCCGATGGTCAGCTCGCAAGAATCGAGGGCCAGCTTCGCTGCCTCCCACGCCAGCTCACGCCCGGTATCCAGCGAACGGCGCACGAACTTCGTCATCCCGGCGCCGACAACGGCTACTCTTCGCATCGTCATGGCTGCCTCCTATGCCGCCAGCACGACGGCCGCGCCGCAAGCCGTGGGCAGGCCCCGCCAGGCGAAGGCCAGGCCGGTCGCCACGTCCTCGAGCTGCCGCGGACCAGCTTCGCCACGCAGCTGGAGCACCACCTCCAGCGTCCGCGCCAGACCGGTGGCGTCCATCAACGAGCCCTCACCGAGCGCGCCGCCGGAGACATTGACCGGCAGGTCACCGTCGCGATCCGTCTCGCCGGCCATCGTCATCTCCCCCGCCTCACCCTGCCGTGCCAGCCCCAGGGCCTCGAGATGGACCAGTTCCTTGTGGGCGAAGGTGTCATCCACCTCCGCGAAATCGATGTCGCCACGCGGATAGTGGATGCCAGCGTTGGCATAGGCCATCTCGCCCGCCAGGCGCGCGTATCTGGCGTCCAGCCAATCGCGCGAGTCAAGGGCGGGCGTGTCGACGGCCCACCCGATGCCCCGAATCCGGACGGGGGTGTCGGTCAGACGGCTTGCCACTCCCGCCTCTGCCAGCACCATCACGATGGCGCCATCGGCGTGCCGCGCTGCCATGGCGGTCGTCATGGGCGAGGCCAGGAACTCCGCATCGAGCACGGCGGCTTCGTCGTACAGGGCGCCGTAAGCAGCGCGCGGATTCTGCAACGCGTTGGCCCGGTTCTTGGCCACGACACGGGCGCACTGCTCCGGAGTCAGGCGGCCAGCATCCACCAGGGCTTGCATCTCCAGCCCTGCCAGGGCCACGGGATGGACGCCCAACGGGCGTTCCCACGTCGGATCCATGGCGAAGGCCAGCAGGTGGCCCGGCATGAGCACATTCGAGGCCTTGCTGTGGGCCTCGACCACCACCACGTCCATCAGTCCAGAGGCGATCTGCATGTACGCCGCGGCCAGGGCATGCAGGCCGTCGCCGGCAATGGTGTGCATCGGCCGCAGGGCCGCACCGAGTTGATCCGGCGTGTACTCGTCGAAGATGCTCGTCCCTTCCGCGAAGTCCTCCGCGGCGGTCACGAAGCCATGCACATCCCGACGCGGATCGATCCCGGCATCGGCATAGGCGCGCGATGCAGCCTCGAAGACGAGCTCTTTGTAAGAAACGTCCGGCGTGATGGAGCGGAAGCCACTCCACCCCACGCCCACAATGTCCACTGCTCGGTCCATGGCGCCTCCGGTTCTCAGGATTGGACAAGCCGCGCGCCGGCCGGGGTCAGAAACCCAGAAGGCGCGCCAAGGGCGCTGGCGATTGTAAGACCGCGGCCGGCGAAGTCAACACGCGCAGCGCTGCCGGGTGCACCGCAGCCGCGCCCGGTGCAACCACCGGTTGCTCTGGGGACCGGCCGAGGCCGGCCGGCTTGCTTGACACCCCCATGGCGGCCGCCTACTATGCCCGCACCTCGGGCCCAGCCATGGCTGCACCGCGCCCTCCGGGACGCCGCTGCTGCCACGACTGACCCACGTTCGGGGAGCCAGAGCCACAATGACCACCGCCGCCCGCCGCTGGAGCATGGTCGATATTCGCAGCGGCCATCTGGTGATGGAACGCTGTCACCACTGCGGTGCGCGGAGCGCCTACTTCTCCTCGGACCCCGGCGGTCCCGCCGAGGAGTACCGGGAAGGCGTTCATTACTGGCACCCCTTGCTGCGGGCCCAGGCGGTGGCCTTCAACTTGCGCGCCGAGGACACCGGCCAGACCGTCGATCTGAGCGACATGACAGCTCTCATGCTGTCCACATGCGAGGATCCGAACTGCGCCATCGGTCAACTGGCGCTCCAGCACGGGCGGCGAACTTCGATTTACGTCGCCCTCTGCTCGGACCCGACGCACGTTGGCGGCCGCTGTGTCAGCGATGCCGGAATTGCGGCGCTCAACGAGTACTTCAACCAGCGTTTGGGAAGCCGGGGCCGGCAGATTCTGGTTGTCCCCTGCCGACTGTGCCGCGACATCGACACCTGTCCCGGAGTGATCATCGCCGACACCGGTCTCATCGAGCTGTGACCGTGTCCCGCGATGCATGCCAGAAAGTGAGGTTTCGGGGAAAATGCGTATTTCGGAGATCGCGCGGAAGACGGGGCTCGAATCCCTCAACGCGTACGAAGATGCAGACATCAGCGGTGTCTATGTATCCGACATGGCGTCCGACGTGATTACCGGCGCCCAGGCAGGTTCCCTGCTCGTCACCCTCCAGACCCACAAGAACATTATTGCCGCGGCCAATCTTGTGGACGCCGGAATGGTGGTCTTCGCCCACGGCAAACGTCCCGAGGCCGATGTCGTGCAGCTGGCCGATCGCGTCGGCTTGCCGCTGTTCACGACGGCCGACGACACGTGGTCCTACGCTGTGAAACTCACCGACCTCGGCCTTCGCTAGGCGGGATCGATGACTACCGCAAGGCGTCGCGACACGCAGTCGCTGGTTGTCAACAGTCGTTCGTCTGGGTCGTCCCAGGACCTGCCACCCGACGGCCCGTCGGGCGCAAAGCGGCCCACCGCGGCAGCCGATGCTTGGGCCGAGGTCCGCGCCGGTCTTGCCGGCTCGCGGGCGGACCTGGTGCCCGCCCTGCAGCGCGCCCAGTCGGCCTTCGGCTACATCTCTCCGGACGTCGTGGATCACATTGCCCGGTGGTTGCACCTGACACCGAGCGAGGTGTATGGCGTCGCCACCTTCTATGCCCAGTTTCGGTTCAGCCCGCCAGGGCGGCACCGCATCCGGGTCTGCCTGGGTACCGCCTGCCACGTGAAGGGCGGCCAGCAGCTGCTCGATACCGTCCAACGGCGCCTGGCCATCCGCGAGGGCGAGACGACCCCAGACGGCGAATACGAGCTGGAGCATGTTGCCTGCCTGGGTTGCTGTGCCCTGGCCCCGGTGGTCACCGTCGACGACGACATCTATGGCCAGATGAGTGTCCTGAAGCTCCAGGGAATGCTCGGTGGACATGACCAGCCTTGAGGAGCGGCGCGCCCAGGCGAGCGCCCGCTGGCAGCAACTGATCGACAGCCCCCAGCCGGTGATTTACGTCGGCGCTGGCTCCTGCGGCCTGGCGGCCGGCGCAGGCGCGGTGCTGGATGGCCTGCATGGCTATTTGGCCGATCACGGCGTGGCGGCCACCGTGGTCCAGGTTGGTTGCATCGGGCCGTGTTACCTGGAACCCCTCGTGGACTTCCAGATGCCGGGCCAGCCACGGTTGAGCTACGGCAACATGACGGCCGAGCTGGCCACCAAGACGCTGGAAGCTCTCCTGGCCGGTGGGGTGCCACGCAGTCGACTGGTGGGCGTCCTGGAGGGCAACGGATCGCCCGGCGAGACGGTTTACCCGGGGCTACCGCGCTTCTTCGAGCTACCCATGCTCCGAAGCCAGGTCCGGATCGTTCTGCGCAACTGCGGCATCATCGATCCCAACGAGATCGACCATAGCCTGGCACGTGGCGGCTACGCCGCGTTCGAGCGCTGCTTGCGGCTCCCTCCCGAGGAGGTGATCGACATTGTCAAGCGCTCTGGGCTGCGCGGCCGGGGCGGAGCGGGCTTCCCCACCGGCCAGAAGTGGCAGTTCTGCCGTCAGACGCCCAGCGACATGCGCTATCTCATCTGCAACGCCGACGAGGGGGATCCCGGCGCCTTCATGAATCGGGCCCTGATCGAGGGCGACCCGCACGCCCTCTTGGAGGGCATGCTGATTGCCGCTTACGCCATCGGCGCCGCCCAGGGTTACATTTACATCCGCGCCGAGTATCCACTGGCGGTGCGACGGCTGCAGGATGCTGTCGAGGCTATGCGCCAAATGGGGCTCCTGGGTGAGCGCATCCTCGGCAGCGACTTCTCCTTCGAGCTCACCATCAAGGAAGGCGCCGGCGCCTTCGTGTGCGGCGAAGAAACGGCTCTCATCGCCAGCATTGAAGGGCGTCGGGGCATGCCGCGGACCCGGCCCCCCTTCCCGGCGGTGTCTGGCCTGTGGGGCAAGCCGACCATCATCAACAATGTCGAGACCCTGGCCACCTTGCCGGCCATCCTTCGGGACGGCGCCGAGACGTACGCTCGCCTGGGTACCGAGACCTCGAAGGGCACCAAGACATTCAGCCTGGTCGGCAAAGTGCGGCGCACCGGTCTCATTGAGGTCCCGTTAGGAACCACGCTGCGCCAGATCATCTACGACGTCGGCGGCGGCCCAACGAAGGACCTGCGGGCGGTCCAGACCGGCGGGCCATCCGGTGGCTGCCTGGGCGAGGAGTTCCTTGACACGCCAATGGACTACGAGACCTTGGCGCGCGCCGGTTCGATCATGGGCTCGGGCGGCCTGATCGTAATGGATCGCGACACTTGCATCGTGGATACGGCCCGCTTCTTCTTGCGGTTCACCCAGAGCGAGTCATGCGGCAAGTGCGTCCCTTGTCGAGTGGGCATTGGCCACCTCGTCACCATTCTGGATGCCATCTGCGAGGGCCGTGCCGAGCTGGCCGACCTTGAGCGGCTGGAGCAATTGGCCAAGGTCATCAAGGCCGGTTCGCTGTGCGGTCTCGGTCAGACGGCGCCCAATCCAGTCCTGGCCGCACTCAAGTACTTCCGCCAGGAATTCGTGGAGCACATCGTCCAGAAGCGCTGTCGAGCTACGGTGTGCAAGGCTCTGGTGCAATACCGGGTCATTCCCGGCAAGTGCACCGGTTGTCAGCGCTGCGTCCAGGTCTGCCCCACCGGCGCCATCACCGGCCCGCGCGCCGAGCCTCACAACTTGGATCCGACGAAGTGCATCAAGTGCCGCTCCTGCTATGAGGTGTGCCGCTTTGACGCGATTGCCGGGGATGCCATCGTCATCGAGTCGGAGGGCGTCGGTGCAACCTGATCTCGTCCCTTCGGCCGAAGGCCGACTCGTCACCGTCGAGTTCGACCATCGGCCATACCATGTGCCGGAGGGCATCTCGGTCCTGCATGCTGCCGAGCTGTGTGGCCTGTTCATCCCTTCGCTCTGCTCCCACAGAGAGCTTTCCCCCTTTGGCGGCTGTCGTTTGTGCACTGTCGAGATCGAGGGCCTGCGTGGCTACCCTCTGGCATGCAGTACGGTGGTGCAGGATGGCATGAAGGTGCTCACCGACACCGTGGCCTTGCGGGAGATGCGCCTGGAGATCCTGCGGCTGATCCTGTCCGAGCACCCGGCCAGCTGCCTCGTGTGTAGCGAGCGCGATCATTGCCGGCCGAGCATGGGCACCATTCGCAAGACGGGCGTGACCACCGGTTGCCGCAGCTGCCCCAAGGATGGCGTCTGTGAGCTGCAAGCGCTGGTGGAACGCCTCGACGTGCAGCGCATCGGCTACCCCATCGCCTATCGGGGCTTCGAGGCAGAGCATGACGATCCCTTTTACGATCGCGACTACAATCTGTGCATCCTGTGTGGTCGCTGTGTGCGAATGTGTCAGGAGGTTCGCGGCTCGGCGGTGCTTGCGTTCACCTTCCGGGGTCCCCGGGCGCGCATCGGGCCGGCCTTCGGCCAGTCGCACCTGGCCGCGGGCTGCGAGTTCTGCGGCGCCTGCGTTTCCGTCTGTCCGACGGGCGCCCTGGCGGACAAGGTTTCGAAATGGGACGGCGCTCCCGATGGCGTGGTGACCTCGACCTGTCCGTTCTGCTCCTTGGGCTGTCAGATCGACATCGCGCACAAGAACGGACGGCTGTCCTGGGTGCACGGCAGCAACGACCCGGCAATCAACGACGGCCAGCTCTGCGTGCGTGGCCGGTTCTGCCTGCCGGAGACCACGCATCACCATGATCGGGCCCGCAAGCCGATGGTCCGCCGCGAGGCCCACTTTCGATCTGCCACCTGGGACGAGGCCCTCGATGCGGCTGCCGAACGGCTGGCTGGCGCGCCCCCGGAAGAGATTCTGGTGCTCGTGTCGGGGGACCTCAGCAACGAGGGACTGTACGCGGCGCAGCGCTTCGCGCGCCAGGCACTGGGTACGCCAAATCTCGATTCGACGGCTCGGCGCTACCTGCCAGGCGGTGCCGAGACGTGGTCACGACTATTCGCCTTGCCCATCTCGTTGCGCCGCGTCGCCCAGGCGGAACACGTCGTGGTGGCGGGGCTCGACTCGCGGTTCCACTTCTCCGTGGTCGGTGTACAGGTGCGGCGAGCGATGCGCAGCGGCGCCCGCCTCACCGTGGTCGACGCTCGGGAGTCCAGCCTGGCGCAAGCAGCCGACGAATGGCTCCGGCCGCCAGCCGCAGAGGAATGCGCCGAACTCGTTTACCTGCTTCGCTCCGCGAAGGACATCGGACGGCTGGCGGTCGTCATCGCGCCCCGCGTGTTCGAGCAACCGGGCGCCGAGGAACTGGTTTGCGAGCTGGAGCGGCTTGCCCAGCGCGAAGGGGTGACGGTTCTGCCGTTGGTGCACGGCGCGAACACCCGAGGTGCCCTGGAGCTGGGAGCACTGAGCGGGGTGGCGCCAGGTCCGCAGGCCGTCGTCGCCGGCCGCACGCTCGACGACCTTTGGCTGGGCTGGTCGCCGCGGGTGCTCTACCTGATCGGGGAATCGCCGTTCGTCACTCGACCGGAGGGCGTGTTCGTGATCGCCCAGGACATGTACCTGCCGCCTTTCGGCGTCGATGTCTTCCTGCCCGCCACTTCCTTCGCCGAGACCGCGGCTACCATCACCAGCCTGGAGGGCCGCGTCTTGCCGCTGCAACAGATCGAAGAACTGCCCGAAGACCCGGTCCACGGTTACGCCCGACCCGATTGGCGCATCCTGGCAGAGCTGGCCACTCGCCTTGGTCACCCGGAACTCGCCGACGCCTCAGCTGCAGCGGTGCGGGAGGCGATTCGCGCCGAAGTACCCGACTTCCCGCTCGAAAGCGACCGCAGTCGGCGCCGCATGCGCCCCATGGGCCGAACGGCGGTGGCTTCCGCAGCGGATGTGTCCGCGCCCGCCGAATCGGCGCTGGATCTTTCTCCGGCATCCACCTCCTCGGCGATTGCGTCCGCGGCGGCCCCGCAGGAGACCCTCCGCCGGGAGCGCGCGGAGGCCAGCTCCTTGGCCGCGGTGGGCGGGAATCGCCCGCGGGGCGCAGACGAGTTTCTGCTGGTCCCCGAGCGTGGCGCCTTCCGCTATCGCGGGATCGATCTGGCAACGGTCGTCGAGGGGCTGACGGAGCTTGGTCTGGAGTCCGGTTTGCGGATGAGCCCGGCGGACATGGCGGCGCTGGGCGTCCAGCCAGGCGATGAGGTGACGCTGACGGGACCGGATATGGAGCTCGTGATCGACGTCGTGCGAGACGACGCCTGTCCGCCGGGCACCGTTTACTTGTCGACGATGGAAGCTTGCGGCCGGCCGTTGCGTTCCGCCGATCGCCAGGCCCTCGAACGGCTGTCTCGCCTCCCGGCCCAACCAGTGCGGGTCTCCCTCCGGCCGGGGGAGGTTGGGGCGCGAACAAAGGAGTCGGCCGAAGCCGGGACGGGCGCCCGGTCGCCAGTCTGCAAGGGGCGGGGCCATGTTTGAGATCGTGGAGCGGCGAATGCTGGTGCCCAACATGCACCAGCTGACTGTCCGGGCGCCGGATGTGGCGGCTGCCGCGCGCCCCGGCAACTTCATCATCCTGCGGCCCGACGAGACGGGCGAGCGCATTCCGCTCACGTTGGCCGACTGGGACAGCGCGGCCGGTACAGTCACCAACGTCTTTCTGCAGGTCGGCGCGTCGACGGCCAAGCTGGCCCGTTTGAAGGCCGGCGATACCCTTCCGGCGTACGCCGGGCCACTGGGAAACGACACCGAGATCGACCACTTCGGGACCGTCCTCTTGGTGGGAGGTTGTTACGGCATCGCTTGTCTGGTTCCCATTGCCCGTGCCCTCCGGGAGGCAGGCAACCGCGTCGTTGCCCTCCTCGAGGCCCGCAGTGCCTATCTCCTCTATTGGGAGGACCGCCTGGCAGCTTGCACCGACCACCGCATTTTCGTGACGCGGGACGGCAGTCGCGGTTACACCGGCCATGTCACTCGCCTGGCCGAAATCCTGACCTTGGAGGGCATCGCTCCAGACCGGGTGATCGCCTACGGCTGCACCTTTCAGATGATGACGGTGGCCGAGCAGACCCGGCCCCTGGGCATGAAGACGATCGTCAGCATGAATCCGATCATGATTGACGGCACGGGGATGTGCGGCGTCTGTCGGCTGTCGGTAGCCGGCGAGACGAAGTTCGCCTGCGTCGATGGTCCCGAGTTCGACGGCCACGCCGTCGATTGGGCGGAGTTCCTGGCGCGACGGGCCAGCTACGGCGCCGAGGAGATCGAACCGCTGCACCGCAGCGGCTGCGCGTCGCGCTTCTGAGAGCGTCGGTTGCCTGTCGTTCGCGACCGGGCGACAGCGACGGCGCACAGCACATGGCACATCGAGGTTGAGGATTGGTGACGAAGGTCGACTACAACCGTAGACCGATGCCCAAACAGGCGCCGCATGAGCGGATCCGCAATTTCGACGAGGTGGCGCTCGGTTACCCCCCGGAGCTGGCACGCGAGGAGGCATCGCGCTGCCTCAACTGCAAGAAGCCTGGTTGTGTCGCCGGGTGCCCCGTGGGCATCGACATTCCGGCCTTCCTCCAGTGCCTCGCCGCTGGTGACTTCCTGGCTGGCATTCGCAAGATCAAGGAGACCAACGCCCTGCCGGCGGTCTGCGGCCGCGTGTGCCCGCAAGAAGAACAGTGTGAGAAAGGGTGTGCCCTGGGGGTCAAGGGCGATGCAGTGGCCATCGGTCGACTCGAGCGCTTCCTGGCCGACTGGGAGGCCGCCCAAGGCGAGATGGCGCCGCCGCCCATCGCAGCACCCAATGGCCGCCGTGTCGCCGTGATTGGCTCCGGGCCGGCGGGCATCACCGTGGCCGCCGACTGTGCTCTGCGCGGCTATGCGGTGACGATGTTTGAGGCCTTGCATGCCGCCGGCGGTGTCCTCACGTATGGCATCCCCGAGTTCCGCCTGCCCAAGGCCATCGTGCGCCGCGAGGTGGCGTACGTGCAGAGCCTGGGCGTCGAGTTGCGCCTGAACTATGTCGTCGGCCGGACGCGGACCATCGACAGCCTCTTGGAGGACTTCGACGCCGTCTTCGTTGGCACCGGTGCTGGACTCCCGTGGTTCCTCGGCATTCCGGGCGAGAATCTGATTGGGGTCTACTCCGCCAACGAATACTTGACGCGCTGCAATCTCATGCGCGGCTTCCGCTTCCCAGCCGAGGATACACCGTTGCGCCGAAGCCCCCGCGTGGCCGTCATCGGAGGCGGCAACGTGGCCATGGACTCCGCCCGCACCGCTCTGCGCCTCGGAGCCGACGAGGTGCACATCGTCTACCGCCGCAGCCGGGAGGAACTGCCGGCCCGGCTCGAGGAAGTCGAGAATGCGGAGGAAGAAGGGGTCATCTTCGACTTCCTGACGCTGCCGGTGCGTCTGATCGGTGACGAACGAGGTTGGGTCACGGCCATCGAATGTCGCCGCATGGAACTGGGGGAGCCCGATGAGTCCGGTCGGCGGCGACCGATCGAGATCCCTGGTTCGGAATTCGTGACGTCTGTCGACGCCGTAGTGGTGGCCATCGGCAACAGTCCGAACCCTCTGATCCCGCGCACCACGCCGGGGCTGGAGGTCGGTCGCAAGGGCAACGTGGTGGCCGACGAAGCGACCGGCCGAACGTCGCGGGACCGCGTCTGGGCGGCCGGCGATGTAGTGACGGGCGCGGCAACGGTGATCAGCGCCATGGGCGCCGGACGCCGTGCCGCCCGTTGCATCCACGAAACGCTCTGTGGGGCGGGCTAGGCACGGAGCATGGGGCGCTGGCCAGTCGGATGTCACGTGGAACGCGCCAGGGCGCGGCATGCGGGCGTGGCGGGGGGCACGCTATGCACCTGAGCGAAATCGCCGCGGCGCTGAACTGCGAGGAGCTGTCGCCGATCGACGTCGACTTCGAGATCGAGGCGGTCGTTGCCTCCGATGGCATGAGCGAGATCCTGGCCTTCCATCGACCGCACGCCCTTATGTTGACGGGTCTGACGAACATCCAATCCGTGCGCACCGCTCTCGTCGCCGATGTCCACGCCATTGTCTTCGTCCGCGGCAAGCGCCCTCGGCGCGAGGTGATCGAGCTGGCGCGCGAGCACAAGATGCCCCTCTTGGTGACCGACCTGGGGATGTTCGACTCCTGCGGGATCCTGTACCAAGCGGGCTTGAAGGGCGTCATGTGACTGCTGAAACACTACTGGCGCGCTCGTTCACCATCCACGGTCGTGACTTCGACCGGGCCGGTGAAGCAGCCACCGAGATCAAGGCCATCCTGAAGCAGTTGGGGATCGATCCCCAGATCATCCGACGCGTGGTGGTGGTGGCCTTCGAAGCCGAGATGAACGTCGTCATGTATGCCCAGGAAGGCACGCTGAGCTTCGTCCTGACGGAAGATGAGATCGCCATCGAGGTCGCCGACCGGGGGCCAGGAATTGCCGACGTGGAGCTGGCGATGCAGGAGGGTTACTCCACGGCCACGGACGAGATGCGCGAGATGGGTTTCGGCTTCGGCATGGGCCTGCCCAACATCCGCAAGAACTCGGACAGCTTCGAGCTGCTGACCGAGCTGGGCGTGGGGACCACCGTGCGATCCGCGATTCTCTTGGACGCCCATGGTTGAGTACGAGCATCCGTTCCGCGTGGACGCCGAGCGCTGCGACGGCTGCCTGGCCTGCATGCGGGTCTGCCCCACCGAGGCGATCCGGGTCAGGACCGGCAAGGCGACGGTGATCAACCATCTGTGCATCGACTGCGGCATGTGCCTGAGCGTCTGCCCCCGGAAGGCAATCGTCACGACCACGGGGGAGCTCGAGTCTTTCAATGATTTCGCCTTCAAGGTGGCCGTGCCATCGCCCGTCCTCTTCGGGCAGTTCCCGCCTGAGGTGCGGCCGGAGCATGTGGTCCGCGGCCTTCTGGCAGCCGGCTTCGACGCGGTGTGGGACTCGAGTGTGGAGATCCTTCTGGCCACCCGCGCCATCGCCGACTACGTGGCCCGATGGCGCGGGCCACGCCCCCTCATCTCCGTCATGTGTCCGGTCGTGGTGCGACTGCTGCAAGTCGCTTACCCGCGCATGCTGGATCAGCTTGTCTGCTTGCAGCCGCCGCGAGAGTTGGCCGGCCGGCAGGCGAAGCGCGTCTACGCCGAGAAACTGGGCCTGGCGCCAGAGGAAGTCGCCGCCATCTTCGTGACACCTTGCCAGGCACGGATCATCTCCATCATCCAGCCAGCCGAGGGCGGCAAGAGCTCGCTGGATGGCTGGGTGGGCATCCCCCAGATCTACAATGCCGTCCTGGCCGGCGCCCGCGCTGCAATGCGCAGCGAGGAGCGACTGCCGACACGCCAGGTGCTTCACGCCAGTGGCGTCTTGACGTGGTCCATGCGGCGGGACCTGCGGCAGCTGCTCGGGCCGAACCGTTACCTCTCGGTCACGGGGCTGCCCAACGTCATGCGCGTCCTGGACGATCTGGAGACAGGCAAGCTCAAGCACATCGACTACATCGAGTGCAGCGCCTGCTGGGCTGGCTGCGCCAATGGCGACCTGACGGTAGACAATGTCTACGTCAGCCAGGCCAAGTTGGCGCTCTTGGCAGCCGAGCTGCCGGACAGCGATCCCGAAATCGAGGCCGAGGTGGAGCGACGGCTGGCGACGGAGGACCTGTCACTGGCTCGCGTACCGCCACCGCGGGTGCCGGAGGCGATCGGGAATCTGCGAGAACGGGTGGAGCGCCTGAAGGAGGCCGAGCGTATCTTCGGCCTCTTGCCCGGGCTCGACTGTGGGCTCTGCGGCGCGCCCTCGTGCCGCGTGTTGGCCAACGATGTGGCGGCGGGAGCCGCCAGCGTCGAGGACTGTGTATTCGTCAGCAGCCGCCGGATCGAAGAGCTGCGCCAGGCTCGATCGCCAGCCAGATAGCCTGACCGGTGGGCAGAAGCTCTGCCATGCCGGGCCACGCGGGAGGGAGTGCCAGTCTTGCCCGCCATGGTCACCGGTACAGGAATTCGGGCCTGGAATCGGGGGCGAGATGGAGCGGGCAACAGTCATCGTGGTGGGTGCCGGGGTCTCAGGACTGGCCTGCGCCCAGGTTCTGGAGCAGGCTGGGCTTCGGCCGGTGGTTCTCGAGCGCTCCCGCGGGGTGGGGGGACGGTGCGCCACCCGGCGCGTCGAAGGCCAGCCGGTCGACCACGGCCTGATCTTCCTCCATGGCGACGACCCCGAGCTTCGCAAGGCCATCGAAACCGTGGATTCGCCACCGCTCGAAGGCTGGCCACGGCGAGTGCACGGCAGCGGTGCGCCGTGCCAACCAGCGGCGTTTGCGCCAGGCCAGTGGCGCGTGGCTTTCGCGGACGGCGTGAGTGCCTTCCCGAAGAGCCTGGCGAGCGGATTGGACGTGCGCTTGCTCGAGAATGTCGACCGCCTGGCGGTGCACGGCGGCCAGTGGACGGTGGTGACGCACCTGGGACATCAGTTCCAAAGCCCAAACCTGGTCCTGGCCCTCGCCCTGGAGCAAACGAGGCAGCTCCTGCAACGTCTGGCGGTGGCTGAGCCAGCGGTCGTTCCGATCGAACGGCTGCTCGGCACCTTCGCCACCCTGCCAAGCCTGACCCTCTTGGCCGGCTATCCTGCGTCCAGCGACGAGGTGCCGTGGGACGTGGCGTACCCCGAAGACTCCTCGATCCTGCAGCTGGTGAGCCACGATTCCGCCAAGCGGCGCCAACCGGCCTGGACGGTGCTGGTCTACCAGGCGCAGGCCGCCTGGTCGCGCAAGCGGCTGGACGACGACCCTAGCAGCTGGTCGAACGAGATTCTTACCGAAGGCGGGCGTATCGTCGGCCGCTGGGCGAGGCAGCCGGCCTGGACGCAAACCCACCGCTGGCGTTACAGCCGGTTGGATGGCGGCAACGAACTCGTCTGCCCGATCGGCCTCACCCTTGCCGGCGGGGCGCGGCTCGTCCTGGCCGGCGAGCTCTTCCATCCCGGCGGTGGGCTGCAGGCTGCATTCCGCGCCGGCAGGCAAGCCGGCCAACGTGTCGCGCAGGAGGTGCGACAGGGATGAGCGGTACTCTGAGACTGATCGACTTGCCGGAGCGCGATCGGGAGCATCAATGTGAAGGCTATGGGGCAGCACGGATCTGCGTGCGCATTGTGGCGGTGGCCGACCTGCCGAGTCGGTTCGGCCGCTTTCAGATCGTCGGCTTCTGGAACAACCGCGACGGCAAGGAGCACATCGCCATCGTCCATGGCGACGTGATCGGCCAGGAGAACGTAGTCACCCGCTTGCACTCTGAGTGCCTGACCGGAGACGCCCTTGGATCGCTGCGCTGCGACTGCCGGGACCAGCTGGAGGCAGCGATGCGGCGCATCGCGAACGAGAAGAGCGGCCTGCTGCTGTACCTGCGCCAGGAGGGACGGGGCATCGGCTTGCTCAACAAGCTCCGCGCCTATGCCTTGCAGGACCTCGGGCTGGACACCGTGGAGGCCAATGTGGCTCTTGGCTTCCGCGACGATGAGCGTGACTACGCCGTTGCGGCCCACATGCTCCACAGCCTGGGCGTGCGCTCCGTGCAACTCTTGACGAACAATCCGGCCAAGATCGAAGGTCTCCGCCAGCACGGGGTGCAAGTTGCGGGCCGACTACCCCACGTCATGCCCGCTAATCCCCACAATCGGTTCTACCTCGAGACCAAGGCCACGCGCTCGGGTCATTGGCTCGACCTGGACGGCAAGCCGCACCTGCCCGAGCAGAACGAGCCGGTGCTGGTGACCGGCGACGCATCGGAGGCCTAGCAGAGTGGCGGCCGCAGGTCGTTGCCATGCAGCCGATGGCTGGACGGTGGCCGGCCCACAGGCGCGCCAAACGCCGGAGGGTTCTCGGCGCCGCCCGCTAGACGATGGCCGGCCGTGGTTGGCCGGCGACCCGAAAGCCGCTCCCGCCATGGCGGGAGGTGAAGTGTGAGACCCCCTCGACGGCCGGCCAAGACAAGCACCGTGGCCAGCCCCGAGGTGGTTGCGCACTTGCGGCAAGCCTACGACGCCCTGGGCATCCTGGGCCAAGATCCGGAGGCCGAGCGCACCCCGGAGCGGGTTGCCCAGCTCTACCGGGAGCTTTTCTGGGGGCTGGACCCCGCCGCCGCACCCGGTTTGAGCCTGTCCCCCCACGTTGGCCGGGACCTGGTGGTACTCCGGGGGATCCCCTTCGCCTCGATGTGCGTGCACCACCTGTTGCCGTTCTTCGGCTGGGCGGCAGTCGGTTACCGCCCCGACGGCCAGGTCGCCGGCCTGAGCTCCATCGTGGAGGTGATCGGCTACTTCGCAGCCCGGCCGCAGCTCCAGGAGAGACTGGCCGAGCAGATCGCCGACCACCTGGACGAGCATCTGCGGCCCGACGGGCTGATCGTTCACCTGCGGGCGCGTCATATGTGTGTCGAGATGCGCGGACCAACGCGGCCGTGCCTGGTGGAGTGCCTCGCCGCTCGCGGCTGCCTGGTGTCCGGCCCCGAGCGCGACGAGGTGGTTCGGCAGGTGGCGGCGCCGGCGCGGGGCCAGTGATCGGCCAGGGGGCTGGCGCCGGCGCGGGGCCAGTGACCGGCCGGGCGGCTGGCGCCGCTGTGGTGCCAGTGACCGGCCGAGCGGGCAGCACGAAGGCAATCGCGCCGATGCGCGAGGTGGTCATCTGTGGTGCCGGTCCAGCCGGCATCGCCGCCGCACTGTGGCTGTGGCGATTCGGCGTGCCGTTTCGCCTCCTCGAGCGCGGCACTGCCGTTGGCGGCGAACTGCCGCGGATCCATCTGCCGATCGAGGACTACCCTGGCCTGCGCGTGGCCCACGGGCAAGATCTGGCCCATCGCCTGGCCGAGCATCTTGCCGCAGCCGGTATCCAGCCGGAGTTCGGAGTCGAAGCCCAGCAGCTAGACCTCGCGAGCCATCGCCTCTTGACCTCCTCGGGCGAGGTGCCCTTCCGGGCGCTGGTGGTGGCCACCGGCCTCACCCGGCGACGTCTGGGTGTTCCCGGCGAGGACGCCTACGTCGGGCGGGGCGTGAGCTACTCCGCGACCTCGGACCTGGCGACCATCGCTGGTCATGAGGTGGCCGTGGTTGGCGGTGGCGATGGCGCTTGCGAGAACGCGGCCATTCTGGCGGCCGTCTGCCCGCGCGTCACCCTGTTGGTGCGCGGCGACGCGCCCCGCGCCCGCCCAGCCATGCTGGCCCGCTGCCGGGCATCGGCCAACGTCGCCATGCAGACCCGCGTGCAAGTGCTGGCGATCGAGGGCGATAGCCACCATGTGACCAGCCTTCGCCTCGTGGACCCCGCCGGCGAGCGCCGGCTTGACGTCCGCTGGGTGGTCATCAAGATCGGCTTCGTGCCGCAGTCGGCGTTCCTGGCCGGTCAGCTGGCACTCGAGCCCACCGGCCACATCCACGTGGACCGAGCGCTTCGCACGTCGGCGGCGGGCGTGTTTGCGGCCGGCGATGTGGCCAACGCCCACGCGCCATGTATCGCTGCCGCCGTCGGCGACGGCGCCATCGCCGCCCGCAGTGTGCTGGACTATCTGATCGGTTCGCCGCAGAGCAGCGGCCCAGGGGACCCGCGAGGTACCTAGGAGACGGTAGCATCGCGGCGGCCGTGGGCCGCGGCCGGGAGACTCCTGTGGCCTGGCGGGAATCCGCCTGTCGGTTGACCGGCAGGCGGGGCATGGGTTATAGTCGGCGGCTGCCGCCGCGTCGCGCAACCCTCGGCGCCGCGATCCTCCGGCGGTGTTGGGGTCCGCAAGCACCACACTGGCGAAGGAGGAACTGTGAGACTGACTCTGGCCCATGTCTTCTCGTTGCTGTTGGTCCTCGCCCTCGGCTGGCTCGCTCTGGGGTGCAGGGCTGAGCCCACGGCGACACCCCAGATGGTGACGCCGATCGCCGCTGGCCAGCTGCCGACCGAGGTAGGCGCGGTCACGCCGCTCGTCTTCGCCCATCCCGAGGACGCCACCAAGCTGGATCCGTCGGATGTCACCGACAGCGAGTCGCTCCTCGTCACCTGGCAGCTCTACGAGGGCCTGACCCGCTACAAGCCGGGCACCACCGAGGTGGAGCCGGCATTGGCTCTCGACTGGACCACGTCCGAGGACGGCCTGGAGTGGGTGTTCCGATTGCGGCGGGAAGTCCGTTTCCATGACGGCACTGACTTCGATGCCAATGCTGTGGTCTGGAACTTCAACCGCTGGTTTGATCGGGAGCATCCGCAGCACTTTGCGAGCTGGGTGTTTCAGTACTGGGCTGACATGTTCCAAGGCTTCAAAGATGACGTGGGCGACGCGGGCGCCCCGCTCAGCGTCCTCAAATCCGTCGAGGCCGTCGATCCGATGACCGTCAAGCTGACGCTCAACCGGCCGAATGCGCCGTTGCTCCAGACCCTGGCGATGGGCAACTTCGCCTTCGCAAGCCCAAGAGCCGTGGAGGCAGCGGGCGAGAGCTACGGCACGCCCGACGGCAACCCCATTGCCATCGGCACCGGACCCTACAAGATGGAATCGTGGACTCCCAAGGAGAGCATCCGCATCGTCCGCAACCCGGACTACTGGGGCGAGCCGCCAGCGATCGACGAGATTGTGTTCCGGGTGATCCCCGACGGCAGCCAGCGCTTCTTGGCGATCCAGAACGGAGAGATCGACGCCATGAATCAGGTGAACTCCGAGGACGTGGCCAAGGCGGAGGCTGACCCGAACCTGCAAGTCGTCCTCGAGCCGGCCAACAACGTCGGCTACCTGGGATTCAACATGGCGCACAAGCCTTGGAACGACCGCAACTGCCGGCTGGCGGTAGCCCACGCCATCGACAAGCAGGGCATCCTGGCCAGCCTCTACGCCGGCGACGGCCAACCGGCGAGTCAGATGATGCCGCCGAGCATGTGGGGATACAACGCCGCGATCGAGGACTACCCATACGACATGGCGAAGGCAAAGGACTATCTCGACAAGTGCTTCGCCACGGAGAAGCGCCCGGAGAAGGTGGTCTTCTACGTGCCGCCGATCCAGCGGATGTACTTCCCCAAGCCAAAGGAGCTGGGCGAGGCCATTCAGGCATCGTTGGCCGAGTTGGGCCTGCCGGTCGAAATCCGCTCCCCGGACTGGAAGACGGTCTTCATCAAGGACGTGGACAGTGGCGTGCCCGACCTCTACCTCTTGGGCTGGCAGGGCGACAATGGGGACCCCGACAACTACCTGTGTATGTTCTTCTGCGGCGGCTCGGCCCGGTTCAACAGCGATGCCGACGGCAATCCGTTGCCACCGGACAAGGCGCTGAACGACCTCTTGCGCGAGGCGGCCACGGTGAGCGATCCGGCAAAGCGCGTGACGATGTACGGGCAGGCCAACCAGATGATTCACGATCTCGTGCCTGCGGTCCCCATCGTTCACCGCACCGTCCCGCTCATCTTCCGGAGCAACGTGCGCGGCTACGTGGCCAGCCCGATCCAGACGGTGTTGACAACGGTTCGCAAAGAGTAGACACCATCGCCCGCGGAGCCGGAGGTGGCCTCGCCTCCGGCTCCCGCCTTCTGCCATGACCGCCTACCTTCTGCGACGCCTGCTCATGGCCATCCCGGTACTGCTGGGCGTCACCGTCCTGACCTTCTCCTTTCTCTCGCTGACCGGGGACCCTTGCACCGCCCTGCTCGGCGAGCGGTACACGCAGGCTCGCTGCGCCGAGATCAAGGTCCAGTATGGCCTCGACCAGCCGCTCGCAGCGCGCTATGTGCGCTATCTCGGGAACTTGGCCCGGGGCGACCTCGGTCGCTCGATCATCACCCAACGGCCGGTGGCCCGCGAGCTGGCCCAGTACTTTCCAGCAACGGTGGAACTGGCGCTGGCGGCAATGATGCTGGCCGTCGGCATCGGGGTTCCGCTGGGCATGTTGGCGGCCGTCCGTCACAACTCGGCGGCCGATCTGGGATCGATGTTTCTGGCGCTGGTTGGGGTGTCCATGCCCGTTTTCTGGCTGGGATTGATGCTGGTCTACGTCTTCGCCTACCGCCTCGGCTGGTTCCCGACCGGGGGGCGCCTGGCCACCGGTACGCAACTGGCGACCGTCACCCATCTGTACGTCATTGACGCCCTGCTGGCCCGGAACCTGACGGCGCTGGGGGACGCCTTGCGCCATCTGGCGCTGCCGGCAGTGGCACTGGCGACGATACCGGCTGCCTTCATCGCCCGCATCACCCGCTCGTCCATGCTCGAGGTGCTGCAGCAGGACTACGTGCGGGCCGCTCGGGCCAAAGGAGTCGCCGAGCGGTGGGTGATCGGCCGCCACGCCCTGGCCAACGCCACGCTCCCCGTTGTCACCGTCATCGGCTTGCAGACCGGTTTCCTGCTTTCGGGTGCCGTGCTGACCGAAACCATTTTCGCCTGGCCGGGCATGGGGCGCTGGATCGTCAGTGCCATTCCGGCCAACGACGTGCCGGTGGTGCAGGCCGGTGTGCTCACCCTGGCGGTGATCTTCGTGCTCGTCAATCTGCTGGTCGATCTCTCGTACGCCTGGCTCGATCCCCGGATACGGTACACGTGACCAGGGCGCCAGCCGCCGGTCAGGCTCGCACTGCGGCCCGCCGTCTGCTCGGCAATCGGCTGGCCCTGGCCGGCCTACTGCTTCTCGGCAGTCTGATCACCGCAGCGCTCCTGGCGCCTGTCGTGGCCCCGGAGCGGCCCGGGCCGCTCGGCATCTGGTCGACCAACCTGCACGCCTCGCGCCAGCCGCCCTCGCTGGCCCATCCCCTGGGCACCGATCCGCTCGGACGGGACATGCTGAGCCGCATGCTCTACGGTGGCCGCACCACCTTGCTCATCGCCGTGGCCTCAGTGGCCTTGGCAATCGTCATCGGTGCCCTGTTGGGAGCGTTGGGCGGTTACTTCGGCGGCGCCGTTGATGCCATGGTGATGCGGGGTGCCGACATCCTGCTGGCCTTCCCGAGCATCCTGTTAGCGCTGGTGATCGTCGTCCTCGTCGGTCCCGGCCTGATGAACGTCATGCTGGCCGTAGGCATCGTGTCGATCCCCACGTACGCCCGCATCGTCCGCGCCAGCGTGCTCTCCGAGCGCGAGCGCGACTACGTCACGGCCGCTCGCGCTCTTGGCGCGGACAGCTGGCGGATCCTGTCCGCGCACGTCCTGCCCAACTCGCTGTCGCCCCTGATCGTGGCCGCCAGCCTGGGAATCGGCGGCGCCATCCTGGACGCTGCCGGGCTCGGCTTCCTGGGATTGGGCGCCCAACCGCCACTGGCCGAATGGGGCCTCATGCTGTCCGACAATCGCCAGAAGCTGTTCACGGAGTGGTGGCTGGTGGCCATCCCTGGAATCGCCATCATGTTGACGGTCTTGGGCTGCAACCTGCTGGGCGACGGCCTGCGCGACGTGCTCGATCCGCGGCTGCGGCATCGCGGGCGCTTCTGAGCGACGCGCTTCCCGGCGGCGGGCCGAAGTTTGCATCCACCCTGGCGTGCCAGAACGAGCTGTGTTATCCTCGCGCCCCTATCTTGAGCCGGTCCGTCACCGGTACCGGCTAGCGGTCCATCAGGAGGGAGTCCAGTGGTTGTCGAGATCACGGGCCGGACGCCGTTTACCAACGAGTTCTATGCCAGCCTGTTGGCGGTGCCAGACGGCGAACGGCTTCGCACCTGTCTCCAGTGTGGCACCTGCAGTGGCATCTGCCCGCACGGCTTCGCGATGGAGTTTCCGCCGGGCGCCATGATCGGCCTGCTCCGCGGTGGTCACGTGGACCGGGCGCTGGCCACCGACTCGGCTTGGCTGTGCGTCTCGTGTTACGCCTGCACATACGGGTGCCCGGCGAAAATCCCTCTGACCGCTGGCCTCATGACGCGATCCAAGGAGGAGCTGCTCCTCGCCGGCAAGGTGCCGGCCGAGCTGCAGGAAGCGCTGGAGAGGACGCAGCGGTACGGCAATCCCCTGGGCGAATCGCCACGCAAGCGGGCCGATTGGACGCGGGGGGTGGAGCCGGCGGTGCCCATCCTGGGGGAAATCCGGCGTCCCATCGAAACCCTCTGGTTCGTAGGCGACTACGGCTCGTACCATCCGCGCGTCATGCAGGCCTCGCGCGCCCTGGCCACGCTCCTGCAACGCCTGGGCGTGGACTTTGCCATCCTGGGTCCAGAAGAACAGAGTGATGGCGACTCGCAGCGCTTGGCCGGCGAGCGTGGCCTGTTCGAGATGTTGGCCGAACGGAACGGACGCGCCTTCAGCCGCTACGAGTTCGGCGAAATCGTGACGGGAGATCCTCATGCTTTCAATGCCTTGAAGAATGAGTATCCGAAGCTGGGCATTGCATACCCCGTCCAGCACTACACCCAATTCCTGGCCCAGCGACTGGACGAGCTGCAGGCCATGCTGCGCCAGCCCCTTTCGGCCCGAGTCGCGTACCACGACCCGTGTTACCTGGGACGGGCCAACGGGATTTTCGAGGAGCCGCGCCGCTTGCTGGCTGCCATTCCCGGGATCGAGTTGGTGGAGATGGAGCACCGCCGCGAGACTAGCCTGTGCTGTGCTGGGGGTGGAGGCGGCATGTGGCTGGATGGCTTCCTCTGGGAACGGGCCGGCGCGCGGTTGTCGGAATGGCGTGTGCGCGAGGCAGTGGCGGTGGGGGCCCAGGTACTGGCGGTGGCTTGTCCTTACGAACTGCCGCGTTTCGAGGATGCCACCAAGACCGTTCCCGGGGCTTCGGGACTCCAGGTGCGCGACATCGGCGAGCTCTTGGCAGCGGCGATGGTCGCGCCGTCAGCATAAGGGAGGCGACAGACGATGAACATCGTAGTTCCCATTCGACTGGTGCCGGACCTCGTCGAGGAGATTACCGTCGACGCGTCCGGCACCGACCTGGACCGCCGGTGGCTGCGTTGGATCATCAACGAATTCGATGACCACGCCATCGAACAGGCACTGCTCTTGAAGGAACGTGGCGGCGGCCAAGTTACCGTCATGGCGCCGGACTGCGAGGGCGTGGACGAGGTGCTGTTCACCGCGGCGGCCAAGGGGGCGGATCGTCTGGTGAAGCTCACCGGCAGTCCGGAACGGCTCCTGAGCCACTCTTACGCCCGCGCCCTAGCTGCGGCCATTGGTCCTCGGGCGCCCGACGTGGTGCTCACCGGCGTCCAGGCGAATGACGATCTGGATGGTGCGGTAGGCCCCTTGTTGGCCGAGTACCTGGGCTGGCCGTATGTCGGCTACGTGGCCGGCACCGCCATCGAGAGCGGCAAGGCCATCGTGCGCAAGGAGTTCCCAGGCGGGCTGGTGGCGGAACTGGAGGTTCAGCTCCCGGCGGTACTGGGCATCCAGGCCGCCGAGCAACCACCGCGCTACGTGGCCGTCAGCCGCGTGCGACAGGCCATGAAGACGGGCGGGTTGGAGGAGCTGGCCGGCGATTTTGGCGACGGTGGTCCGGGCCTGCCCGTGGATCGCATGGTTCCGCCCGAGCCCACGGGTCGGGCGACACTGATCGACGGCGACGAGGCAACCGTCAGCGACCGGCTGATTGCGATCCTGCGCGACGTCGGTGCCCTGCGTTGAGGAGGATGCCATGAATCAGAACCTCCTGGTCGTCGTCGAACACGTCCAAGGCCAAGTGGCTGAGATCACCTACATCGCAATCGCCGCCGCACGGGCACTGGCGCAAGGCCTGGGCGGACAAGTGACGGCGTTGCTCATGGCGCACGACGGGCAGTCCCTGGCGAACGACCTGGCCGTCGACCACGTTCTGTACGTCGACAGCCCAACACTGGCGGAGTACGACCCCGATGCGTACTTGGCCACCCTCGACGCCATCGTGGGTCAGGAGGCCCCCCGCGCCGTGCTCCTGGGCGACACCACGGTGGGTGCCGAGCTGGCCGGTCGCCTCTCAGCACGGCGGAATTGGCCCCTTATTAGCCGCTGCCTGCAGATTCGCAGCGACGGCGGCGGCTACGTGGCTCAGATCTGTGGTGGCAAGATTCTCGTGGAAGGGGCACTTCCGGAGCCAACCGCCATCTTGGCGCTCATCCCCGGTGGTTTGAAGGCTGCCGAGGGCCGGTCGACTACCGCCCCTGCCCTAACAAGGACGGCGGCGCCCGATATTCCAGAAAGCCGAACTCGCCTGCGCCGCTTCTTGGCTCCCGAGGCTGGCGACGTGGACATCAGCAAGGAGTCTGTGTTGGTCGCGGTGGGCCGCGGCATCCAGCAGGAAGCGAACTTGGAGCTGGCGGAGGAACTGGCCGGTCTGCTGGGGGGCGTTGTCTGCGCCTCGCGGCCAATCGTGGATCAGGGCTGGCTACCGACCAGCCGCCTGGTCGGCAAGTCCGGCAAGCGCGTCAGTCCGCGGCTGTACCTGTCGCTGGGCATCAGTGGTGCTCCGGAGCACGTGGAAGGCATGATGGACAGCGAGACCGTGATCGCCATCAACATCGACCCCGCGGCGCCCATTTTCGGGGTCGCCAAGTGGGGTACGACCGTTGACATGTTCGACCTGCTGCCGGTCCTCATCGAGCGGCTGAAGGCCGTCGCCGGCTGAGCCACGCCAGGAGCCTGAACCATGCCCGAACGAATTGACTTCTGGGGCCTCCCCAGCGGCTGGATCTCACCGGCGGCGATCGCCTACAGCGTGATGGCCCTGGCCAGCGCAGTCCTCGCGTGGCGCCTGCTCCAGCATGCCCGACGCTGGTTCGGCGTCGGCAGGCCGGAACGACGGTGGGATCAGCCGTGGACACGATTGGGCCGCGTGATTCGCTATGCCATGGTGCAAACCCGGATTCTCGGCCAGCGCTATCCCGGCGTGATGCACGCCGCCCTGGCGTGGAGCTTCTTCGTCTTCTTCCTTGGCACGGCCCTGGCTACCTTGCACAGCCATGTCGTCGAGTTCCTGATCGGCTCTCCCTATCTGTGGTACAAGCTGGTCCTCGACAGCGCTAGCTTCGTCTTCCTGGTCGGCGCCGTCCTGGCGGGTTACAGACGTTATGTCGAGCGACCAAAGCGTCTGACCCTGGAGCCGCGCTTCACGCGGTCGCTGTTGCTGCTCGTGGCGGTAGTCGTCGCCGGCCTCCTGGTGGAGTCGCTGCGCCTGGCCATCGCCAGACCCACCTGGGCGTGGTGGACGCCCTTCGGTTGGCTGGTCGCCCAGCTGTGGCTGGCCACCGGAGCCGCGGAGGCGACGCTCTACCAGCTGCACACCGGCATGTGGGGAGTGCACCTGCTTTTGGTCGCGGCGCTTTTCGTCACCCTGCCGGCGAGCACCTTGCTGCATATCTTCACCGGCCCCGTCAACGTGTTCTTCTCCAAGACAGACCGACCATTCGGCCGGCTGGCACCGCTGCGCACCGGTGCCGATGGGGAGCCCGAGGTCGTCTCGCGACTGGAGGATCTTAGTTGGAAGCAGCTCTTGGATGCCGATGCCTGCACGGAGTGCGGCCGGTGCCAGGATGCCTGTCCCGCCCATGCCGCTGGGATGCCGCTCAGTCCGAAAGAGCTGATCGTCGCCTTGCGTCACGCCTTGGACGACCGAACCAAGCGACGGCCGGCCGGTGACGGCGGAGGGCCCGGCGACAAAGAGCCAGCTCTGGTGGGCGATCGGATTCGCGACGAGACACTGTGGGCATGCACGACTTGCGGTGCCTGCGTCCGCGAGTGTCCGGTCCTGATTGAGCACCTGGACACCATCGTCGATATGCGCCGGCACCTGGTAATGGAAGGCCGCGTGGACAGCCAGCTCCAGGACGCGCTGGCCAACTTGGGGCGCTACGGCAACTCGTTTGGGCAATCGGAGCGGGCCCGTGGCAAGTGGACGCAGGTCTTGTCTCCGCCGGTCAAGGACATCCGCAAGGAGCCGGCCGAGGTCCTGTGGTTCGTGGGTGACTACGCCTCCTACAGCACCTCGCTCGCCGATGTCACGCGCAAGACGGCCGAAGTTCTGCGCCGCGCAGGGGTCGACTTCGGCATCCTGTACGACGGGGAACGCAACGCCGGCAACGACGTGCGCCGCATCGGTGAGGAGGGGCTGTACGAGATGCTCGCCGAGAAGAACGCCACCGTGCTTGGGCGTTGCGACTTCCGGTCCATTGTGACCACCGATCCGCATACCTTCAATGTGCTGCGCAACGAATACCCCGCCGAGGTGTTGGCTGGCCGGCCGGTCCAGCACATTACCGAGCTCCTGGCGGCCCTCGTGGCGAGTGGCCAGTTGACGCTGAACCGCAAGCTCGGCTATCGGGTGACGTACCACGATCCTTGCTACCTGGCGCGCTACAACGGCGTGACGCGGGCACCCCGGCAACTCATCGCTGCCACTGGCTGCCAACTGGTCGAGATGCCGCGCCATGGCGAGCGCACCTTCTGCTGTGGCGCCGGTGGCGGGCGCATCTGGATGACCGAGGGTGCCATCCAGGAGCGGCCGAGCGAGGCGCGCATCCGGGAAGCTGCAGCCCTGGATGGCGTCCAGTGCTTCGTCGTGGCCTGCCCCAAGGACGTGACGATGTTTGGCGATGCCGTGAAGACGCTCGGGTTGGAGGATCGACTGGTCGTCAAGGATGTGATCGAGCTCGTCCATGAGGCCATGGCCTGAGATGGCCGCCAGCGGCGGCCTGGCGTGCCGCGTCCAAGGGCATCAGCCCCGGTACAGCTTTGGGGACTGCCATGACGGTTGCACCGGCGGCCGCTGCTGAGGCGACGGCGGGCATGGTCCCGCGCTGGCGTGCGGCGTCCCGTCTGTCGCTGGGCGCTCGGTTGACCCTGACCTTCGTCTTGGTCATCCTGCTCATCAGCCTGGTGTTTGTGGTCGTCGGCATGCGTCTGATCTCCGACCGCGTGATGGCCGAGGCGCAAGAGCGCGTAACCACCGATCTCAACGCCGCGCACGAGATCTACGCCCTCAGTCTGGATCGACTGGGGCTGATCCTGCGCTTGAGCGCCGTGCGGCCGTCCTTGAAGCGGGCTGCGGCGGACGGCAATGCGGCCGAGCTGCGGCGCATCCTCAACGAGATTCGCATCACGCAGGGCCTGGATATCCTCAACGCCACCGACGGCCGCGGTCGGGTGCTGGCGCGGCCGCTGAACCCCCAGTTCGAGGGAGTGGACATCCGCGACGACCCCATGGTCCGCTGGGTACTCGACCATCATCAGCGCACCGCGGCGACGGCCATCGTGCCCTTTGCCGAGCTGGCTATGGAGTCGGTGGATTTGGTGCGCCGGGCCGAGTTGCAGGTGGTCGAGACCGCCATGGCACCACTGGGCGCGCCGGAGCGCGTGCAGGACGGCATGATGTTGCGCGTGGCGGAACCGGTGTTCGGCGACGATGGCTCAGTCATCGCCGTGCTGGTGGGCGGGGTGATGCTCAACCGCAACTACGAGCTGGTGGATCGGATCAAGCGTACGCTCTTCCAGGACGCCACCTACCATGGTACGGACATTGGCACCGCCACCATCTTCCAGGACCAGGTCCGCATTGCCACCAACGTCAAGAATCGGGATGGCTCCCGGGCGGTGGGCACGCTGGCCTCGGCACCCGTCTACGAACGGGTGGTGCGACGAGGCGAGCGTTGGCTGGGCCGGGCGTTCGTCGTCAACAACTGGTACATCACCGCCTACGAGCCCATCCGCGACTTCCAAGGGCGCCCCATCGGCATGCTCTACGTGGGGATCTTGGAGCAACGCTACGCCGCTGCCCGATGGGCGATGGCTCGGGTCTTTCTGTTGGTCGCGCTAAGTGGTGCGTTGGCGTCGATGGCCCTGGCCTACGCCATGTCGCGCGGCCTCTCGAGGGCCATCGCCGAGCTCGCGCGCGCCTCCCGCCAGTTGGCCGCCGGCGATCTGGATGCTCGGGCGCTCGTCCACTCCCGGGACGAGCTGCAGGAACTCGCCGACACCTTGAACACCATGGCCGCCGCCCTCAAGGAACGAGATGCCCAGATCCGGGAGATGGCGCGTACTCGGATTCAGCGCTCGGAACGACTGGCCATGGTCGGGCAGCTGGCGGCGGGCGTAGCCCACGAGCTCAACAATCCCATGCAAGGCATCGTTGCCTACGCCATGCTGTTGCGCGAGGAGATGGCCGAGACCGACGCCCGTCGGGAGATGGTGGACCAGATTGTCACCCAGGCCGAGCGTTGCACCAAGATCGTCCGCAGCCTCTTGGACTTCGCCCGGCAGCGACCAAGCGAGAGCCGGCCCACCGACATCAACAAGCTGATCACCGACACGCTGGCCTTGGTGGAACGGCAGGCGCTGTTCCACAATGTGCGAGTCGAGCGGCAGCTGGGGCCGGATGTGCCACTCATCACTGTGGATCCGGCCCAGATCCAGCAGGTGCTGATGAATCTCGTGATCAATGCCGTGGAAGCGATGGATGGCGAAGGCACCCTGACGGTGGGCACCCGGCTTCGGGCCGGTGGTTCGATGGTCGAGATCGTGGTGTCGGACACCGGCCACGGCATCAGCCCCGAGAACCTGGACCGCATCTTTGTGCCCTTCTTCACCACCAAGGAGGAAACGCACGGCGTGGGGCTCGGACTGGCGATCAGCTACCGCATCGTCCGCGACCACGGCGGAGCAATCACGGTGGAGAGCGAGGTCGGCAAGGGTACCACCTTCGCGGTGCGCTTGCCGGTCGGAGGGGAAGCGGAGGGAAGTGGTGATGACTGAGCCACCGCGCATTCTCATCATCGACGACGAGGAAATCGTCCTCGACTCGTGCCAGCGCATCCTGCGACGTGGCGGCTACGAGATTCACACCGCGACCGACGGAACAGCCGGTCTCGAGCTGGTCCGCGAGTTCGCACCCGATGTGGTCTTCGTCGACCTCAAGATGCCCGGCATCTCGGGCTTCGAGGTGCTGCAGCGGCTGCGCGACGAGGACCCGACGATCGTCACCATCGTCATCACAGGCTACGCCACGGTGAGCACGGCAGTGGAAGCCATGCAGAAGGGCGCCTATGACTTCATCCCCAAGCCCTTCACGCCCGACCAGTTGCGGCTGATCACGCAGCGCGGGCTGGAACGGCGCCGCCTCATGCAAGAGGCCATTGCCCTGCGGCGCGAGCGCGAGACCTTGCGGGAGCACTTTGCCGCCATCGTGTCGCACGAGCTCAAGTCACCCCTGGCTGCGGTGCAGCAGAACCTGTACTTCTTGGCGGAAGACCTGGCGCCCAAACTCACGGAGGAGGAGCGCAGTCGACTTGAGCGCATGAAGGCCAGCCTCGACAACCTGCTCAAGCTGATTCACACCTGGCTGCGGGTCATTACCGTCGATATCGCCAACCTCAAGGCTTCTTTTCAGCCGGTCTCCATTGTGCGGGTGGTCGACACAGCGGTCGAAACGACAGAGCCCCATGCCGTGCGCAAGGACGTGACGATTCGCAAGCTGGTGGCGGCCGATGTCGGCATGGTAGACGGCGACGAGGGCACGCTGGTCGAGGCTTTGGTCAACCTCCTCGGCAACGCCGTGAAGTACTCACGACCCGGTCGGCCAGTCGAAGTCCGAGCCGCCCGGGAGGCCGATGTCGTCGTTGTGCAGGTCGCAGACCAGGGCGTCGGGATCGCACCCGAGGATTTGCCGCACATCTTCCGGGATTTCTATACCGGCAAGACCGAGGAGCACGGCGCGGGGCTAGGCTTGGCCATCACGCAGCGCATCGTCGAGGCGCACGGCGGCAAGATCGAGGTCGAGAGCGAGCTGGGCGTGGGCAGCACCTTCACCATTCGCTTGCCAGCACTGCCAGCCGATCGAGCCGGGAGCAACGCGCTGGGCGCGGCCCAAGCGGCCGGACCGGATCCCGCACCGGCAAATGCATAGAATGAAGGGCCCGGCAGCGGGCAGGGCCCATTCTCCGTACCAGGTATCGCGAAAGGAAGGAACGAATGGCCGAAACGAAGCGGCAACTGCTGATCGTCGACGATGATCCCGAGTTCGTCGCCGGCATCCGCTCGATTCTGGAGCGGGCGGGGTATCTCGTCGACGCAGCGTACAATCCCAAGGAAGGCTACGCGGCGCTCGAGGGCAAGAAGTACGACCTGCTCCTGCTCGATATCATGATGGGGCGTGGCGCCGAGGGCGTGATGATGGCGCGCAAGATCGGGCGCGATCCTCGACTCCGGGAGCTGCCGGTGCTCATCATCACGGGCATCCGCGAGCAGTTGGCCTTCCTGTTTCCTGGTCAGCCAGTGCATCCGCATTTCGTGCCGGTGGACGAACTGCTCGAAAAGCCGGTCGAACCGAGTGTCCTTTTGGACAAGGTGGCTGCCCTGCTGGCGGCCGCAGATGAGCGCAAGAAAGCGACGCAGGAGGCACCGTAGATGGCTCCCCGGCGGGGCTTCGCGCGAGAAGTCAACAACCTGCTGCACTCGGTCCGCGGCAGTTCGATCAACAGCTGCTTGCAATGTGGCACCTGCTCGGTGAGCTGCCCAGTGGCGCGATACATGGACAAGGGGCCACGCCTGCTGATCGCCATGATCAAGGCTGATCTGCGGGACGAGGTCATGGCGTCCAACACGTTCTGGTATTGCGCCTCCTGCTACCAGTGTGTCGTCCGCTGCCCGGCCGGCATCGACATCGCCGACATGATGTACGCCCTGAAGCGCTACTCGGTATGGCGTGGCGAGTACAAGCGGGACATGATCGGGCCAAAGTTCGAGCGCAACTTCATGCAGATGATCATGCGCACTGGGAAGTCGTACGAGCCGGCACTGGCGCCGGTGTACATGCTGACTCTGGGCCCACGCGGCATCATCCAGGAGGGCGAGATGGGTTCGGCGCTGATCCTCAAGGGCCGGATGCCAATCCGGCCATCTCGGATCAAGCGGATCAAGAACCTCCGCCGCATGGTCCAGCGCATCATACCGATGGGAGCGCCCGAATGAAATCGTATGCCTACTACCCGGGCTGTTCGCTCGAGAAGATGGCCAAGGCCTACCACCTCTCGAGCCTCGAGACGGCACGTGCGTTGGGCATCGAGCTCGTGGAGCTCGAGGATTGGAACTGCTGTGGCGCCACGGCCTACTTCCACGTGGACGAGATCCTGGCCTTCACCCTGTGCGCCCGCAACCTCGCCATGGCGGAGAAGGCCGGCTTCGACACCGTGGTGGCTCCCTGCAGTGGCTGCTTCAAGAACATGTACTACACGGCCGTCAACTTGCGCGAGGATCCGGACCTCGCCGAGCACATCAACTTCGCCCTCGAGGCCGACGATTTGCACTACGAAGGGCGGGCGACCAGTCGCCACCTGTTGAACGTGCTCCTCGAGGATGTCGGCCTCGACGCCATTCGCGAGCGCGTGAGCCATCCGCTGAGGGGCCTCAAGGTGGCAGCCTACTATGGCTGTCAGATTGTGCGACCCCGGAAGGCCAACGAGGACGTCGAGCTTCCCATGTACTACGAGGAGCTCATGACGGCCATTGGCGCCGAGCCCGTGGCCTACGATCTGAAGCTGCGCTGTTGCGGCGGTTCCCTTGTCGCAACGCACCGCAAGGCAGCGCTGGGCATGCTGGGTAACCTATTGCAGAATGCCCAGGATCGAGGCGCCCAGGTCATCGCCACCGCTTGTCCCCTTTGCCAGATCAACTTGGAGTGCTACCAGGGACATGTCAATCTCGAACTGGGCACGAACTACTCCATCCCTGTGGTCTTTTTCACCCAGCTCGTGGGTCTGGCCCTCGGCGTGCCGCCCAAGCGGCTGGGCTTTGGCAAGGAACTGGTCTCGACCAAGGACATCGTTGCCTATGCGCGCGAGCGGACGCAAGCATGAGGACGCTACCTTGCGCGCCTCGCGCCCGTGTCGAGTGCCGCGCCGACCGATGGCGGCACGAGACCGATGAACTCATTGCAGCGTCGCCAGAGAATCGGAAGGAAGGAATCGCATGACGGAACGAATCGGGGTGTACGTGTGCCACTGCGGCAGCAACATCGCCGGCAAGGTAGACGTGGAAGATGTGGCCGAGTGGGCCGGTGACCAGCCCAACGTCTACGTGGCACGCGACTACAAGTTCATGTGCTCTAGCTTGGGGCAGGAGCTGATCGAGCAGGATATCAAGGAGAAGGGACTGACCCGGGTCGTCGTGGCCTCCTGTTCGCCGCACATGCATGAGAAGACATTTCGTGGCGCTTGCGAGCGGGCTGGCCTGAATCCCTTTCTCTGCGAGATGGTGAACATCCGTGAGCAGGACTCCTGGGTCACCGAGGATCCCCAGGCAGCTACGGCCAAGGCCAAGGCACTGATCCGGGGAACGGTCGAGCGCGTGGTGTATCAGGAACCGCTCGAACTCATTCCGGTGGACATCAACCCCAACACCCTCGTCGTGGGCGGCGGCATCGCCGGCATCACGGCGGCCCTCGAGCTGGCCAATGCTGGTTACCACGTCTATATGGTGGAGCGCGAGCCCTCCATCGGCGGCCACATGGCCCAGCTCGACAAGACCTTTCCGACCCTCGACTGCTCGGCCTGCATCCTCACGCCGCGCATGGTCGAAGTCGGTCAGCACCCGAACATCACGCTCTACACCTGGAGCGAGGTCGAGCGGGTCGACGGCCATCTCGGCAACTTCCAGGTCACCATCCGCAAGAAGGCGCGCTACGTCGACGAGTCGACGTGCACCGGCTGTGGCATCTGCATCGAAAAGTGTCCGTGGAGTGTGGTCGATGACAAGTTCGAGGCTAGTCTGGGCAAGCGGAAGGTGATTTATCGCCCGTTCCCTCAGGCTGTGCCCAAGTACCCGGTCATTGACCGCGAGAACTGCGTTTGGTTCCAGAAGGGGAAATGTCGGGCCTGCTACATCTTCTGCCCCACGGAACCGAAGTCGATTAACTTCGACCAAGAGGATGAGCTCGTGACCCTGGACGTCGGCAACATCATCCTCGCCACCGGCTACGATCTCTTCGATTGCCGGCAGATCCCCCAGTATGGCTACGGACGCATTCCCAACGTGTTCACGAGCCTCGAGTTCGAGCGGATGGTCAACGCTGCTGGTCCAACGGGTGGCAAGATCGTTCTGCGCGATGCCGACCGCGCCCCCGAGTCGGTCGCCATCCTGCACTGCATCGGCTCGAGGGACAAGAACTACCACGAGTACTGCTCGAGTATCTGTTGCATGTACTCACTCAAGTTCGCCCATATCCTACACGAGCGTCTTCCGAACTGCGAGGTGTACAACTGCTACATCGACATGCGAACGCCTGGAAAAGGTTACGAGGAGTTCTACCACCGGCTACTGGACGAAGGTACGAACTTCATCCGGGGCAAGGTTGCGGAGGTCACGGCGCTGGCGCGGACGCCGGACGAGGAAGGCAAAGTGATCGTCCAGGTGGAGGATACACTCTTGCGGATGCAGCGCCGGATCCCGGTGGACATGGTGGTGCTCAGCCCGGCCATCGAGGCACGCGACGATTCGAAGGCCGTATCGCTGCTCGTCGGGATGGGCTGCGACTTCGACGGCTTCTTCATCGAGCGCCACCCCAAGCTCGATCCGGTAGCCACTATGACGGAGGGCGTGCTGGTCGCCGGTTGCTGCCAGGGCCCCAAGGACATCCCAGCCAGTGTTGCCCAGGGCTCGGCCGCTGCCGCCCGCGTGGCGAGCTTGATTGCCCAACGCACGGTGATGATCGAGCCGGTGCGAGCGAAGATCAATGAGGAGCTCTGCTCCGGCTGTCGAATCTGCAACAACCTCTGCCCATACAACGCCATCGAGTTCCTGGCCGACAAGAAGGTCTCGCACGTCATCACCGCCCTTTGCCAAGGCTGCGGTGCCTGCGTGGCCGCCTGCCCGAGTGGCGCCATCGCGGGGGCTCACTTCACCACCCAACAGCTCATGTCGCAGATCGATGGCATCCTCTGGGATCGGCGGGAAGCCGTCCCGGAGCCAGCCTAGGAGAAGGAACGTACATGGCAGACCCATTCGAACCCGTCATCGTTGGCTTCCTCTGCAACTGGTGCTCGTACCGGGCGGCTGACCTTGCCGGCACGTCGCGCATCAAGTACGCGCCCAACCTGCGGCCCATCCGGGTGATGTGCAGTGCTCGCGTGGAGCCGCAGTTCGTGCTCAAGGCGCTGCGGGAGGGCGCAGACGGCGTCCTCATCGCCGGCTGCCATCCCGGTGAGTGCCACTACGTCGATGGCAACATCAAGGCCTTGCGCCGGTACATCCTCCTGAAACAGATGTTGCCAGCGCTCGGCATCGAGCCGGAGCGCGTCCAGATCCTCTGGGCTTCGGCCTCGGAAGGCAATCGCCTGGCCGAGTTTGTGGACCGCATGACCGCCGAGATACGGGCACTGGGCCCTTTGCGCTGGCGTGAGACAGTTCTGGCCGAGAGCGGTGCGCCAGAGGCAGTGACGGCGGTCGCGTCGTGTGGCGAGGAGGCATAGGATGGCCAAGAACGGCAAGCCCAAGTTGGCGGTGTACTGGGCCGCGTCGTGCGGCGGCTGCGACATCGCCATCCTGAACATTCACGATAAACTGTTGGTCGTCGATGAGGTCTACGACCTGGCCCTCTGGCCCTGCGCGGCGGATTTCAAGTACTCGGATGTCCGGGCCTATCCCGATGGCTCCATCGACGTCTGCCTGTTCAACGGCGCCATCCGAACATCCGAGAACGAGGAAGTGGCTCACCTGCTGCGCGCCAAGTCGAAGATCCTCGTGGCCTTTGGCTCGTGCGCCCACGAGGGCTGCATTCCGGGGCTGTCCAACCTGACGAGCCGGGAGGCCAGCCTGCGGGCCGCGTACACCGACAATCCATCGACCGACAACCCACAGGGCATTCTCCCCCAAGTGTGCACCGCTGTGCCTGAGGGCCAGATCCACTTGCCGGAGTTCTACGCTACCGTCAAGACACTGGACCAAACGGTCCCGGTGGACTACACCGTCCCAGGGTGCCCGCCGGAGCCGCCCCAGATCTGGGCTGTGCTCGAGGCGGTGACCCTTGCCCTGACCAAGGGTGCCGAGCTTCCGCCCCGAGGGTCGATCATCGGCGCCAGCCAGGTGGCGGTGTGCGAGGAATGCCCGCGCACCAAGAACGTGAAGACGATCGAGCGATTTGTTCGGCCACACGAGATCGTGCCCGATCCTGAGATCTGCCTGCTGGAGCAAGGCATCGTGTGCATGGGCATCGCCACGCGGGGCGGCTGTGGGGCGCTGTGCCCGCGCGTCGGCATGCGCTGCGAAGGCTGCTACGGCCCGCTTGACGTCGAGGACGTGGGGGCCAAGATGCTCTCGGCAATCGCCTCGGTGACCAGTGTCGGCTTGCCGACGGACGGGGAACCCGAGTTGGAGCACACCATCGGCGAAGCGATGGCTACGCTGGCGGATCCGGCAGGCACATTCTATCGCTTTGGCATGGCGCATTCCCTGCTGCGACGGGTTCGCATGGACCGCGGGTCGAAAGGAGCCGCTGCATGAAGCAGATCAGCATCGATCCCATCACCCGGCTTGAGGGTCACGGCCGGATTGACATCTTCCTGGACGAAGCTGGCGAAGTCGCCAACAGCTACTTTGTCGTGCCCGAGCTGCGCGGCTTCGAGCAGTTCTGTGTCGGTCGACCGGCCGAGGAGATGCCCCGGATCACCAACCGCATCTGCGGCGTCTGTCCCGAAGCCCACCATATGGCCAGTACGAAGGCGCTGGATGCCCTCTTTCACGTCGAGCCCTCGTCAGCCGTCAAGAAGCTGCGTGAGCTCTTCTACATGGCCTTTTACGTGACCGATCACACCACCCACTTCTATGCGCTGGGCGGCCCTGACTTCGTCGTCGGCCCGGACGCCCCGGCGGCGGAGCGCAACATCCTGGGTGTGGTGCACAAGGTCGGGCTCGAGGCCGGCAAGCAGGTGATCGCCTGTCGCCAGCGCAACCACCACGTGATCGAGAAACTGGGCGGCCGCGGCGTGCATCCGGTGGCGGGATTGCCGGGCGGCTGGAGCCAGCCGATCACCGAGGACATGCGCCAGGAGTTCGAACAGATCGCGCGGCAAAACGTGGAGTTCGGGCTCTTCAGCCTGAAGTTGTTCGAGGAGCTGGTGCTTGGCAACAAGGAATACGTGGATCTCATCCTCGGCGACACCTATGTGCATCGCACGTATTACATGGGCATGGTTGATTCCGAAAACCACACCAACTTCTATGATGGCATGATCCGCGTGGTGGACCCGGACGGCCGGGAGTTCGTCAAGTATCCGCCGCCAGACTATCGCGACCACGTGGCTGAGCACGTGGAGCCGTGGAGCTATCTCAAGTTCCCGTTCCTCAAGCAGGTGGGGTGGCGCGGCTTCGTGGACGGCCCCGAGAGCGGCGTCTACTGCGCAACCCCGCTGTCGCGCCTGAACGTCTCGGACGGCATGGCGACACCCAGGGCACAGGAGGCTTACGAGAAGCTGTATGAGACACTGGGGAGCAAGAAGGTGGACGGCCGCTATACCCCAGTGCACCATCGGCTGGCGACGCACTGGGCGCGACTGGTCGAACTGCTCTATGCCGCCGAGCGCATGCTCGAGCTGGCCGTCGATCCCGAGATCACGGACCCCAACACCCGCCAGGTGGTGACCAGCACCCCCGACGAGGGCGTGGGCTGCGTCGAGGCGCCACGCGGCACCCTGACCCACCACTATTGGACGGACGAGAAAGGCATTCTGACCCGGGTCAACCTGATCGTCGGCACCACCAACAACAACGCGCCGATCAGCATGTCCATCCAGAAGGCAGCGCGCGCCCTGATTCGCAAGGGCACCGCGGTCAATGACGGCATCCTGAACCGTATCGAGATGGCCTTCCGGCTTTACGATCCTTGTCTGGCATGTGCCACGCATTGCTTGCCAGGACGGATGCCACTCGAGGTGCGTATCTTCGATGCCGACGGTCAGCTCGCGGAGGTCGTGCGGCAGTACTGCTGAGCGGACATGGCCCGAGCGAGCACGGCCCTTGCGCGCATCAAAGTTGTGGGCTTGGGAAACCCCCTGCTTGGCGATGACGGCGTCGGCCACGTGGTGGCTGCCCGCGTGGCCAACCTTGCCCGCCCTGACATCGTGGTCGACCGCTTGTCTCGGGGCGGGCTTGCCTTGGCGGAGGCCCTGGCGGGTTTCCCGCGGGCCATCCTCATCGACGCCATGGTGACCGGTGGTGCCCCGATCGGTGCCGTGATCGTCTGTCGGTTGGAGGATCTCCCCAACCCGGCGGCCGGTCATACCGCCTCGGCGCACGATGTCACCCTGGCCACGGCGGTGTACGCCTGCCGTCGCCTCGGTGTGGCCATGCCCCAGCGCATCGATGTCGTGGCCATCGAGGCCCGGCGGGTCAACGAGTTCGGTGAGGCACTGAGTGCTCCGGTGGCCGCCGCCGTCCCCAAGGCGGTGGCGGCCATTTGCCGGTTGCTCGAGGAAGGCCAACGCCCGCAGCCTGCGGCCCCCTGACGCCTCTGCGGAGGCGGAATCGCTGGCTCGCGACGGGCGGGCCCTGACGCCTCTGCGGAGGGGGAATCGCTGGCTGGCGAGGGGGGCCCTGACCCTTCTGCGGTGGCGGAATCGCTTGCTTGCGACGGGCGGCCTCTAACGGCCGACCCCGGAGCGGCGTTTAGGGCAGTGAGACCCGGCTGCCTGCCCGCGCCCGTCGAGTGCCGGTGGCGTATGCCGTCTGCTGCCCCGCTGGCGGCGCACAGACCAGCCCCACGCCGAGGAGGAATGCAGTCATGCCCAAGTTACGCGTCCTACGGTACGCCTTGCTGATGGCACTGCCAGCCCTAGTGCCGGCTGGCGTGATGGGGCAGCCGCCCGCGCCGGTGCGGGCCACGCTGTTCACCAACGTGGTTAGCTGGACGACAACTCCCGGAACGGCGGTGCGGATCGTCCTGCGCAGCCCGGAGCGGGTGAAGGCCACCGTCAACGTGACGGCCGACGAGAACGGCAATGTTACCGCGGTCTTCCCGGTGGGCGGCGGAGGCGGTGATACCACCATCCGGGCAGGCGACCGGATTGGCATTCATCCAGCCAACGGCGAGGCCTTCACCAAGACGGTGCCTGCCATGTCCGTCAGCTTGGAGCACGACACCCGGACGCTGAGCGGCAGTGCCCCGGCCTTCGGCCGCCTGCAGGCTGCCGTTTACGACCTGGCTGACCAAGAGATCTATACGAACCTGGTGGAGGTGGACGGCGCGGGTCACTATAGCCTGGTGCTGCCGGAGGCTGTCCAACTCGTCCAAGGCGTGTATGGCACCATGACGCTGGCCTTGCTCGGCGGCGATCCGTGGGCCGTGCGCTGGGACGTCCTGGCGGCGCAGTGCACCGTCGGCAGCTCGTCGATTAGCGGGCGGGCCACGCTGGGCACCACGGTTCGGCTGCGGTTGGAGTCCCAGGGCAACCCCAAGGCTTCCACGGGAGCCAGTCCGACAACGATCCTGCGCACGCCGAACTTCAGCCTCAACTTCCGCGAGGGCACCGCGACGGTTCCCGTGGCGGTGGGCAATACCGTCCTAGTGGAACACAACGGGCAGGTCGCGCTGAGCGCCAGCGCCCCGGAGGTGACGGTGGTCTTGGATGCCGACGGTGACCAGATCACGGGCACAGCACCGCCGGTCTCGACGCTCCAGGTCATTGCCACTTCGGCTACCGGTGACACGGCAGCCGTAGTGACCGCAAGCGACACCTCCGGCCACTACCGCGCCGACTTCCGCGGCCAGCTGGACATCGGCCCGGGCACCACGGCGTACACCGCCTGGTCGAGCAACCGGATCACCTTCCGAACGCTCGGCGTGCTGCAGCAGGTCGTGGCTTCCCTGTACGGCTCCCAGGTCTCCGGCGTCGCTCCCCAGCGGGCCTCGGTGTCGGCCAACCTGCACGATGCAGGCGGAGCCCTTCTGGCCAGCGGCAGTGCGAACGCCGGTTCGGACGGGACGTTCCGGCTTAACCTGACCGAGCCCGGCGGGGCCGCGGCGGTGCGCACCGCTCCCGGGCAACGGCTGAGCGTCACCATCGGCCAGAGTGCGCCGATCCTGCTCGAACTACCTGATGTCACGGCCACCGCCGATCCGGACGGGGATCGCGTCGCCGGCACCGCATTGCCCAACGCCCAGGTGCTGGTGACCGTCTCTGCCGCCGGCGGGGGCACACCGACAACCGTCGCTACGACGGCCGATTCCAGCGGTCGCTACAGTGCTAGCTTCGCCGGCCGGGCGGATATCCAGCCCGGCTCCACGGGCACGGTTCGCGTCGCTTTGGCCGGCGGCCACGCCGTGGTCCTGTCTTGGGCGGTACCCCAACTGGCGCTGACGCTCGGTAGCGCCACCGTCACCGGCATCGGACCGGCCGGCCGCGCCGTAACTCTGAGCCTGCGGCGCGGAGGCGCCATCGTCGGCACCGGCAGCGGCGTGGTCGGATCCGGTTTCGCCAGCGCCACCGGCTGGACGGTTGCCCTGGCGGCGCCGGGTGCGCCAGGGAGTCCCGCGCCCATCGAGGCCGGAGACACCCTCGAGGCCCGCATCGCCGACTGGTCGGGCAGCTTGTTGGTGCCGAACGTCACCGTCGACGTCGACACCGAGGCCGACCTGGTCTCCGGCGAGGCTCCGGCTCGGCATCCGGTGCGGGTGACGGCTGCTCGTGGGAACGCCAACGCCAGTCTGACGGTCGAGGCGGACGCCACCGGCCACTACGAAGTGAGCTTTCGCGGCCGCTGGGATCTCGCCACCGGCGACACCGTGAGCAGCGTGGTCACCCTCGAAGGTGGCCATACCCTCACCGCCGAGGGCGGCGCCCTGGAGCTGGCCGTCGACCTGCGCACGGGAGTCGTCTCCGGACGGGCGGCACGCAACGTCACGGTGCGGGCCACCCTCCGCTCGTCCGCCGGCAGCCAGCGCGCCACCGGCCAGGCTCAGACGGGCAGCAACGGTCGCTTCGAAGTGCAACTGGTCGACACAGCCGGCCAGCCGGTGGCACCCAACGAGGGTGACATCTTGCGGCTGGAGTACGGTACGAGCAGCGTCGAGATGACCATCCCTCGCCTGACGGTCGAGTACGATGCCGGCCAGGACACGGTGCGCGGCGAAGCGACGCCGGGCGGTCGCGTGTTGGTCCGAGCCGTCGGCGCCCTCGGTGGCGCCATGTCGTTCGACGCGCCCGTCACCGCCGACGGCCGGTACAGCCTCTCGCTGGCTGGTCGCTTTGACATCCGTGCCGGGACACTTCTGCAGGTCAGCTACATCACCGCCGAGGGCTTCACGGCCCGCCTCGACGAGCGAGTGCCTATTGGCCATGTGCAGGTCACCGGCAACCTGGTCAACGGCTATGCCGCCCCCAACGCTACGGTGAGCGTCATGCTGGGGCGCGGCGGCTCGATGATTGCCAGTGGCAGCGTCACCGCTGCCGCCGACGGAGCGTTCCAGCTCCGGCTGATGACGAGCATGCTGCAGCCGCAGCGCATCCAGTCGGGAGATCGGGTGACGATCGCCTGGCAAGGCGGGAGCCGGACCCTCCAAGCTGGCGGAAGTGGGCGGATCGAGATCGCGGTGGCCAACATCGCAGCCACCATCGACGCGGCGCGCCGGACGGTAGTTGGTATGACTGCCCCTAACACGCCGGTCTACCTGCGGCGATCGACCGGTGGCGGCGAGGTCGTGCTGCCCATCACCAGCGATGCCCAGGGCAACTTCTCGCAGACCATGCCGGGCGGGGCACAGTCCCTGGCCGCCGGCTATGCCGTCGAGGCCGGTGTTCTCGATGCCGAGGGCCACCGAACCTACCTGCTCCTGGTCGTGCCCTATCTCGAGGCCACCATGGGAACAGACCACGTGGCTGGGCAGGCATCGCCGCTGGTCGACATGACGCTGCGTTTGCACGAGGGCGCCGCCATGGTCGGTGAGGCGCAGCTCGCCAGCACCGCCATCGGCGACTTCGAAGCCCGGCTCCAGCCCGTGGGCAGTAGCCAGCCCCTTGTGCAGACCGGCCGGATTCTGTCGCTCGCCGAGCCCCGCAGTGGCACCACGAGCATCGAGATCCCGGAACTCTCCATCGAGCTGGATCGGCCCGCCGCCACGATCCGCGGCACCGCCCCGGCCAACAGCTCGCTGATCCTACGCCTGTTCCTGCCAGAGCGGGAACCCATCGATCGACAGACTCGTTCCGACGCCAACGGGCACTGGTCCTTCACCGATCGCGATCTCCCTCGTGGCGCCGACTACTCCATTGCCGACCTCCTTCGCTGCGAGGCACGACTCACCGTCGCCAACGGCCACCGCATCCTTGCCGTGGCCACCCCGGTGGGACCGCCTCCCACCTCGACACCGACCGAGCCGGCGCCGACGGCCACGCCGACCGTGCCCCAGCCCGGTGGCTTGCGGCTCTACCTGCCGAGTCTTCTTAGATCGCAATAGCACCGATCCCAAACGCAGCGCGGGCTCTTGCGCCTTTCGTCGGCCGCGCGCCC
>DAOUCP010000047.1:0-10958 GCA_034432155.1 Anaerolineae bacterium
CCCCCCGCGCGGGGGCGTGGGTTGAAACCGCGGAGCGGACGCCTCCCACCGCGAGCGCTATGGTCGCCCCCCGCGCGGGGGCGCGGCTTGAAACCACGGTGGGCATAGCCCTAGGGGCATGCACAGTCCAGCCGCCCGCCGCGCGTTCGGCGCAGGAGCTCGGCGTGAATCGCGCCGATCAGCCGCACCGAGACGAGTGGCTCTGCCAGGCGGGCCATACCGTGGTTCATCGCCCTGACGTACTTGACGACTTCGGAAACGTCCGCGTACGCGTCCGGACCGTGCGGGTGCGCATGCGCCACCACGAGGTCCGGGAGCGAGCTGTCCGTACCCTCGATCTGGCTGGAGTGGAGCCCCTCTTTCCGCACATACATAGAAACGAAGAGGTCGGGATTGAGCAGGGTGAGGAGGGGCCCGTCCAGTGGGTCGAGGGCGTGGTCGGCCTCTGACAGCAGCGCCCGCAACGGGCCGGCCAGGTCCACCGGCGGGTCCGGCGGCAACGGTGCCGGGACGAAGGGCCGGTAGTCAGCCGGCTGCCGAACGTAACGGCCGGCGCGAGCCTGTCGATTGTCGCCTCCGCTATGCATGGCCTGGCTCACTTCGCATGCTAAACGCTGCGTTGCGCAAGGCCAAGGAGATGGCTGCATTCTCAACGGAGGGAGCATCACCCCTCACAGCCCAGCTCCTTCGGGTTCCCCCAAATCGGCTCGTCCAGCCGCCGGACCTCGGGCCTCGCCCCTGGCGGGAGGTGGGCTTCGCAGTCCGCAATGAGCGCCTCCGTGGCCTGGTCGACCGCATCCACCAGGCCCATGGCGAACGTTCTTGGCTCAATCTACTGTGTCGGCCGGACCAGATCGAGCTGCTTGTCGTCGACGACTGACTGCGCGATCCGATCACAGCCACCCAGGTCCGCGACGTGCCTGAGATCCTCGACGACTGCTGGCAGCCCGGCTCCAGCCTTCTCGCCACGCAAGTGCGCGCCGCCGAGTGGCCCACCCGGATGGGCGACCAGGACGCCGCGGACGGCATCCTGCACAGGCTGATCCACAACGCGTACCGGTTCCACGTGAGAGGCGAGTCCCAGCACAAGCCGCGCCGGATGCTCCCCATCTGGGGCACTTCCGAGACGAGCGCATCACCCACCGTCGCTACCCTCCGCACGCTGCTCGAAATGATCGGAACAGCCGCCCGAATACGCCGGGATGCGCACCTGGCAGGTCCCCACAACGCCGCCAACGGACGCGATGCAGGCCGGGTGTGCGCGTTCTGACGCGTGGCCGTGGCGCCCCCTGCACGACGGGAGCGCCACGGCAGCCACGGAAAACGTGGCCTACTGAAGCGCGAAGAACTTGCGCGAGTCGTCGTTGAACGAGAGGAACTCCTCAAGGATCAGCAGGGCACCGTCCAATTGCGCGGTGTCGACTTTGAAGCAGAGGCTGCCCTCGATACTCGCGCCAGCGAACGTCTCGCCGGCGTCGCTGATGTCGTTGGGAATCACCCCACATCTGTCCGAGTATGTGTTGCCGCCATTGCCCAGCACCTTCGCCGAGACATCGGTCCAGAACGTACCTGACTCCTCGCCGCGATAGACTCCGGAAAGCCCGATCATCACGAAGCTCTGGCCCGGGGCCGGGGCGTCATTGAACTCGTTCTCGGCGGCCACAATGTCCGCGGCATCGGGGTTCACTTGGGTGACGGCCACCTCCCACGACCCGATCTCCACCGGCGTCCCGATCGGAATCGGGTTCGCGCGGCTACCGAGCGCGGCCTCCGCCGTCGGCTCCGGTGCCTCGGTTGGTGCCGCAGCGAGCGTGGCTTCCTGGACCGGCGGGGCGGAGGTCGCCTCCTTCTCGCCACCGGTGGCAGGCGCCTGCGTACCACCACCGCAGCCGGCCAGGGCAAGACCCGTCAAGATGGATACTAGAGTCACAAGAATGCGTGTGCGCACGGATTCCTCCTTATGGCTACCGTGAAATGGATTTGAGTACACGTGGATAGAGCCTCACGATCTCCCGGCGCGACCCATAGGCGCTGCCGCGCGGCGGGAGCAGCATCTCCACCGATCGACGGGTGGCGATCTGGCCTTGGGAGCCACCGCGGCTAGCACGACAGGCTCTCGGCAGCGTCGCCAACGCCGGAGCCAGCCGCCGTGCACAGCGATCTCGCCGGGCTTTCCTCGACCGTACGATTCTTGAGGAAGAACCCCAGAACCGCTGCGGCCAGCATCACAGGGAACCACAATCGGCCGAACGTCGCAATGGCCAGTTGCCTCCCAAGCATGGAAAGGCCGGCCTCGGCCTCTGTCTCAGCCTCCCCGCCGACAGCCGCACCGCCACCAGGGGAAGGAGGCCTGCCACGAGCACGAGGACAGTGCCCGTCAAGGCGAAGGCCTTCAGGATATTCCAAGCCATTCTTCCCCCGCGTCGTTTTCCTGCCCGCGGCGGGCGCTTTGCCACGTAGCGCGGCGCGGCGATGACGCCGACCACGAGGCATGCCAACGCCCACGCCAGCCAGTTGGGGTGTCGCCGACGCGCATGCCGGAGGACCCAACTCGCGAAGGCCAGGGAGATGAGGATTCCGATCCCCTTCACGTCGCTCCTCCACGCTCTGCTGCCGGACCGAGCGCCTGATGCGCACGGACCGATGCCTTTGGCCGCAAACCGGCTGGCCGATCGGATGAACGGCCGAGACGGCTCGCATCGAGCGCAGCCAGGGTCTGCCGACATCTCGCACGGTGCGCGCGGCCGCGACCCAGCGCCCAACCGATGGTGTTATGCAGCCGTCGCGTTGCACCTACAGCAACACTGCGCCGGGAGACGGATAGGAATCTGCATTGCCGGTGGCGCCCGCCAACGGTGGCCGCGGAGCCGCCGGGCATGCCCCGTGTAGTCCACGGTGAGGCTGTCGACGCCCTTCCTGTGCATCGACGGTGAGTAGCTAACACTCTGCTACATGAGCTCGAATCTTGTTGGTTTCTTGGGCAGGCCAGTCTTAGTCGCTTGCCACGTCACTGGTGGCCCAGGCGACCCTCTCTGCACAGCGATCCAGTCAGAGGGGGCAGATGCGGATCATCATAGTACGGGACATTCAACAAATCTAACGTATTTGATGTCGTGCACTCGCGAGCTGTCATTTCTATCCGGTAGGTACCATTGGGATCGCAGGACAGAGCCGGCGGAACTTATTCCTCCGTCACACGTGTACCTTGAGACGCCGCCGTGCCGCGGTAGCAGCAGGTTACCCCCGACGCTGGGCACTTCCGTTCTGCCTTGCGCATGCCGCACGTTGGTGCGCGGATTGGCGTGTCGGCGGGCGTCTGACTGGGGTGGGGGTGGTAGAAGAGGAACGGGGCCCTGCCCGTCCGTGGCTGGCGGAGGGTGCCGTCAGGCTCGCTTGTAGCCGAGCAGAATCTCGTTGGTCTCGCCGAGCTCGAGCCAGCCACCTACCACTGCCAGATCGACCCATCCGGAGAACGCTCGGACGTAGTCCTGGGGCGCACGCAGCACGGACAGGTGGGTGCGACGCTGCCTGCGGTGGGGAGATGTCGTGGTGATATCAACGAGGAACAGAAGCCCGCCGGGCCGGGTGACGCGGCCGAGCTCGAACGCCGTGACCGCCAGGGAGCGTTCGTCGGTGATGGTGTTCATCACGCCGAACGTCCACACGACATCGATGGAGCTGTCTCGAAGAGGCAGCATTCCGTCGGCCACGAGGAAGTGCGTGCTGGCCTGGCTGCGATAGCGCCGCCGGGCCTCGGCGACGAAGTGCCGGGTCGGATCCACCCCGATCACCGTCCCGCCGGTCACGTGCGCCAGCCGCTCGCACCAACGGCCCCAGCCGCAGCCGAAGTCGAGCACCCGCATCGCATGGCCCGGCGCGCCGTCCATCGCCGCGAGCGCCCGTTCGAGGTGCGGCACGACGAGCCGCGCCTGCTCCTCGGTCACTCGGTCAAGGTCGGTCGCCGAGTGGCCCAGGTTGAACGCAGCGCGCAGGCCGTAACGTGCAGCACGCTGGTCCCAGGCGCGACGTTGGACCGAGCCGCGCCGTTGGTGCCCGGCATGACGTTGATGGGGGGCCTGGCGCTGGTCCCAGGCGCACCGTTGGTCCGAGGCCGCCCGCTGGTTGCCGAACGGCCGCCGGTCCCCGGCCCCCTGCAGGCCACCGGCGCGTCGCTCGTCCCAGGCTGCCCGTGGGCCGCCAGAGCGATGCTCCTTGCACGCCCCCCGCCGGTCGCGGACCGCCGGTCCGGCTGGCTCCCGACGCCAACTCAAGCGACGGGGCATGCGGGATTCACTACGGCAGCGATCTCGCGGATCGTCGCGTCCCGTCGGGCGAAGTAGTCGCGCGCCCGGCAGAGCCCGACCCCGTGGGACGGCAGGTCGACGAGGTCGCTCGCTCCGCGCTGGCAGGGCACCACGCGGAGTGGAATGCCCGCCGCGGTGCAGCAGGCGCTGAACCACAAGTCATCCATTTCGCCGCGCGGGCCAAACGGGAACAGGAGGATTGCCCTGCGGACGCTCCTGCGATCGCCCATTTCGCCGCGGCCGAGCGAGAGATCGACCGGGCGTGGCTCCCGGAGCGCCCGCCCATACAGCTTCGGCCAGGCGCGGTATGGGGCGTCCGGCGAGGGGCGGATCCTGCCCTCGAGGCTGACAATACCACGCAGCGTTCGTGCCCAATGGAGCAGGTTCTCGAGCGTATAGCGGCGCACTGCGGTGTCGTTGTCCAGAAACAGCAGGAACCGACCGCGAGCCATGAGAGCCGCCAGGAACCGGGCCTGTGCGCCAATGTTGCGAGGTGACTGCACAACCAGCGCGCCCGCGACGGTGAGCGGTCGGCGCTCGTTGTGCCAGATGATGATCTCGCCGGGCGCCACGCTGCCGCTTCGCAGGCTATCAACGATAATGGCGAGGTTGGGCTCCCGGACCTCGTAAAAGTGCGGGATGATGGCGGTGATATCGGATCGCACCACCATGGCCGGCAGTATAGCCCGCCCTGGGGCGTCGGGCAACGCCATGGCGGGCCCAATACGACACCTCGTGGCCAGTCACGCGGCGGTCGAGTCACGCTGGGGCGCTCGGGTCGGCTGGACGTACAATGGGGAGCAACCGGCCCGTTGGGCAGGGTGTCTGGACTACGCCAGGAGGGGTGAGGGATGCATCTCGCGACCGTCTTCGCGCCGCCTGCGGCGATGGCCGATCCACCGGCGCTCCACATTCCGGATGGCATGCTGAGCCCACCGGTGTCGCTGCTGTGTTGGCTGATCGCCCTTGCTTCGCTGATGCTTGCCAGCCGGCGGATCCAAGGCCAGTTGGGTGAGCGGGCGGTGCCGCTGATGGGCGTCATGGCGGCATGCATCTTCGCTGCCCAGATGATCAACTTCCCCGTGGCGGGGGGCACATCGGGGCACTTCCTGGGCGGCGTGCTGGCCGCGGTGCTCCTCGGCCCTTGGGCGGCGATTCTGGTCATGACGGTGGTCATCGGCCTCCAAGCATTGCTCTTCCAGGACGGAGGCCTCCTGGTGATGGGCGCCAATATCCTGAACATGGGCGTCCTCACCGCACTGGTGGGCTATGGCCTTCTGCGGCTGGTGAGCGGCCGGAGCCATACGGTGAAACTGGCCACGGTGGCGGTTGCCTCGTGGCTGGCCGTCGTCGGCGCTGCGCTGGCCACTTCTCTTGAGCTGTGGTTGAGCGGCACAGCGAGCTTGCGGGTGGTGGTCCCGGCCATGCTACTGGTGCACGCTGCCATTGGCCTTGGGGAAGCCCTGATCACCGTGGCCGCAGCAAGCCTGGCATGGCGCGTGCGGCCCGATCTGCTCGAGACCTCTGCATCGGCGGGCAGGGGGTGGGCCTTGGGCGGTCTCCTCGCGGCGCTTGCAGTTGTGGTGCTGGCGCCACTGGCATCGACGCAGCCAGATGGCCTGGAGCGCGTAGCGGAGGACTTGGGGCTGGCTGGCCTGGCCCGGCCGGCGCCCTACGAGCTGTTGCCGGACTACGTGGTCCCGGCGCTGGGCGCTGGCTCCTGGTCGACGATTGCTGCTGGGATCATCGGCGTTGCTGCTGTCCTCGTTGCCACGGTGGCGATCGCGCGGGCGTTGCAACGGCGCCGGGCGGAAGCCGGCAGCGGCGGACCGCCATGCGCCGAAGGGTGAACCGTTTGGTGGCGTCGAGAACCTGCGTGCCGGTAGGTCCTCTGCCGTCCCGCCGACAGTGCTGATCGGCCCGGTCGGATGCATGCCCACCTTGTCGACCGCTATCGCGCTGGCGACAGCCTGATCCACCGCTTGGATCCGCGCGTCAAGCTGGTCGCGGCCATGGCCTTCGTGACCACGTCCAGCTTGCTGCCCGACGGCGCCTGGTGGGCCTTCGGCCTTGCGTTGGCCATGACGGTCGCCGTCTCCGTCGGCGCGGGTCTGGGCGTCGGTTACGCCCTCCTGCGCTCGTTTCTGGCATTGCCGTTCCTCGCGGCGGCCACAACCGTCGCCTTCGCAACGCCGGGCGAGGCTGTTTTCGCCCTGCAGGTGGGTCCGTGGCCGCTGATCGTCACCGCGACGGGCATCCTTCGCCTGGCGAGCATCCTGGCTAGGGCGCTGCTCTGCGTTCAGGCGGTGATTCTCCTGGCCGCCACCACGCCGTTCCACGATCTCGTGCACGCCCTTCACCACTTGCGGCTGCCGCCCCTCCTCGTCGCCACGCTGGCCTTCCTGTATCGCTACCTCTTTCTGCTGGCGGATGAAGCCTTGCGTCTGATGAGGGCGCGCGATGCCCGCAGCGCCCGAGCCCCATCGACGCTGCGAGATCCGTCGCCGGCCTGGCAGGCTCGTGTGGCCGGTCAGATGGCCGGGCAGCTGTTCGTTCGCAGTCTCGATCGTGCCGATCGAGTCCACCGGGCGATGCTGGCGCGCGGCTACCAGGGGCACGTTCTCAGTCTGCATCCCCACACCATGCGGCGCGCCGACTGGCTGGCGGCAATGGTGGTGGCATGCTGCATCGTGCTGTTGCAGGTCGTTGCATGGTGGGGCCGGCTTGCCGGTAGGTGACCCATGCCGATCACGCATCCCGAGCTGACACGTGGCCTGCCCAAGCTGCCGGACTCCTTGCCGGCGGGCGAGCCGCTGATCCAGGTGGCGAACCTGGACTACCGCTATCCAGACGGCCGGCAGGCACTCCAGGACATCTCGCTGACGGTGATGCCCGGCGAGAGGCTCGCGCTGGTGGGGCCCAATGGTGCCGGCAAGACCACCTTGCTCTTGCACCTGAACGGCATTCTGGCTAGCGATGGCCGGGTCCGGGTCGCCGGCTTGCCGGTGGTGCGGCAGAACTTGCCGCGCGTGCGCGCCATGGTCGGCCTGGTCTTCGACAATCCCGACGACCAGCTCTTCTCGCCCACGGTCTTCGAGGATGTGGCCTTTGGTCCGCTGCACATGGGCTACGACGCCGCTGAGGTGGCGCGGCGGGTGGCAGAGGCCCTGGCGCGCGTGGGCATGACCGGCTACGAGCACAGATTGTCGCACCACTTGAGCCTCGGCGAGAAGCGCCGGGTGGCAATCGCTACCGTGCTGGCAATGGGGCCCCTTGCCTTGGCGCTGGACGAACCCTCGGCCAGTCTGGATCCACGCGCTCGCCGCCAGCTGATTGCGCTGCTGGACGAGCTGCCCATGGCGCTGCTCTGCGCCACGCACGACATGGCCATGGTGCAGGCCGTCTTTCCAAGGACGGTCATCCTGAGCGGTGGTCGCATCGTGGCCGATGATCGCACCGCGGCGATCTTTGCCAACCGCTCCTTGCTGCGCGAGCACGGTTTGGAGTAGCGGCGGCTGCGGGCAGTCCGGGGCGAGGGCTCCCGCCGACGAGCTGCGGACACAGGGCGGTGCGCGAGGCACACGCCGCAGCTGGGTGGCGCCATTGCTCGGACGCTCGTGTCGTGCCTGCTCCTCGGCTCGGCGGCATCTCCGTCGTCCGGAGCCATCCAGGCCTTCGATGCCCCGGCTGCTTCGCCCCTGGCAGTCGCCGATGCGGCCGGTGGGCGGTACAGCCCTGAGCCAGAGCGGCAGATCTACCTCAATGCGTGGTTCGACTGGAACGGCGACGGCGACTGGGACGATCCAGAGGAGCACGCAGTCCGCGGCCTGGCAGTGTCGCCGGCCGACTGGGCGGCAGGGGAAACGTCGGCCTGGGTGACGGCCACCTTCACGGTGCCGCTGACGGTGACCGACGGCCTACTGTGAATCCGGGCGCGGGTCGACTACGGCGAGAACGTCGCGACCCCCTATGGTGCGGCGGCCTGTGGCGAGGTGGAGGACTACCGCAGCGACACCCTCGAGGTGCCGGGCGAATACGCCGACGTCCAATCGGCAGTGGACGCCGCGATGCCGCACGACGGGATCCTCATCGCCACAGGAACCTACCACTCGCCGGTGCGGATCACCACCGACCACCTGAGCCTGCGCGGCGCCGGCCAGGGCAGCACCTACCTCGTTGCCACGGTGCCGGTCGGGGCGATGCAGGAGCCGCAGAAGGCCATCCTCGAAGTGGGGCCGGTCCGTGACTTCAAGGTCAGCCACATGACCATCACGGTGAGCGAGCCCTGTCTCGAGTCCGCGACGGAACGCGATGCCAGAGCGATTGGCTCCCTGCGCCATGGCGGATCGGCGAGGGAGCACGGTGGGGCGATAAGCCCCCTGAACCATGGCGGATCGACGAGGGGCCAGCACGGCCTGACAAGCCGGGTGAGCCATGGCGGAGCGGCGAGGGACGTACACGGGGCGATAAGCTGGCTGAGCCGTGGCGGACCCCCGACGGATGGCCATGGGATGCGACGGGCTCCCGAGGACGAGCCTACCGCCACGCCTCCGGACACCGCCACCCCCACGGAGACCGCCACGGCCACGCCAAGCCTCATTTGGGGCGTGTTGTTGCAACAAGTCGATCGCTTCTCGGCGGAGGCTCTCACCCTTGAGAACCTGCCCTTCAAGGGCATCGGTGGAGAAGCCGCCAATGTGTTCATTGGCAAATCGAAAATAATCAATACTCCCTTTGGAATATCCTTTCCATTCGCCAAGGGAGAGTACACCCTCAAAGAAAGCGAAATAGAGAATAGCAAGACTGGAATGACCTACGAAGGTACAGGATCTGTTGTCATAGAAAACTCTAAATCAAAGAAGAATGGGACGTTCGCAAGTGTAAATGTCCAGGGAGACGTTCGATTGGAACACTCGGAAAGCCTAGGTGACGAAAACGTTGTTCGGGGATCTATCACAGGCAATATCTACGCACAGTGCAACCTTTTTAGGGATTACAAGTATGGTTTCGATGTGATTGTTGACGGTGGTGCGTATTTTCACAAGAACGAACTGTTTGGTCCCGGATCTGCACTCAGGATGTATCTCAAAGCCAACGGTATTCTGCAATCTAGTTATGATAGTTTCTTCGGAACTGATAAATCTATGATTATTGAAGGTGAGACGGGCGCAAATTTAGACTTCAAGTACACAAATACGAAGGGCGCGGGTGTATACGTCACAGTAGGTGCCAATTCGAAATGCAATTTCGTCGATGGTTCGTTTGTGAATACAGTCGGCGGTGCGGTTACCCTGCAGTTTGGGGAAGGAGCTAGCGTCACGTTCAGCGGAAACTATGTCGGAGGGAGCGGGCAGAGCGAGCGGTGGTTTGGGCTCTGGTTGTCCATCCCCGTCGGCAAGACGGTAATCGCACAACCTGCCCAGGAGGACCAGGGGACCATCATCATCGAAGACAATACCTTCGAATGGACGAACGGGGACGCCGTCTACGTGTCGGAGTTGCCGGCAGGCGCGCGCCTGCAACTGCGCGGGAACCGAATCGTCGGTAGCTCCCGGGATGGCGTCGTTCTCGGCGAGGGCGCCTCGGAGCTGGCGGGCAACGTCATCTGTTACAACGCACGTGATGGGGTACGCATCGAGGGCCTCGGGCCGGCCACCTTGGGCGGTGGCGCAGCCGACAGTGGGGGCGGCAACGTCCTGGTGCAGAACGGGGAGTTCGACGTTCGGCTCCTGTCGGCGCTGGCGCTGCCGGCCAGAGGCAACGACTGGGGGGAAACGACGACGGGCGAGATGGACCGGAAGGGCCCCGCGGCCATTGTCAGCGCCATCTTCGATGGCTGGGACCAGGAGGGTCTTGGTCTCGTGGACTACTCGGGATGGCGGACGCCCAGTCGGGTGTGCGACTGGCTGGACTACGGCGATGCTATGGATCCGCCGTACCGAACCCTCCTGCGCCGCGACGGTCCGCGCCATCTCGACGTCTGGCGCGAGTGGCTGGGGGTGGCCGCCGATCTGGATCCCGATGCGCTTCTGCCCGGCCCTGACCAAGCGGGTGACCCATCGGACGACGGCGTCGAGCTGGCTGGCGTTGTGGTGGCCGGGGTGCCGGCGCCGGTCGCCGTCCGCGTGAGCACCTCAGGCGAAGGTCCGGCTCGCTATGGGCCGGCGCGCATGCTGCACCTCACGGGGTGGATTGACTGGTCGGCCGACGGCGACTGGGATGATGCTGGTGAGCGAGTGGTGGTCTGGTCAGGCGGCCCGGGCCTGGTGGACACGCTAGGCGTGCTATGGCCGGCGGAGGATGCCAGCCGCACGCTGCGGTTCGACATTCTGCCGCCCACCTTGCTGCGCACGCTGGGCGATGCTGCCGCGCCGGTCACGACGGCCGCCCGCTTCCGCCTCACGTACGGCCAGCCCGCGGAGTCGCCATACGGCCTGGCGCTGTATGGCGAGGTCGAGGACTACATGGTGCGCTTCTCCCGTGTGCCCATCACCCCCGAGGCCACGCCGAGCTCCACCGCGACGGCATCGGCGACGCCTTCGGCGCCACCCACCGCTACCGGCACCATCTCGGGCACCGCAACGGCGACGGCATCCAGAACGGCTTCCGCTCCGCCCGGCGGCACCGCGACAGCCACGGCGCCCGGCACCGTCG
>DAOUCP010000048.1:0-4287 GCA_034432155.1 Anaerolineae bacterium
GCCCTGGGCCGCACTTCCCGGCAGCGGGAGGAAGAACGGCTCATGGTGGAGAAGGCAAGGCACCTCTTGGCCTTCGTCGGGCTCGGCGGTTGCGGCGACGAACTCGCCCGTAATCTGCCATATGGTGCGCAACGGCGGCTGGAGCTGGCGCGAGCGCTGGCCAATGAGCCTCGACTGCTGCTGCTCGATGAGCCGACCGCCGGCATGAACCCGCATGAGACCCAAGACATGATGGTCTTCATCCGGCGGCTGCGGGATGAGCTGGGGGTGACGATCCTGATCATCGAGCACGACATGCGGGTGGTGATGGGCATTAGCGAACAGGTGACGGTTCTCGATTACGGAGTGAAGATCGCCGAAGGCGTACCGGCGGCCATCCAGTCCGATGCCCGGGTCATCGAGGCCTACTTGGGCCGACGGGCAGGCAGCGCGGCCGATGCGGACGGGTCCCGGCCGGCGTCGCCGGTGAGCGGCGAAGTCGCGGCTCAAGGGTGCCAGGGCGGTGGCGAAGCAGTCCCGCGAGCCGACACCTGAAGGAGCCGCGCCATGCCGATGCTCGAGGTTCAGGATATCCACACCTACTACGGCAACATTCACGCCCTCCAGGGCGTGTCGCTGGATGTGGCCCTGGGCGAGATTGTCTGTCTGATCGGCGGCAACGGCGCCGGCAAGACGACCTGCCTGCGCTCCATCACCCGTCTCCAACCGCCGCGGCGGGGTCGCATCTGCCTCGATGGGCAAGACCTGACCGGCTTGAAGGCGCACGAAGTGGCCCGCCTGGGGGTGGCCATGGTACCCGAGGGCCGTGGCGTCTTCGCTCGGCTCACCGTGGCCGAGAACCTGGATCTGGGAGCCTACTGCCGAAGCCGAGACCGGGGCGAGGGCTACGCCGCCGATCTGAATCTCGTGTTCCAGCTCTTCCCTCGGCTGGCGGAGCGCCGTTCCCAGGTGGCGGGTACGCTGTCCGGGGGCGAGCAGCAAATGCTGGCCATCGGTCGCGGCCTGATGGCCCGTCCGCGGTTGCTGCTGTTGGACGAGCCGTCCATGGGTCTGGCGCCGGTGCTCGTCGACGAGATTTTCGCCGTGATCCAGCGGCTGAACCGCGACGCGGGGACAACGATCCTGTTGGTGGAGCAGAATGCCGAGATGGCCCTGGCGGTGGCCCATCGCGGCTACGTGCTGGAGACTGGCCGGGTCCGGCTGAGTGGCAGCGCGACCGAGTTGCGGCAGAGCGATGCCGTCCGGGCCGCCTATCTGGGGCTCGGCTAGCCATCGCCCCATCCGGTTGGCTGGCTCCGGGCTACCGGCGCCCGGGTTCGAGCGAGCGACGTGTGGGCTTCCGTTTCCACGGCCGCAGACCACGAGCTCTGCCCTACCGGGACTACCGTTCGAGACCCGGCGCTCTCCTGCGCGCCGCGAGTGGCCGCGGCTACCAGCCGTAGGTGAGTCGGGTGGCGAGCACCGTCGGCAGTCCGAGCTCCACCATCCTCGCCTGCACTTTCGGGATATCGTATTCGACGCGGTGCAGGACGAAGTGCAGGGGCTCCAGCTCGACGATCATGTAGCTGGCTCGGGGATCCCCATCCCGTGGCTGACCCACGCTGCCCGGATTGACCAACCAGCGGCGGTCGCCCGGTGCGACGACCTCGCCCACCGCCAAAGGCAGGCGTCGGGCTCCGTCGATGGCCTGCTCGTAGATCGCTGGGGTGTGGGTGTGGCCAAACAAGCAAATCTGGCGCTCGAAGTGGTCGAAGTTCTCGCCAGCGGTCGCAGCGTCCAGGATGTACTCCCAGACCGGATGGCGAGGGCTGCCGTGGGCGAGGGTGAACGGCCCGTCGGCGGGATCCGACCGGCTGGCGAGGGTGCTGAGGAGCTTGCGGCTGCCGTCCGTAAGCCTCCGGCGCGTCCAGCGGATGGCCGCGCGAGCGTCTGAGTTGAAATCCGCATCGCTGAGGGCGCCGATCGCAGCCAGGTCGTGGTTGCCGGCCAGCCAGCGCTGTGGCTGCAGTTCCAGCAGGCGATCGATGCATCCGTTTGGATCGGGTCCGTAGCCCACGACGTCGCCGAGCACCCACACGACCCTAGCGGCACCAGCGTCGGCCAGGACCGCCTCCAGGGCCTCCAGGTTGCCATGGATATCGGAGATTAAGAGGATGCGCATGGCGGCCTTGGGCCAGATGGTAGCACAGCCACCGACTGCGTCTCGGTTGGGCTGGCGTCGCCTTTTCCCCTGGCAGCCTATAATCGCCGCCGTGCAGCTCTTGCGGTTCGAGGTTCCGGATCCAAGCGCCATGCGAGCCCTGGGCGCGCGGTTGGCCACCGCCCTGGAGCCAGGCGCCGTGGTCTTGCTGCGGGGGCCCCTGGGTGCCGGCAAGACGACCCTGGCTCAAGGCATCGCCCGGCAGCTCGGCGTGGCCGGCCGCGTCAGCAGTCCCTCCTTTGTTCTAGTGCGCGACTATCCGCTGCCCGATGGGCGGCGACTGCTGCACCTCGACTTCTATCGGTTGGCCAACGCCGACGAGGTGGTTGACTTGGGGGTCGCAGATGACCTGGGGGCGCCCGACACCATCGTGCTCATCGAGTGGCCGGAGCACGGCGGGACGGCCGTTCCCGAGGATTCCGTCGCCATCGACATTGCCATCGAGGGCGAGCGGCGGCTCCTCACCATCCGAGGCCAGGGGCCACAGTCAGAGCGGGTGGTCCGCCGCCTGGCCGACCAGCAACTGCCGGCGGTCCTCTGCCCACGGGACCCGGCGGCCCAGCAGGACAGCGCGTGAACCCGCTTCTGGCGATCGACACGGCGACCGATTGGGCGAGTGTTGCCATCGTCGACCCAGATGGCGTCTTGGCCGAGCGTTCCTGGCGCAGTCGCCGTCGCCACACGGTCGAGGTAGCCCCGGCGGTGTCCGACCTGCTTTCGCTGTGCGGGCTCGCGACAAAGGATCTCGCGGCCATCGCGGTGGCCATCGGCCCTGGATCCTACACCGGCTTGCGCATTGGCCTGGCGCTGGCCAAGGGCTTGGCCTTGGCTTCCGGTCTGCGGATCGTCCCGGTGCCTACGTTGGATGTACTGGCGGCGCCCTGGTCGCCGCCCTGTGTGGCACGTCGGGTTCCGCTTTGGGCGGTGATTGCCGCCGGCCGACAGAGGCTCCTCGCGGCCCGGTATCCTCCCCACGCCGCCAAGTGGCCCGACCCGGCTTCCTCGGTCTCGATGACGGTCGACGAGCTGGTAGGTTGTGTGCGGCCACGGGAGTGGGTGGTCGGCGAGCTGGATGGCGAAGCCCGCGCGGCTTTCGAGAGAGTCGGACTGCACGTCTTGCCGGCCACGGCAAGCGTACGGCGGGCTGGCTGGCTCGGTCGCCTGGCCCTGGAACGCATCGAGAAGGGTGGGATGGTGCCACCGGACGAGGTCGTGCCGGTTTATCCGCAGCGTTCGGAGCGCCTGACGTGAGAACCATGCCAGCGCTCCGCATCGAGCCGATGGCCATCGAGGACCTGCCAGCGGTCCTGGCCATCGAGGCCGTTTCGTTCAGCGCGCCTTGGTCCGAAGCAGCCTACCGCCACGAACTGGTCAGCAATCCGGCCGGCTTCTACATCGTTGCCCGGCTGGCGGGCGAGGGTGACACGCCGGCCGAGGGTGAGCGGCCGCCGCTGATCGGCTACGCTGGGATGTGGTATCAGTATGACGAGGCGCATGTCGTCACCATCGCAGTGCAACCGGCCTACCGGGGTCGAGGCGTTGGCGCGCGGCTCCTCCTGGAGCTTCTGGTCGAAGCCATGGCGGCAGGTATGGCCTGTGTGACGCTCGAGGTCCGGGTCTCCAATCTGGTGGCGCGGCGGCTCTATGAGAGGCACGGCTTCACGGTGACCGGCTTCCGACCGCGCTACTATGCCGACAATGGCGAGGATGCGCTAATCATGGCCACGCCGTCGCTCAAGGATGGCGAGTGGCGGTCCTGGCTTCTCGGGCAGTGGCGCCTGGCCCAGGCCGGAGAATCGGAGGCGCGCGGAACGGAGGACGAGAGCGCCGGCTCCGCTGGGTGACCAATGCCGCGGCCTCAACCGGGTGGCCCGCCTCGCCGGCTTCGCCGGGTGACCGATCTCGCCAGCCGACCGTACGGACAGAGCTACCTGTGTCCGCGGTTGTCATCCGCGCTGAAGCCGGCTAGCGACAGGGCCAACCGCTCCGGCATCCGCTCCGGCATCCGCTCCGGCATCCGCTGGCGCCCTGCCGGGGCGGTGCGAAGTCAACGAGGCCAAAAAACAGTGCTGCCGAGCCCCTTCGGC
>DAOUCP010000049.1:0-3882 GCA_034432155.1 Anaerolineae bacterium
GGGGCCACGTCGGCATTGGCCTCGTACCCACCGAGGCCGCGGGACTCCAGACGGGCGGTGCGTCGGCATCGGCCTGGGACAGAGCCAGGCCCCGGGGACGGCAGGCGGGCTGTGCCTCGGCATCGGCCTAGTGGGGCAAGACGTCCCCGGTTCGCGACGGGCCACGGCCAGGCACCCGTCGCGGCCCGCTGACCCTCAGCGCCTACTCAACCGCGACTCAGGTTGGGCTCAGCCGAGAGCCCCAGGCTTGTAGCTTGGCGGAGGAGGTTGCGTGGCCGGGCCTCGATTGCCATGTCGCCTGTCCGGGCGGTAGGCTATAATCGGCCCTGACCGGGCAGCCGCAGGAATCCTGGCGGGTCCGTGGGAAACGTCAGTGCCTGGGGCTGAGATAGGACGCATTCCCCGGCGCCAACCCAGAGCGGAGAAGACGCAGCCCAGATCGCCGCGATGGGCACCATCGCCGGCCGTGACTGGCAGCGGTGGGCATGGCGGTAATACCGGTGTTGCGATTCGTGGGGCGGAGGACGACGGCGCGGCGCTCGCGAAGCCCCCTCGTACAAGGCGGAGATAGCATGGCTCTGTCTCGAGATGAGATCATCGCTCGCTTGGCAACCGCCAACGGCCCAGCCGACCTGTCGGGCCTGGATCTTTCGGGTGCCGACCTCAGCCGCTTGGACTTGCGCAACGTCAACCTGAGCCGGGCCGACCTGACCTCGGCCGACCTGCGCTGGACGATCCTCGAGGGCGCAGACCTGCACTCGACCGTGTTGCGTCGCGCCGATGCCCGATGGGCGATCCTCCGCGGTGCCAACATGCGTCAGGCGGATCTGGCGCGGGCCAACCTGGGCTGGGCAGACATCACCGGGGCCGACCTGACAGGCGCCGACCTGGCGGCCACGAACCTGGAGCATGCTGTGCGCGCCGAGGCCCGCACCGCGCCGGAGCATGCCGAGAGAGAACCCCGCCCGCGCCGTGGCATTGGCGGCGGCCTGCCCACCGCCCTACCAGCTGCCTTGCCGCGAGGGAGGCCTGTCGCCGCCGCGCTCCCATGGCCACGCCTGGGGTTGGCGGCCGCAGCCGCGTCCGTGATCGGTGGCCTGGCCGTGCTGTTCGTCTGGGGCTGGTTGTACCGCCGGTCGTACTACGGCGCCTTCGGTCTGGCCGACACCGCAGACCTCGCGCCGTTCGCAAGCGCAGCCAACCTCCGAGCCGGGGTCATCGACGTCGGCCTCTTGTTGGCCAAGCTCGTCCTGGCCAGCCCACTCATCTTGGTTGCTCTGGCCCTGCTGCTCGGCACTCTGGCCCTGATCGCGCTGGCCCTCGTGCGCTTCGCCGAGCGCCTTCTCGGCGACGTGGCACAGCCCCGCCTGCGCTACGTGGTGATGATCGGCCTGTTTGTGATGTATACGGCCGGCTTGTTCATGCTCTCGCCGCTCGCGCTGGCCGCCGGCCGTCGGCTCGCCACCTCGGGAGGGCCGCGGGGACGTGGCTTCGGAGCAGCCACCGAACTCGTCACGGCAGGCCCCTGGCTACCCAGGATCCTCGTGCTGGCGGCCATGGCGGCCACGGCCGTCGCCTTGTGGCTTGGCTGGCGCTGGCTGGCGAGCCAGTTGGTGGCGCGGGAGTTGCCCACGCGGCTTCGTCTGCGTTACCCGGCCCTGGACGCCAGCCTGGCCACCATCCGGGATAGCCGGCTGGTTGCACGCCGGGATCCGCTCACGGCGGTCGAGGCTCGACGCGCCGTCCTGGCCATCGGGTGCGCGGTGCTGCTTCTGGGCACCGGCCTGGCCTGGGTCGGCGGGGTCCACGCCGGCCATGACATGTGCGACGGTGGCCCCTTGCCGCGCGTGCAGCTTTATGTGAACCGCCTGCCGACGACGGAGACCGACTCCCAGGCGGCCTGCCAGCGGCTGTTGGCCAAGACCAATGATCGCTACTACGTCTTCTACCCCAGCCAGACCACCGCGGACGAGGCCGGACGGCCGCTCCGGGCGAACGTGAACGTCGTGGATGGCGCGACGGTGGTCAAGGCGTCCACCTACCCTCCCCGGGCTGCCGACTGCGCTACGTGTCGCGAGGGCCCGACGGGCACCGAGCGCACCGTCATCGACCCCGATGAGCTGGAGATCACTGGCCGGATCAGCGAGCGCAGCGGTGACCTGTTGTTGCTGGACGTCCCCGCTGGCACCGTCGGCACTGTTCGACTGCTGCCGACAACGTCCATTGGCGACGCCAGCGGTCGGCGGCTGGATGCCGTAGAACTGCGCTCGGGGGTGAGCATCCGGGCGTTCGGGCGCCTGGCGGACGACGGCTCGATTCTTGAGGCCCGGCAGGCCGTGGTGATGCCGCAGCCACCGGTGCCCGTTGCCCAGCTGGACGTCGACCTGTCCACCGCGCCCTGGGTCACCGTCACCGGCCGCAGCTGGCTGCCCGGCCAGGAAGTACAGATCCTGGTGGAACAGCCGGGCGGTACCCAGCCCGCCGTGCGCCTGGCCTCGGTGGCCGCTGGGCAAGATGGCACATTCTATCAGCCGATTCAGTTGCCGGCCGACGTGCCGGCCGGCCCCGGCTGGACGCTGGTGGCTCGCAGCCAGGACGGCGCTCAAGTGGCGAGCACGAAATGGTTGGCAGAGCCGCTGCCAACGGCCACGGCGACTCCCACGCCGTTCGTGCCCACGGCGCCCGTCAGCACTCCACCCCTGGCGGAGGGGACCAGCGTGCCTACGATGGAGATGGGCACATCGCCTGCGGCCACCAACACACCACTGGCTCTGCCTGGCCGTCCGACGATGACCTTCGGCGCCTCGTGCCAGCCCGACGAGTACGAGCCAGACTATCCGCGTCCCTATGCCAAGGAGGTCTTCGTCTCCTTCACGGGCGAGGGGGCTGGCCGCAAGCACAACTTCTGCCCGCGCGGGGATCTGGACCTGGCCTGGTTCCGCGTCAAGAAGGGCCGCTGGTATCGGGTCGCCACCAAGAACCTGGCACCTGGAGTGGACACCGTCATGGCGGTCGGTGACCTCTCCGACTCGACGCCGTGCTTCCCGGCCGGCTGCTGGAGCGACGACCGCGCAGCATTGACCTACGAGTCGGAGATCGTGTTCCGGGCGGTCGAGGACGACCGGGCCATGATCACCGTGGACAACTGGGGTTCCTACTCCGAGGATGCGAGCTACGAGCTCTCGGTGGCCGAGTTTGAGCCGACGCCCACGCCAACGCCCACCTTGGGTGCCACCGCCACGCCAACGCTGACCCCCACAGTCACCCGCACGCCGCTGCCGTACGTCGATCGCTGCGAGCCGAACGACACCTGCCGGGTGTCTGGCGACAAGTGCCGGATCAACGTCGGCCTGCAGATCCTGGCCATCATTTCTCCGGGATCGGACGAGGACTACTTCGAGACCGCCTATCCGCTGTGCGCCGGGGCGACGTACACGGTGACGCTGATTCCTCCCAAGGGCCATGACTACGACGTGGAGATCCTGAATCCCGTCGACAAGAGCCGCAACCAATGTCCCATCGCCGACATGGGCGTGACCGGCTATACGCCCGGCGATCAGCCTGAAGTCGTCACCTGGATCCAGGGCACAACCCAGACGATGGTGCTGCGCGTGTTCACCCCCTATCCGTCGGTCTACGGCAGCTCCTTGGCCCCCTACCGGCTGATCCTGACGACGAACGGCCGCTGCCAGCCGACGAGTACGCCGACCGTCACTGCCACGCCACTCCGTACGGCCACGGGTACCGCGACAGCTACCGCGACCGCCACGGCGACGGTTGCGGCGACGCAGGTGCCATCGCAAACCGCCACAGCGCCACCGACCCTGCCGCCCACCGCGGCCGCAACGGCCACGCCCACCCAGACCCCGGGGGGCCTGGCGC
>DAOUCP010000050.1:0-22568 GCA_034432155.1 Anaerolineae bacterium
GTCGGGGGCTACGAAGGTCTCACGCGGCACCTTGCGGAACGCGGCCAGGACCGCCGGATCGAGGATGCCACGTTCCTCCAGTTGCTCGCGCGTCATCCGCTGGCGCACAGCGGCGTAGTCGATCATCAGCGACGTTCGGCCCGATTATCGACCGCTGGGGGGATGCGGGCAAGGACGAAGCTGCCGGGGTAGTCGCGTCCGGAGGGCATGAGAGGACGAAGCTCGCCAGGCAGTCGCGCCCGGCCGGTGTGAGAGGACGAAGCTGGCGAGCCAGTCATGTCCGGCCGGCTTGCGCGCTGGCCGGCGGTCGAATGACCGACAGATCAGCCGGCTTGCCGTTGGGCACCGACCAGCATGCTGGGAGCGGGCGCCGGCTCGGCGCGAGTATAATTCCCGGCTCCGGACCGTGGATTGGGGTTGGCCCATGACGATTGCTTACGCTGCCGTGCCGTCGCTCGAACACAATGACTTCATGCATCCCGAGAACAACTCGCGCGTTCCGGCGGTGATGTGCGGTCTCGAACAGGCCGGTCTGTTGTCGGAGATGCTCGAGATCACGGTGCAGCCGGCGGAGCGGGAACAGATCGCGCGCTGTCACGATTCGCGGCTCATCGAGGCGCTCGAACAGCGGGTGGCCATGGGGCCGGCGATCATCGATCCTGCGCCGACCTACGTCACCAGCGCTTCGTTCGAGGCAGCGCGGATGTCGGCTGGCGCGGCCATCGCGGGCACGGTGGCGGTGTTGACCGGTCAGGCGGCGGCCGGGGTGGCCGTCATTCGGCCACCGGGCCACCACGCCGAGCCAGAGCGAGCGATGGGCTTCTGCCTGTTCAACAACATCGCCATCGCGGCGCGGGAAGCCCAGGCCCGTGGGGTGCGCAAGATCATGATCGTCGACTTCGATGTGCACCACGGCAACGGGACCCAGAGGGTGTTTTACAGCGATCCCGACGTGCTCTTCGTGTCGAGTCACCAGTGGGGCATCTATCCGGGCACGGGTGCCGAGAGCGAGACGGGGGCGGATGCCGGCAAGGGCGCGACGGTCAATGTGCCGCTGCCCTCCGGTGCCGGCGATGAGGCACTGGCCAGAATCGCCGACGAACTCTTGGTGCCGCTGGCCGAGCGATTCCAGCCCGAGCTGTTCCTGGTGAGCGCCGGTTTCGACGGTCACTTCCGTGACCCGTTGGCGAGTCTGCAGTTCTCGGGCAATGGCTTCCACCGGACGAGTGCCACGCTGGTCGAGTTGGCGCGTCGTCACGCCCACAGTCGCATCTTCTTCGTGATGGAGGGCGGCTACGATCTGCCGGCGCTGGCCAATGGGATGGTAAACGTCGTGCGTGCCTTGCGCGGCGATGGTCCGGACGATTCGTTGGGACCGGCGCCGTATCCCGAGCCCGACATCTCCGACCTGATCCAGCGCCTGCGCAGTCGGCACGACCTGGACGCGTAGCGGTCGCCGGCGGGGCGGCGATAGGCCAGTGGCGCGGCTAGGAAATGACCTTGGAAACCTGCCCCTGGTAGGCGCCGAATGCTTCGCCCCGCTTTAGCTTCCCCTCATGAAGGATTTAGGCGACGGCGTCATCCTAGGGGCAACAGAGCATCCTCCTCCTTGTGGCAATGGACCCGGTAGTCCGTGTCTGGGGCGGCGCGGAGTACCGGGTTCATTGCACGTTCCGACCCTGGCGCTCAGGTACAATCGCCACAGTCTTGGAAGCCATCACGATTCCGTTGCGGAGGATCCGATGCTAAGCTCCGACGCCTTGTCACAGCTCTTCACCTTGGAGAGCCTCTTGAGCCTGCACGGCGCGGCTACGGCCGCCGTCCTCGTTCCGAACGTGCTCGTCTACCTCGTCGGCGCACCCTTTGTGCCCTATGCCAAGTGGGTTTCCTTCGCCATCGCTGCGGGGCTGGCCTTCCTCGCGGCGGGTCTGGCCACAGAGGCCGGTGAGGTCAAGTGGGTGGTGGCCGCGTTCAACGCCTTCTTGATCTTCGCCGCCGCAGTCGGAGTGAACGAATCGTTCAGCCGGGTCGCCGACCGTCGCGCGCAGATGGCGGTGGGCACGCGCCGGCGGCCGCCTGTCAGCTGGTTCTGAGGCTCGCGCGGTAAGGCCGGCCAGCTAGTTCTGCAGGTGGCGGGGCGAGGCCGGTCAGCTGGTTCTGATGGTGGCACGGCGAGGCCGGTCAGCTAGTTCTCACGCTGGCCACCGGAGTCGTCGGAACGGGTGCTGGCGCCAGGGTCGGCAGGCGTGCCGCGGGCCGACGGCGCTGGGGTACCGCGCTGGGCGCATAACCCCCCAAGCCGACACGTGGCCGCCACCGCCAATGGCGGCGGATGCCCAGCAAGCCCACTCGAACTGCCGCGGCGGGCTTGACGGGCCTGGCTGCGGTGGGCATCATCCGACGGGTCGGGACGCGGCATCGTGGTGCGCCGTTCTTGGAGGAGGCCCTTGCGGCGTGTCCGTTGCCGGGCCACCGACCGAGCCGGCATGAAACAGCGTCTGGTGGCCGCGATCGCGCGCTGGGCTGACGAGTCCCGTCTCGTGCCCCGAAGGGTATGGTGGGCGATCGCCGCTGCGTGGTATGGGCTCATCTTCGGCCTTTCGGCTGCCCCTGGCCTGGACGCCGTTTCGACGGAGAGCCTGCTCGACCTCATCGCGCTCGGGGATCTGAACGGTCTCATGCGACTCACGGCACACATGAGCTTGTTCGGGGTGCTCGCCGTATGGCTTTATCTCGCCTTGCGTCCGCAAGGCCGCGCGTCGGCAAGGAAGGGGTTTCCACGGTGGGCGGAGGCAAACGCGGACGACCCGCGACCAGCTCGCGGACGGCTCCCGCCGCGTGGTCTCGATCGGCCAAGCTTCCGGACGGCTGCCGCGATCCTGCTCACCGGTCTGTTCGGCATCAGCGATGAGATTCATCAGCACTACGTGCCCGCCCGCCATGGCCGCGCGCTGGACGCACTCTACGATGCGCTTGGCGCCCTCCTGGTGCTCGGCGTGACCATCGCTGCGGTGCGCTGGGCGCGACGCCAGTGTGGCGAGGCTTCGGTGCGCGGGCCTTGGCCGGCGACCGAGGTGACCGATGGCGCGTGAGGCGGTAAACCACGGCTCGTTCGGCGCCTGGTGTCGGCGCAAGGCGCTGCCCCGGGGAGGTAGGTGGTGGGGCGGCTGTGCGCCTGGCCCAAGAGAGCTGACGCATGCGGCGGCAGGGCGTGGCCCCGGTGAGGTGGCTGATGCGGCGATTGGCCGGGCGGCGATCCAGCGGGGCGTATTCTTCGCTGCCGATGGGCGAGCGACACTCTAAGGGAGGTGGCTGATGCGACGGCTGGGCGGACGGTGGCCGCCACGGTCCTGGCGACGAACGGGCGTTGGCCTAGTGATCCTGCTTTTCGCGGCGTTCGGTCTGGTCGAGGGCGTCCGATGGATGGCCCGCACCGTTCCGGCGCTGCCGGCGGTACGCGAGTTTCGCCGCCGCGTGTCGCTGCCGGGCTATCCCTCCAGTGAGGCGCAGTATCCGTCGGCGCAGGAGTGCGCCCGCTGCCACCCGGACCAAGTGGAGGCCTGGGAGCTGACGGCCCATGCGCGGGCAGCCGAGAATCCCTTGGCGCACGCCAGCATCTGCGGTCGCTGCCACTCGCCCTTGGGTACGCAGCGGGATGCCGAGCACCTGCTCAAGTTCCACGATCTCGTTCCTCAGCCGGGCATGCCGCAGTCGGCAGCGGAGGGAGTGAGCTGCATCTCGTGCCACGCGCCGGTCCGTATGCCGGAGACCCAAGTGCTCACCTTCTTGCCGACATGGCCCAACTGGAAAGCGAGCGACCTGGCACTCGAGGTGCTGCCCTTCGAGACGGCGCTGGGAACGTTCGGCCAGGGCACGGTAGCCGATCCGCTGCCGGTGACGAATTCGTCGCACCCCAGCCAGGTCGATCCGCGGCTGAGTCAGGCAACCCTGTGCGAGCCGTGCCACAATGTGGTGGTCGACAAGGAGCCGCTGACCGCCCACGCTGGCTTTGGGCAGGCCAAGGTCCGCTTGCTCACCACTTACGATGAATGGCGTGCCGGCCCCTACGCCCAGAGCGGAAAGACCTGCCAGTCTTGCCACATGCCCCGGCAACCGACGCCCGGACCGGCAGCAGTGGTTCCGCCGGGCGAGACCTACGACCGCCCACTGCCAGCTCGACCCCTGGCCGAGCACGCGATCATGGGTACCACGACGTTGTTTCCCGCCAGCGGCCCGGTGGTCGCCGAGCAGGAAGAACGAGTCCGCGCTCGCCTGGCCGGCGCGGCGGTGGTGAGCCTCCAAGTGCCGGATCGTCTGCCGCTCGGGCTGCCCGTCACCCTGACGGTCACCATCACGAACACCGGCGCCGGGCACGAGTTGCCGACCGGCTTTGCCTACTGGAGCGAAGCCTGGCTCCAGGTTATGGTGTCCGACGGCCGAGGCCAGACTATCTTTGCCTCCGGCGACCTGGACGGCGAAGAGTGGTTGCGGGACGAGTTCAATCCGCGGGTGCGGTCCGGTGAGCTCGCCTACGACCCGTACCTGCTCTCCCTGCGGGCGCGCCTGGTGAGTGTCGGACCCAACCGATCGCGCTGGCGGCAGGCGGATGGCTCCTTGCGGATCCCCGATGAGCTGCTGCCGCAGAACTACAACGGCACTCCCATCCTCAGCACGGCGGACTACAACGTCGAACCCATCCTCAAACAGGTGTACCGTGGCTCGCCGCCGCGACACGTTGGCGACGCGCTGCAGGAGGGCTATGTCCTGCGCTTCGCCGACATCGTCCTGCGCTATGGCGTGCCGCCCCTGGGCGCGCGGCGGGGGCAATACCCCTTTACCGTCGCCGAGTCGTCCACGGGGCCCATTCGCATTGTGGCCCGTCTGCTCTTGCGCGCCTACTGGCCGTGGATGCTCTTGCAACAAGAGGAACTGCCGACGCCGCGGCCGAAGCCGACGATCTACGAGGTGGCCCGCGTTGAGAAGGTGGTGCCCTTGACAAGCCTCCCGCCTGTTGCGGCGAAGTGAGGGTTCTGGCGGCGAGCCAAGCCGGGCGGTAGTGTGTTTGGCGTTGGGGGGTGCCAAGCGGTGATGCGGTTGGCGTTAGGGGGGTGCCAAGCGGTGATGCGGTTGGCGTTAGGCAGGGCCAGGCGGTGAGGCGGTTGGCGTTGGGCGGAGCCAGGCTGGGGGCGGTGCTATTTGCGCTGCTGGCGGCCAGCCTGGCGCTCGCGGCGTGCCGATCCGGCGACCAGGCCGCCGTTGGGCGGATGGTCACGTCCGAGGGTGGGGCGGGCGGTTCCCGGCCGAGCGAGGCGGGACGCCGTGGCAGCACGGCGGTCCGCTTGGGCAACACGCCGGGGGTTACGCGCTCGGCGAGTGCGGCGGCGGGAACGGCGGTGGATCCGTCCGCTACCGTCAGCCTGATCTTGGACGAGGGCACACTGGCCGGCCACAGCAGGAACGACGAACGTCTCGAAGTGGCGATGGTCGACGGTAGCCCGCGCCGCGGGGAACTGGTCGCTATGGCCATGGTGCGCCGCGGCGGCTGGTCGGTGCCCCTGGTCGATCGGCGCGGTCGCCCGCTGTACCCTCTGGCCGGCCAGACACTTGTCGTGACCCGCACCAGCTCTGCCGGCCTCGTCTACAGCCAGCGCCTACGCATTCCAGAGTTGGTGCTGCGCTTTGACCGGTCGGCAGGCGGCATCGCTGGCCGCGTCGCGCCCGCGGGCACGGACCGGGTGGAGATCGAGCTGGGCCACATGCCGCCGCGGGCGGACAAGTGGGCTACGCCGCTGGGCGAGTCCGCGGCCGAGGCCGCTGGCCTGCCGGCCTGGCGTTGGTCTGGTGCGGTGGCTAGCGACGGCTGGTTCGAGGCCCGGCTGCCGGGGGCGGAAGCCCTCGCCCCTGGCCGTCCGATGACGGTGACCGTGCAGACACGCACCGGACTGCGGCTCATGGTGCACCGGCAGACGCCCTGGCTGGAGTTGCGCTTGCCAGGAGGCGAGGTGACAGGCGGTGGCGCGCCCCTCGCCCTTGTACGGCTGAGCCTGCGCGGGGCGGCGGGCGATCTTCGTGGCCGCGGCCTGGGGCGTGCCGACCGGCGTGGCCAGTTCCACGTCCGGCTGCGTGATTCCGCTGGCGAGTGGCTTACACCGATGGCCGGCGACCGCCTGACGGTCGAGGCCGGCGACGCCCGTTGGAGCATGACGGTGCCCGACCTAACAGCTCGGGTGCACGGGGGCACACCCGAGATCACCGGACGGAGCACGCCGGGCGCCAGGGTGGAGGTGGTCGCCTGGTCCTGGCTGCATCCTGCACCCGCCGCCGCATGGGCAGCTGCGGATGCCGAAGGCGCGTGGACAGCAAATCTGCCGTGGGCACCAGCTCCCGGGACCGAGGTTTGCGCCGCCACTACCACGTTGCAGGGCGATGCCGTGCACGCTTGCTGGCGCCTGCCGCTCGTGACTGTCGAAACCGGGTCCGGCTCATTGACCATCGAGGCCTTGGCCAGCGTCTCAGGCACACTGCGACTGGTGCGGAACGGGGAACCGATCGCTCACCTGACGGCGGACGAGCCGTGGGCTGGCGCGGTGCGGACCACGTGGCAAGACAACGGGGGCGGCGCCTTGGCCATGCGCCCAGGGGACCAGGTCCACGGAGAGGTCAACGGCCTGCCGATCCATCTCACCCTGCCACCGTTTGAGGCCAGCCTGGAGGAGGGTACGGTGGTGGGTCGGAGTGAACCGCGCGCGATCGTCCACTGGGCGTCCCCGTCGGGCCCCACGACCCAGGTGGTGGCGGACGACTCGGGCGAGTTTCGGTTCATCTGGCCGACCAAGGCGGTAGCTGGGTCAGCCGAGCGGGACCGCCGTTGCCCCGGCCCAGCCGCGACGGTGTTTGTGCTGGCCGGTGATGGGCACCGGGTGGGTCGGCGCCTTGGCTGCCCAAGCCTGAGTGTGGATCTCGACCAGGGCTTTGCCAAAGGGGAGGCCGAGCCCGGTATGGGCCTCTCCTGGTCCGGTCGATCTGGCGTGGCTGACCGGCCGGCGGTCACCGTGCCCGCCAGCGGCAGCTTCCAGATGCGCCTGCCGCCGCCACTTGCGCCCGGCGCCCACCGCGTGCTCTGGGTGGGCCAACAGGCGCTCGAGATCGCAGTGCCTCCGCTGGGAGTGGACTACGATCCGGCCCGCGGCATGGCGCGCGGACGCGGGCCGGCAGCCGAAACGATCGAGCTTCGCGTCCATGTCGGGCAGCGCTCGCCCCCCGACCGGATCTCCGTCCTGGTGGATTCGGCGGGGCAGTGGCAGATGGATCTCCGCGGCGAGCCCGGGTCAAGCCACGCCTACGAGCCAAGCGCAGTTCGGCGCCTCGAAGTCGTTTGGCAGGACGCGGCTGGGATCGATTACCGCCGCCTCTGGCGGCGCTGACCCCGCCCCTGGCCGCGAACAAGAACGGAGACGCCGCGGCTCGGACTGCTGCTGCGAAGGCCTGTCCTCGGCCTCTTCGCCAGCGTGTCGCGCCAGCGGCGTCTGTTATTGCCCGTCTGTGTGGCCGCGCGTCGTGCTGCCGTCCCGGCGGCGCCATTTTGGGCCGCGATCCGACTAGCGGCGGCCCCAGTAGTTCTCAGGCGGACAGCCGATTCGGTAGGCGATGGCGCCGTAAATGGCCGCCAGGTCTTCCGGATCCGGTGTGTAGTAGTAGTGATCGCTGTCGGTGGCACAGCCCTTGAGCAATACCGGATCGGTGTCGCCGGGCGCGCCGATGGCGATGGTGTACACCGTGATGCCGGCTCGCTTTGCTGCCGCTGCCGCCCGCAGAACGGTGGTCTCCATGGTGCCGTCTTCGGCCACTGGAACCTGGTTCGGCAAACCATCCGTCAGCAGGATTAACACCGCCGAGCTGCCGACGCGATGCGGACCCTTCAGAATGGCCTCAGCGCCCACCGTCAGCGCCAGGTCGAGTCGGGTGTACTCCTGCTGCCTTGCCGGCAAGGCATCGATGGCCCGCCGGACGCGCGCCTCGTCGGCGCTCAGCGGAGCCTCGATCCATGCACTGCGGTTGAAGCCCACCACAGCCACCTGGTCGCTCGGCCCAGTGGGATTCAGGTCCATGAAGGACACGAACTGGTGAGCTGCGTCCAGCGTGGCAGCCAGTTTCGTGCGTCCGGCACGCGTCAGCCGATTCATGCTGGTCGAGAGGTCGAGGACGAGCACGACGTCCGCATGCTTGGTAGTCGGCACGCATTCCTCGCGGATGGCTACCGGCAGGTAGATCGGCTTCGGTCGCGGCGTAGGCGTCCGGGTGGGGACGGGCGTTGGAACCTGGGTCTGCGTCGCTGTCGGCACCGTCGTCCGCGTGGCCGTCGGCAAGGATGTTGGCGTCGGCACCGCAGTCGGCGTAGTGCAGTCATCGTTCAGGATCTCGATCGGCGCACTGCTGACCTTGTACTCGCCTCGCCGATTCTCGGAGTCCGACCAGCTGGAGCGCACGTCCGAGGTTACCGGGCCGGGATCCTCGGGCTCCGCCCGGAAGGTCAGCGTGATGCCCGTGGTCGACTTGGGCATCCGCCAGTTCCAGGTCATTTTCAGCTTGGTCCCGTCCTGCATCGTCTGGGCGGGCGGAACGTTGAAGCTGTCCGGGACCAGACGCATGGCCGGCGGCAACCACTGGTCGATGGCCAGGGTGCGAATGGTAATCGCTCCGGCCGTCTGGATGTTGTTCAGCCCGTTGCGGGCCATGGTGCGAAGCTTGCCGGCCTCCGGATCCTCGGTGTAGTATCGCTCCGACTCTGGTACCTGCGGCTCCCAGATGGTGCATTCCTCAGGGTTCTGGTGGGGGCAGCCAACGTACAGGTTGTCCACCTCACGCAGGATGAGCCTGCCGGCCTGGATCATCTCGGCGCCCTTGTCGGGCATGTAGACCTTGGTGTAGACGAAGTAGATCACGAACTCGCACTCGGGCTGCACCTTGTTGCCGTGCAGCCGCCGGCTGTCGCGCATCATCTGCACGCCGGCCTTGGCCGCTTCCATGAACTGGGCGCGCGGATCGTGTGCCACGCGGAAGCTCGTCAGTGGCCCACGGGCGGCACCCAGATTAAGCGTCGGGCGCAACGCTGTTCGCGGACCAGCGCCATTGTAATGGATGACGCCCACCGACACTTTCTGGCCGAACTGGCTGTAGCGGACGAACTCGTCCAAAGCCTCCAGGGACACCTTCTTCTGCCAGTTCGGGTAAGGGGTATCATCCTGAATGAAGACCACGCTGACACCCTCAGGGCAGATCGGGCAGGCCGTCTGGACGGTGGTCGTGATGTCCACCGGATCGCACAGTCGAGGGCTTACTGGGCGCAGCGTGGTGGTCACGCCAGCGGTGCAGCTGCTGGTGTTCCGGTCAGCCAGAGGGATCTGCAGGCTCTGGCCGCGCAACCGGATCAAGGAGAGGGAGGCGCCAAGGGTGATGAGGACGGCGCATGCGGCGATCGCAAAGGCCCGCGCTTGCGCGCGCGGCCAAGAGTGAAGGACGGGCCGACGAAACACGACACCACCTCCTCGTGGCTCCGAAACGTCGCTCGGCGCACCGTGCACCGGAACCGACTCAACTAGTGTAGCGCTATGCGAAGGGTACTGTCAAGTCTATCTAAAGGTCACGGGCTCACATCGTTTCTTCGCATCTTGCATCCTGTTTGCTGAGAAATGCCATCCCTGCCCATGGATCGGTTGGCGCCGGACGGACCGTACTTGCGGAACGCCTACTTCTGGCTGCCGGCCGACCAGGTAGTGAACGATGGCGGGCGGCCGGCGCGGCTCGTTGCCCGCCCGTGTGAGCCCCTGAGCTGCGATACCCGGCAGCCGGGCGTGCGGCTCTCCTGCGCCCGACCGGTGTATCCGGCCAGCGCTGGCCGCAGCAAGCCGGAAGCAGCCCAGGCCAAAGCCCAGGGCCAGCTCCTGTTCACCGTGGGGGTTGGCAATGACCTCGATCACCGGGCGCTGGCGGGTATGGCCAGCCAGGCGGACTTTCTTGCGTGACGGCCGATGGTGAGGGGCTGGTGGGGATCTTCGCCGAAATCGCGGAGATGATCCCCTGGCCGCCGAGCGCCTTCTGGGGTAGGCGGTAAGGGCGTTGTCCCGCGGGCGGCAACGTCTTCCCGATAGCAAGGCAAGGTGCTCCTGGGCTGCGCCGAGATGGCCCCCCGGGGATGGCCCGGGATAGAATGGGTCGCCGATGGCCTCCGTGGGCCAGCCGGGCCCGGAGGCAGGTGGGAGGAGCCATGGCACCCGAATGTGGCTTGACGGCTGGTGCCGGGTTCGGCACGGTTGGCCGCGTGTCCCGAATCCGGGGCGCGGCTTTCGCCGGTGCTGCCGTGGTCTTGGTGGCAGCCGTGGTACCGAGCCTGGCTGCCGGTTGCTCTGGCCGGCAAGCGGCTCGCCGAGCGATCCTCGTCGACCAGCTGAGTGAGAACGCGCCCAACCCAGCCTTCGTGGCGCGGGCGACGGCGACCTTGCGTGCGGGCGGCTACGAGGTGGACTACGTAGCCGGCAAGGACGTGACCGTCCGTTTTCTGCAGCGACTGCCGCTTCGGCAGGACGACCTGGTCGTGCTGCGGGTCCACTCGGCGCGGATCATGGCCGATGGCCTCAAGTCGGACGAGGTGGCGCTCTTCAGTGGGGAACGGATCGACCTGGCGCGCTACGAGTTGTACGATTTGCCGGCCGGACCGGCAACGGCCGTGGCCGCCGAACGGGCCGTCCATCCGGCGACCGCCGATCCGCAGGCCGACACGCTCAGTCCCCAAGAGCAGTCCCGGCTGATCCCGGTGTTCTACGACCCGGCAAAGCCTGAGCTGCCCCGCTTCGGCCTGCGGCCACTCTTTATCGAGCGCGACCTGGCGGCCGATTTCAAGGCCGGCTGTGTCGTGATCCTGATGGGGTGCGATGGCCTGCGCTCCCGTCGCCTGGCTGAAGCGTTCACTCGGCGCGGGGCTGCGGCCTTCGTCAGCTGGGATCAGCCCATCTCCGCGCAGCACACCGACGCTGCCACCGCTCGCCTCCTCGAGCTTCTGGTGCGGGACGGCTTGCCGCTCGACGAGGCGGTGGCCAGGACGATGGCCGAAGTCGGGCCGGACCCGGATTCGCACGGCCGACTGGCCGTCTACCGGCCGTCCCAGCCCTAGGGCCCAGCCGACTTGAGACTTCAGCTTGCCGGCGCCAGAGCGAGCGTGACGGCGAGCCGTATCCTGGGGCGGCGGGAGCCGTTACACAAGTGTGGCGCCGCGCTCGCAGGCGGTTGATGCTGGCTGTCCGCGGTGAAGCGTGGGGATGCTGGCCGTGGGCATGGCCGGCAGGTTGTGCGACGGATGCGCCGCCGCACGATGCACGAGGAGGGCTCGATGACCAGGTCGCTGGTCGGCGTTTCCTTGGTCGCTATACTTGTCTTGGCGGCCGTTCTTCTCACCTTGGCCGGAGGTGCCACGCCAGCGAGCGGCGCCGGCGTGCGGCTGCTTGGCACGCTCGGCTACGGAGGCTCCGACAGCCGGCTCGTGGAGTTGGATCCCGACACGGGAGCGATCATTGACGAGATCGGCAAGGTGGGTTACCGGGTGAACGGCCTGGAGTACGACCACACCACGGGCAGGCTATTTGCCAGCACGGCAGCGCACGATCCCACTCACAACGGCCTCATCGAGATTGACATGGACACGGGCGCCGGCACGCCCATCGGCAAACCGGGCTGGGGCCTTGGCGAGTGGATCCCGGTGACCAACCTGACCGTCAACTCGGCAGGCGAGTTGTATGGGTGGTGTGAATACTATGAGTATCCTGAGTGGGGCTATGACGACTTGGTGTGGATCAACAAGGACGATGGCACTGCCAAAGTGGTGGGCGAATCGTACCTCGATACGTGGATGTATGGCCTCGCGTTCGACATCTATGACACGTTGTTCCTTGGGAATGGCGACGGTGAGATCTATGTCATCGACCCTGGATCGGGCATGGCCTATGACACCGGCTGGAACATCGGCACCGAGGCCCACCACGGCGACTTTCACCCCATCACCAATATCTACTACGGCCTTACCTACTCGGAGCCGCGCCTGATTATCACTGTGAATCCCGAGACAGGCGAGGTCGGGAAGCTCGCCGAAGTGCCGGAGATGCACACGCTGACCTTCGTCATGCAGGAGGAACCGACGCCCACCCCGACCCGGGCGGCGACGAACACGCCGACCCGCACTGCGACAAATACTGCCACACGCACCTCGACGAGCACACCAACGCCGCTGCCGACGAACACGCCGACGCCAGCGCCGACGGATACACCGACGCCCGTGCCGACGGACACGCCCACGCCGCTGCCAACGGACACGCCAACGCCAGCGCCAACTGCCACCGCGACGCGCACGCCGACGCCCGGCATCTTGCCGCGTAACACCCCATCGCCGGTGGCGCCGCCACCGCTGGCCGTGGGCGGCGTGGGCCAGGGTTCGATCGGCGCTCGGCGCTAGCCTTCGGCCGGAAACCAACGAGCGACCAGGTCCGGCGGACATCTGCCGATCGCTACGGTGCCGGCCACTGCCGAGCGGTGGTCGGCACCAGTTTGTTGTGTGAGCCGGGGACGATGCGCCAAGGGCGAACCGCCGTCCTCGGCCTTGCGCGCCGGGAACGATGCGCCGAAAGCGAATCGCCGTCCTCGGTCTGCCCCCCATTGCTTTGTGTGCAGGGGCGGGGCCCGCGCGCCAGCAGAAGGCGCCGACTCCGTCGACTCCTCCACCGGTGCCGTCCCGAGCGCCGGCGGCCCGACGGAGTGGGGCTTGCCAGCTTGCCGCGGCGGCGCCGATGGGGCATAAGCATGGGCGTCGACAGGCAGTTCCGGCGGCGGGGCTCGAGCTGCGGCTCCGCCCCGTCGGGGCATGATGGCCTGGGTCGGATGGGAGGGCATGCCCATGGACCGAGCGGACAGCAAGGCGCAGCGGCTGCTGCAGATCGAACAGCTCCTGTGGGCCCACCCGGAGGGTCTCAGCCGGGCCGAGTTGGCCCGTCGACTGGGAGTCCACCGCTCCACCATCACCCGCTATATCAATGCGGGTCATCTGCCGCCGGGTGTGTACGAGGACGAAGACGACCACGGCCGGCTGAAGATCAGTCGCGATGCCGACCTGACCCGCACCGCGTTCAGCCTGCACGAGGTGATGGCCATTCATCTGGCGACGCGCCTCTTGGCCAGCCGTACTGATCGGCGCAATCCCCACGCCGCCTCCGCGCTGCGCAAGCTGGGCAACGCCCTCCGCCGCCTGGACAGCAACATCAGCCGCCATCTCCTTCGCTCGGCCGATGCGATGGATTCGGTCCAGCGGCCCCAGGATCGCACCTACCTGCACGTTCTCGAAGTTCTGACCGAGGCCTGGGCCACCGGACGAAAGGCGCGCATCACCCACCAACTGCCCGACGGTCGGACGTACGAGTGTCTCCTCGGACCCTACGTGATCGAGCCTTACGCGGTCGGCCAGACGGCGCACGTGATTGGCTGGCGGGAGTTCGCGGACGAGCCGGGTGGAGCCCTGCGAACCCTCAAGATCGAGCGGATCCGAGCCGCGGCCCTCACTGCCGAGCCCTATGCCATTCCCGAGGATTTCGATCCCGATGAACTGCTGCGGGAGGCGTGGGGCATCTGGTGTGACGATGAGCCTCCGACGACGGTCGTCTTGTGCTTCCAGCCACGCGTTGCCATGCGGGTCCGGGAGTCACGTTGGCACGCCTCCCAGCAGCTCGAGCCGCTGGCCGACGGCTGTCTCTTGTTCCGGGTCGACGTGGACGAGCCGCTCGAGATGGTGCCGTGGATTCGGGGCTGGGGAGCCGACGTCGAGGTGCTGGCGCCGGCTGATCTCCGTCTGGCGCTGGCCGACGAGGCCCGCCGGCTGGCGGCGCGCTACGACGGCCCGCCGCGGGATTGCGCTGCCCTGGCCAGCCGACCGGCGGCTACGCGGTAGGTCGACGCGCAGCCGCAGCGCGCCCGATCGACCAGCCAACCTCCGCGGCGCGTGCAACTCCCCTGCGCTGCGGGCGCAGAGCTGTCCGGCGCTGTGTGTCCCTTCGCCGGGGCCGGGTGCCCAGAGCCGTCCGGCGCGGGGTGTCCCTTCCACTGGGCTCTGTACCCCCAGCCCTACGGCGCCGTGAGCCTGGACCCGAGCGGCAGAAACAGTCGCGCGCCCTCGACTGCCAGGCGCACGACCGACGTCCGGAGGAAGCCGCCGCCGGTGGCCGTGATCGGCACCTCGTAGCGCAAGCCCGCACCTGCGGTGCGGTCGTGGCTTAGGGTGAGGGTGACCGCCGCCGACGGGCTGGCAACCGTCGAGCTCAGTTCGGCCGCGAGGTGGGGCGAGGGAAGGGCAACCGATAGCGTGACGGTGTGCGGCAGATCGGGCGGTTCGAGGCGAAGTCGGTAGGCGGCCGTGCCACCCGGCCGGATCGTCTGCTCGGCTGGCTCGGCGTGTAGGGCGAACCCCGCCTCGTAGCGGCCGATGTCGTACGCCGGACCCCAGTGCCAGTCGCCGACGCCGAACTGCGTCAGCAGGGCGGTGAGGGAGTCGGGCAACGCCGCCGCGCCCCGATCGATGGCCGCGTTGCTGGCGGCGGTGAGGTGGAAGTCGGGCCAGGAGCCGTCGAGGAGATCATGGTCGGCCCGATCGTAGCGCCAGAAGGCGGGGTCACCGGACATGCCGTGTGCCTCCCAAGGGGTGGCAGCTTGGGCTTCGGCGAGCGCCGCATACGGCTCGTAGGTGCTCGAGCCGTCGGCGCGGGTCTGTCGCACCAGGATGTCGCCGACCCGCCAGATGCCTCCCTGGTCGTAAGAGCGCCAGCCGTTCGAGCTGTACAGGTTGTGATCGATGACGGTGTTGGCGGTGCGTCCCTCGGCGTAGGTCGCCAGCAGTCCGTAGGCTTCGTTGTTCACTAGAATGTTGTTCACGACTTGGGTGTCCACACTGCCGTGACTGTCGTACTGGCCACCCGAAAGCGAGATGCCGTACAGTGAATTCGCCGCAACGTTGTTATAGTACACAAGGAGACCATCTCGCCACATTCCATAGACCATGTAGCCAGTGAATGCATTGTTGTATGACACGTTACGGTAGGCATGCACACCACTCGCGTGATCGACGTACAGGCCGAAGCCGCCCAGGCCGCGGATCGCGCTCTGGGCGCCGCCCGACCAACGGCCGCGCTTTTCGGCGATCCAGGTCCAGCCGAAGCTGTCGCGAAAGACGTTGTCGGTGACCAGAAGGTCGCGAAACACGTGCTTGTCGGGCGCCTTGCCCCAGATCTTGAGGCCACCACAGTCCGCTGCCGCCTGGCAGGCTCGCTCGAAGAGGTTGCCACGAAACAGGATGGTCCCGGTCTTGATCTCGTCGGGCGCGAATCCGTATGTCCGGTCCGACTGCACCACGGAGCCGGCCACCATCACGCCATTGTGGGCGACGTGGTGCACGTGGTTCTCCTCGAAGCGAAGTCGGTTGGCGAACTGGAAGACCATGCCGACGCCGCTGTCGTAGTCCGACCGAAAGCCCAGATGGTGCATCTCGTTGCCGCGAATCACCGTGTTGACGACGCCCGAACGACGGAACGAACCTGCGGCGGCATTGTTCTCCCACCAGTCGGTCAGACGGATGGCCATGGTGTCCATCGGTCCAACCTCGCTGTTCTCCAACGAGAAGCCATCGGTGATGTTCGCCGGCGACTGTTCCGCCTGGATCGACTGCTCCAGGAACACGCCCCAGTTCGCGTGGCGTAGCGTGGCGTTGCGCACGGTGTTGCCGTAGGACCTCTCGCCGGACCAGTTGCTCTCGTGTACCGCAGCGCCGTTGTATAGCTCGATGGTGAGTCCATACAGGGTGACGTACGAGCGGTTCTTCAGGTTGAAACCGTGTTCGCGGCGCGAGATCTCCAGGCCCAGTTGGGCGGGATCGATCGTCTCCGGTGGCCACAGGTAAAGGTGTCCGGTGGCGGGGTCGTACCACCATTCCCCGGGCGAGTCGAGCAGTGCCGGGTGATTCTCGAGGTAGTACTTGCTGCCCCAACCCAGGCCAGGGATGCCCGTGCCTGTGTCGTGCTCGCAGATCCGGTCGACGGTGATCCGCCCGGTGGCCACATCGTGCGCCACGATCTTCCGCCGGTAGGTGTAGTGCCCCTGTCTTGTGTCGACCACCACGATGGTCGCGCCGAGGAGGTCGCCCAGGGTGGTCAGGTTGCCCGGCTCGATGCCGGCCGGTTCCGCGTCGTCCGCGTCGTCGGTCAGCTCGGTCATCGATCGCCACGGCTGATCGCAGTCCGATTGGCCAGAGACCGCGGGGTCGCAGCGTGCCGAAGCGGAGCCGCCCGTGGCGGCCCACCAGTACTCATGGTGCTTCCACTCGGTGGCGACGCGCCAGTCCGGTTCGCGGGCCAGTGCCAGCCGGGCCGTAACCGAGCCGTCGCGTCCCATCTGGGTGATGAATCGCGGCGGCGCGCGAAGCTGCCACGTCGACAGATCGGTGACCCACAGCGCGCTTGCGCTTGCGCGCGAGCCGGGAAACTCGCCGGGCCGCACTCGTCGCCAGCGCAGGCTGGCCGATGACTCCGAGCCGCGCACGATCGCCGTACCCGGGCCGGCCTCGGCAACGAAGCGGACCGGCTCGCCGCGGCTGCCGCTGAGCGCTGGCCGCACCGCTTCGCGGTAGACACCGGGCATCACGTGGACTACGGTTCCCGGGCCGGCGAGGGCGGCTGCCTTCTGGATGGTGGCAAAGGCGGTGGCCGGGCTGCGCCCGTCGGCGTCGTCGGTACCCGTCGCTTGGCTCACCCAGAGTTCGTCGACCCGCGGCACCTCGAAGGCCACGTCGTCCAGGAGGATGGTGCCGCTGGGCGTCGTTTGGGTGTTCCGGTTCACCTTGCCGACTTCGACGACGTCGGCGTACGGATCCTCGTGGACGACGTCCTTGGTTTCGTAACGGACGAGCGTGTCCCCAAGCCACAGGGCCACCCACTCGTCGATCCGGTAGCCAAGGGTGATCTTCTGCCACGTCTTGGCCAGCGGGAACGGATGGGTGGCGTCGTCATAGGTGTAGCCGGCAGCCTGTGGCCAGCCGAGGAAACCGACGTATTCGCCGTCGGGCAGCTGGCGCACGTGGAAGCTAATCATGGGCGGCCACCAGTCCCCGGCCGAGCTGCGCAGCCTAGCCACGCAAAGAGCCGTCCCGGGCGGCCACGGGTTCGGCTCCGGTTCCGGCAATTGGGCATCGCCCGGGTGGAACCAGAAGCTCAGGTAGCCCTCGACGGCCTGGGCAACCCCCGACTGGACAAGGTAGCGCTCGCTCGCGCCGAGGGAGATCGAGAGGGCCGTCGAGCCCCTCAGGCCAGCCCCGGCCGTAAGGCGCAGATCGTCCGGTGACACCAGCCGCCAACGATCGAGCGAGCCGCTCTCAAAGTCGTCGCCGATCACCTGCCATGAGGGCGGCTTCGCCCGCTGGGCGGAAGCTGCCGGTACGCGGTGCTCCCTGGCGGAGGAAGCTGCAAGCACGGCAAAGCACAGGACTGCGAGGCGCCGCAGAAGGGTGCGCATGATGTGCCTCCCGATGGCCGGTGGATCCGGCACTAGGCTAGCGCCAGTCGGGCCGGTCGGCAACCGGGGCACGGACGATCGCGGTGCCCTTGGGGGCTGGGACACGGGCTCGGCTGGGGACGGCGGCCGTTGCCATGCCGCTCGGTTCTTCACGGTGCACGCATTGCATCTCCACAGAGCCTCCACGATGAGCCGGTATACTCGGCCCGACCATGTTAGCGGCCCGAAATGCGGCAGATCGTCGGCCGCCCCGGGTCCGTGCACGGCCCACGGAAACGAACCGAAAGGACGATCCCATGCGCCTCGACCGGCATCTCGCACCCGCATCCTCGCCTTCCCACTGCCCGATGGAGACCTGCAGCCGACGCGCCGGGGTAGACGCCTCGCCGCGAATGCGCCTGGGCCACACCCTGCATTCGGCAGCCGCAAGGCGCGGCCGACACCGCTCGGCGCCGCTCGGGGCCGTAGGCCTGGCCGTCGGTCTCGGCCTTCTTGTGGCCGTCAGCGGCGGTCATCCGGCCACGAACGCCCAAGACGCGCTCCTAGCCTATGCGCCGCTGGCCCAATGGCCCGGGCGATCCGAAGCGGCCGGGGGCTTGCTGCAGAGTCCTGGGGATCTCGATGTGGCGCGCGATGGTCGGGTCTACATCGCCGACGCCGGCGTGGGCGGCGTGCACACGCTGTTGCCGTCGGGGACGTTCCTCACACCCTTCGGGGCCACCGGCGGTTTTCCGTCGCAGTTGGGGCGAGTTGGCGCCATCGCGATCGGGCCGGATCCCCAGAGCGCGTCCCAGGACGCCGAGCGGCTGTATGTCTTGGATCCAGGTGTCGGACGCGTCGTGATCTACGGTCTCGACGGGCAGTACCTCGGCCACTGGGAGGACATCAACGGCCAGGACATTGCTGCTTCCTCCGACGGCCGAGTCTATGTCCTGGACCGCGAGACCAGCCAGGTGCGGACCTTTGATGCCGACACCGGCAGCCAGCGGTTCGTCATCGGCGAACGGGGCACCGAGAACGGCCAGTTCACGGCCTTTGCCGCCGTGGCGGTCTCCCCCGATGGGCGAGTGCTGGCCGTGTCCGACAAGCGCGGCAGCCGCATCCAGCTCTTCGACCTAGCCACGGACGAGGCGCTTTCCGGGGCGAGCCGGCCGTCGCCGGCCCGGCTCCGCCGCGTCTACGACCTGCTCGACGCCAAGTACAACCGCGCCGACGTCAGCTGCCGAGCAGAGCGTCTCAGTGCCCTGGGCGCCGACCTGGTATTCGCCGGCGAAGGGGAAACGGCGTGCCTCATCGATTCTCGAACGGTGATCTTCGCCATCGCCAGCAGCGCCAACCATGGCACCATCTGCCGCGCCACCGTCCGCCTGCCGGTGCTGCGGGCTGACACCGAGCAGTACTACGCACTGGCCACCTACGATCCGAACCCTGGCAAGTGCGGCGAGAAGCAGCAAACGCTCGCCACCACACCGGTAGTTGTCCAGTACTCCGATCAAGAACTACGCAACGTGGTGACTGTCTGGCAGGCAGCTTCGAATGCCACGGCGGCCAACCCGATCCTCATCTCGCCGCAGACCCTATCCATGCCCCGGCCCGTCGTGATCTTCGTCCAAGACATGTCGCCGAAGCTGCGCTTTTTCTCCGTGGACGGCGATCCACTGGCCACTGCCGCTCGGGACAGTGGGCGGGGCGCCTTCCGCGGCCCCCCAGCCAGTGGCGGCGACTTTGACTTCTTCGAGGTCCTCCAGGCCACAGGCACGGACATCCTAGGCGAGGTCTTCGGAAGCTACATGCACGGCCAGCGGTCCGGTACGACATTCAAGATGGAAAGCGGTGTGGGGCGCTTCCGGACGATCGTGCGACAGACGCAGAACGGCCCGATGGAGGTCATCGACCCCATCTGGACCGATCCGCTGCCTGCGGTGAGTGGCAGCACTGGCCAACCCGGTCGCGGCGCGCCCCGCATCCGCCGACGGCAGCTGGAGATCGCCGCCGTCGCCTACCATCCGCTGCGCAACGAGTTCCTGGTCCTGCGCAGCGTTGCGGTGGCCCAACAGCGGACAGTGGACATGCAAATCGTGCGCTACGGGCTCGATGGATCGAAGGCTGGCGATGCCTGGGATGTTCCCGACGACGGCCAGGTAAACCCTTACACGGACATGGCCGTCGGTAGCGACGGGCGCGTCTTGCTCCTCGATGGGCTGGGCGACGTGGTCCGCGTCTATGCCGCCGACGGCAGCCCACTGGTCGACGTACCAGTAGCCTGTGACGCCCGGGCGGTCGCCAGTGGGCCTCCGTCGGCCGACGGCGCGCTGTTCGTGCTGCGCGAGCCGGGCCTGGTGGAGCGTCTTACCGATGACGGACGGGTGACGGCCCGTTTCGATGCCCGCCCTCTGGCCTACTCGGATCCGACCACCTTGACCGACCTGGTCGTCGATGAGGACGGCCGGGTGTACATCGCCGACGCGCAAACGAGCCTCATCACCGTCTTTGGCCCGACCGGCGACGCAGACGCCTTGCCGGTACCGGCTGACGGGACATGCACGTTCGTGGCCGGTAGCGATGTCGAGCCGCGTCAATTCCCGCTCGGCGAGCCAACGACGGTGCGCCTCACCCTCGACGGCCGATGCGGCGTGGGCGAGGAACCAGCCGACATCCTGGTGGTCGTGCCATACTACGCGGAGCTCCAGGCTGGTGTTGACCCTTCTGCAAGCACGATCACGGAAATGCTGCAACTGGTATCGCGCGTGGATTTCGGCAAGCACCGCGTTGGAATCGTCTCCTACTACAACACTACCAAAGTCGAACTGGCACTCACGAACGATCGCCATGCCTACGACGCGGCAGCACGGAATGTCCAGCGCTTCAACCCACCCAACGATGAGATCAAGCCGCGTTTGAACGACGCGCTGAAGCTCGCCCGCGCCCAGTTGCCCGCTGCCGAGGGTCGGCACCGCGTGATGGTGCTCCTCAACCCCGACTACTGCGATCCTGAGTTCGAGCCCTTCCCCGGCGCATGTGCCGGCTACCCATCGGCGACGGAGACCGCCGCGGAGATTCGCCAGGCGGGCATCCAGATCGTGGTCGTCGGCGGCTTTGGGGCGTTCGGGCTCGCTTCGTCGGATGAGGACATGGTGCGGGACGTTCTCACGGCTCACCGCCGGATGGTGCACTACCAGATTCCCCGCTCTCTGGCCGACTGGGTCGACGTCCGGGGCACCGTTCCGACGAACATGGTCGTCCATCCGGGGAGTCTGTCCGCCGGTGGTTCGTGGTCGCCCCCCGAGCTGTCATGGCAGCTTGGGTCGCTTGCGTCGGGCGCGGCCTTCGTCGTCGGTCTCACCCCGACGCAAGCCGGGCACCTCCGGGTGTTCGACGCCGCGACGGCCTTCCTGACCGACACCTGGGGCGTAGCACAGACGATCGGCTTCCCCATCCCTGAGGTCGAGGTGCTGGCCCCGACACCCACGGCGGCGCCGGCAACTGCAACGGCCACGGCTGTGCTGCCGACCGCCACCCACCCGCGATCGCGATGGCAGGCCTATCTGCCGCTCGCCCTGGCCGAGGTCTGCACGCCGCGCAAGCAAGGTGCCGACGTGGTGCTGGTGATCGACACCTCGAGCTCGATGGCCGAGCCGGGGGGCGATGGGGGTTCGAAGCTGGCCGCCGCCCAAACGGCAGCCCAAACGCTGCTGAGCTTCCTGGAGCCAACTCGGGACCAAGCGGCGCTGGTAACCTTTGACCGCTCGGCCGCACTGCGCAGTCCGTTGGGCCCGGAGGTGGACCAAGTGTCGCAAGCCGTTCGCAGCCTGGTCCTTGGCCAGCAGTCGCGCGTCGACGCCGGCTTGGCCCTCGCCCGCGCCGAGCTCGAGGGGCCTCGGCACCGCGCCGAGAACCGACCGGTGATCCTCCTCTTCAGCGACGGACTGGCCAACCCGGTGCCTGTCGACGCCGCTGTGGCGGAGGCCGAGGCCGCGCGCGCGAACGGGGTGGCCGTCTATGTCTTGGGTTGGGGTGCGGACGTCGATCGCCGGGCGCTGCAAGAGCTGGCCGGTAGAGCCGAGGGTGTCCTGATTGCGCCAACGACCGAAGACCTACGGTCTCTCCACGCCAAGCTAACGCCCCTCGTTGGCTGCCCGGGCGAGGCGTTCTGGGGCCGACGCTAGCCGAGTTCCGCCGTGTTTCCTGCGTGTTCGAGTTGTGAGATAGCCTGACAGAACCCAACTGCGTCTGGCAAGCCGGCGTGCAGGCGAGGGTTCTCGGATTCTGGCATGCGGTTGGAGCGCATGGGCCGCCTCCAAGCAGGAGATCGTCAGCGCTCCCGGGCGAGCATCGGCAGGTAGAGCCCGGAGCGAAGGTCCGCGCGCCGCTTGCGGCTGGTTTCCCGCAACAGGGCGGCGATGCGATCGCGGAGCGGATCCGTCATGAAGTCGGCGTATGTGGTTCGGATGCCGATTGGGATATCATAGGTGAGCGAAATCCGTGCCAGCTCCTGCCACTCCTCCCAGCGCGCGTCGCGACGACCGCCGGGGATGTGAATCTCGCGTCCGAACCACTCCAAGTCCGTGTATCGGTACAGTGCCCTCCGTCTGTGTTGGGCTTGCGAAGCGGTGAAAGCCATGTGATCCATCGGTGTTCTTGCCCAATCGACACCGTCCCAATAGTCGGTCTGGCCGATGCGGCTTTTGTAGTGATAGCTGAGCGCGCCCCCGGCATCCTGAAACACTCTCAGATTATCGTAGCCTCTGCGCCGGAGCTCCTTTAGAACGGTACTCGTCTGCCTGCCATCGAGATAGGCGTCATACGACGTAGATTGGCACTCGTAGAGCCGCTCTTGGCCATCAAAGTAGCTAGTGTCTCAGGGAGTGGTGTACTTCGCCCGGCTGGACAAGGAGAGCCACCGTGTGCTTCCTTTCGGCGAGTGTCCGTTCCAGACGAAAGGGAGGCAACCCGGTGGCTATGGGAAAGATGGCACTGTACGA
>DAOUCP010000051.1:0-7228 GCA_034432155.1 Anaerolineae bacterium
GCCGGGGCCCTCGGCCCGGGCGTCGGGCGGAAGGTGCCCTCGCCGTAGCGAATCGTCAGGTAGCGGTTCTGCCCCAGTTGCGCACCGTCCAGGGTGTAGAGGTGGCCGTTGGGCCAGCGGACTTCGACCCGCATGGGGCAGCCCAGGTCCCCGAGGCCGAAGTGGAGCACGCGGGTGTCGTCCGAGTTATCCATGCCGTGGTTGGCCTTGAGCTCGCGGACAAGCACCCGGTCGGGGTAGACAAGCGACACCCGAGTGCCGATGCAGTCGCGTTGGAAGGCGCCGTCCGCTCGCTCCAGCCGGATGGCCAGCCAGGCATTGCGCGAACCAATGTCGTTGCGGAAAAGGTAGTTCGGTCGGCCGAAGCCGGCTTCGCGCTGCATGGCACCCACCAAAAGGTCCAGGTCACCATCGTGGTCGATGTCGGACCAGGCATGACTGCCGCTGGCCTTCATCCGCTGATGCTGCAATGGAAGAGGATCCTCGGGGTGGTTAATCCCACTTTTCAAGCCAACCGATTCGAAGCTGCCGGTCGGTAGCTGATGAAAGAGCCCGAACCAACCTTTCCGCTCCAGCTCGGTGTACCGTTCGTCGTACTTGCTCTCGCGCGACATGGACAGGTCGAGCCGGCCGTCATTGTCGAAGTCGGCGAGCCCGGCATTCAGATCACCCTCACTGAATGGCAGCCCGACGTCCAGATAGGCATTGCGGAAATGGTAGCCGCTCTCTGGTCCTTCGTTCAGCAAGAGCAGGCTCGGATCCGACCACATCCTGGAACGCTCGGTCGTTTCGGGGTGAGAGATGTTGGCCTTCCAGAGGTCCAGGTAACCATCGCCGTTGACATCCTCACACTGGATGCCAAAGCCGTTGTCGCCAAACCAGCGCTCCGGTGGGCCGGGTTGCAGATCACGGCCGTAGCCCGTGGAGCGGAGGAGGTAATTGCCCGTTCCCTGGGCGGCGAAGCCTCGCTCGACGGCGGTGTTGATGAAGTTCGCGCGGCCGTCGTTCTCCCAGAGGATGTTGTGCCCGTAGTGATGGGTGACAGCGTAGGTGGAGACGAAGATGTCCAGATCGCGGTCGTTGTCGTAGTCGCAGGCGACGGCGCCATGGCTGAACCTGCTGAGCCGCGCTCGGTCAGCGAGTTGGTCACTGGCCTCGCGAAAGGTGCCGTCGCCATTGCCCAAGAAGAGCTCATCCGGCAGGGCCACCCAGGCAGCGCCATTCCCCAGAAACAGATCCAGGTTGCCATCGCCATTGTAGTCGCCAAAGACAGCGACGCCAGTGGCGTGGGGCTCTCCCGGCCGGCCTTCGACGCCCGAGGTAACACGGGGGGTAAAGTGACCCTGTCCATCGTTGAGCAACAGGTGATGTGTGAGACCCAGCGCCCCGGTCACATCCGCGTCGAGACCGGCGAAGCAGTCCTGGTCACCGTCGTTATCCACGTCACCAAAGGCGAAGAACGCGGCCTGGACATGGCGCAGACCGGAGGCATCGCTCACGTTGGCAAAGGTGCCATCGCCGTTGTTGTGGAAGACCAGATGCTCGAATGGCCAGTCGGGCAGCATTCGCTGGTTGTGCATCACCACATCGTCCCACCCGTCGCCGTCCAGATCGACGAAGGCCACGCGCGTGTGGTCGTTGGCGGGTGGGATCGGTGGCACGGTGGCGAAGTTCTGGTCCTGGATGCCGCTCGCGGCCGAGATGTCAACAAAGAAGTTCTCCCCTAGCGGTACCATCGGCTGTGGCGCGCAGCCCTGGAGAGCCGGCGCCGCGCCAGCCACGGGTAGGCGGTGCCGGCTGGCTCCGGTGCGTGCCGGGTCAGCTCCGGGCAGCGGCCCGGTGTCGACCATCTGTAGGCCGAGGACCACGGTGGCCGCGAGCACGGCGAGGCGTGTGGGCGTCGCGGTAGACCCGGGCACGCCGAGCGGTGGGGGCGCCGCGGCAGCCGCGAGCACGGCGAGGCGTGGGGGCGTCACAATGGACCCGAGCAGGCCGAGGCGCCTGAGCGTCATGATGGCTCCTCGACCGTCACGCGTCGCGCTTGGCCTTCTTGCGCTTGGCGCCCGCGGGCGCGTGCACGGTTTCGGCAATGGCGCTGTGGGTGGCGATCAGGTCGGCCACGATGGCCGAGGGCGGACCGCCGTTGGGATAGGCATCTCGCACCAGTTCCCAAGCGGCTCCCAGCGTCTCGATGGCCCAGTCAGCGTCTTCGACTCGTAGGCCGGCGATGGCGGTGTACGCTTCGCGGAAGGCGGCGGCGCGCGTTGCGGCATCGGTTCCCTTGGTGTTGCGGAACGCGTGGCTCGCGACCTTCACTGCCAGATCGAGGCGCGTCTGTTCGAGGGACATGGCGAACCCTCCTTGACGTTCGGCTGTCCCTTCTTCTAGTCCGCTTTGGCCACCGTGTCAACTGCGGCCGCCGGGTCTAGCGTGTCTCCGGCTTCAGGCCGGGCGGTAGCTCGGCGTCGGTGTACGACACCGTCGAAGCGAGTTGCTCTTGGACGAGGCCAATGGCGTTGCGCAGCTTGGCCCGCCGCAGGTCCGCGTCACCCAAATGGGCATCGGTGAGATCGGCGCCGGTAAGGTCACCATCAACCAGGTCCGCTTCCCGACAATCGGCCCGGCAAAGCTTGGCTCCGCATAGCTTGGCCTCGGCGAGCAATGCCTCACGCAACGAGGCGTCCGACAGGTCGGCGCCGGAAAGGTCGGCTCCGCACAGGTCGGCCTGATGCAGATCGGCGTCCCGCAGATCGATGCCCGCCAACACGGCGTCGCGCAGGTTCGTGCGCGCCAGCCTAGCGCCCGCGAAGTTGCGTTCTCCTTCCGCGTAGCGCCGCAACAGCTCCGCAGCGTCCATACCAGCCTCCTTCGCGCCCCTCGCGCTTGAGACAGTGCTGCGATACCGCCCCCGGCGGCATCGCGCCCACGAGCACGGGGAGCGATGGGCAGGTGCCGCGAAAGCCTTGCGGGCCTTCCCCGTGCCCGAGTGGGACAGCAGAGCGAGCCGCACGGCATGCGAGGCGAACGATCCGCGACCTGACGAGGTACGATCACGATGCCGGTACCGGATCGCTCCGCCGCTTGGTATAGTCGACGACATTATATCATGATTATCAAAGGGCCGGAACGGGCCTGCTCGAACGCGCCCGCCAGAGCGCGACCTCCCTGTCGCCTGCCCGTCGGCACGGTGTGTCCTCGGCGCGGGCGCGATGCAGCTGCCAGATGGGCAGAGCTCGTCCCACCGGCGTCCATTGCTGTCGCGACAACAGGCCTGAGACAACGAGGTGTGCCGTGTCCGATGCGTTGACGTCGCAGGTCGAGGTCCTGGAGCACCTGGAGGATGACCGTTGGCGGTTCGTCGACTGCCGCTTCCAGCTGGACGAGCCAGCGCTTGGCGAGCGCGCCTACTTGCGTAGCCATCTGCCCGGTGCCGTATACGCTCACCTCGAGTGGCACCTGTCGGCAGCCGTGGTTGCTGGCCGCACCGGGCGCCATCCTTTGCCCGATCCCGAGCGCCTGGCGATGACGCTGGGCCTTTGGGGGATCGACGAGACCACGCACGTCGTGGCTTACGACGCTGCCGGTGGCGCCATGGCGGCGGCTCGCCTGTGGTGGCTGCTGCGGTGGCTAGGCCACGAGGCGGTATCGGTGCTGGATGGCGGTTGGCCGGCCTGGGAGGCAGCGGGATTGCCGGCCGCCGATGGGCCGGTGATCCGGCTGCCCCGCACCTTTGTGGTTCGTCGGCAGGATGCGATGGTCGCCGATACGGCGCTGGTCGCTGCCGTGCACCAACGTCCAGACTACCGGCTCGTCGACGTTCGGAGCGCCGAGCGTTTCCGGGGCGAGAATGAGACGATCGATCCGGTGGCGGGGCACATTCCCGGTGCGATCTCCTTGCCGTACAGCGAGATCCTGGAGCCCGACGGCACGTTGCGCTCGTGCCACGAGCTACGGACTCGCTTCCGGGATGCTCTGGACGACGTCCCGCCGGAGCGGACCATTGTGTACTGTGGCTCTGGCGTCACGGCCGCTCTCGCGGTGCTGGCGATGGTTCACGCCGGGCTCGGCATGCCGCGGCTGTACGCGGGCTCCTGGTCGGAGTGGATCACCGACCCGAGCCGACCGGTCGCCCGCGGCGAAGGTGAGGCTACGGGCAGCCCACTTGGTGCGTCAGGGCAGCAAACAACCTGACGAGTTCCGCTGCCGACAGGGCAACGAAGCTCCGCTCCGGGTCGCCTGCCAGGGCACGCAGCAGAGGAAGGTCGGCGTCCTCGCCAAATGCCACCGTAAAGACCGTCACGCCTGCTCGCCGGAGCTCCTCCCCGCGCGCCAGCACAGGCTCCCGTCCAGCATTGTTCTGACCGTCGGAGAGCAGGACGGTCGCCCAGACCGCCGATGGTCGACCTCTGGCCTGGAGTTCTGCCAAGCCCAGACGCAGGCCCTCGTCCATGACGGTTCCGGTGACCACTGACAGCCGGTCGATGGCCGCGTGCAGTGCCGCGCGGTCGTCCGTCAGACCGAGCAGGAGCTGCCCTTGGCGATGGAAGGACACGACGGCCGCCCGGTGGGCGGGTGGCCGCAGTCCGTCCACGAAGGTGTGGGCTGCCGCTCGCGCCGCTTGCAGCTTGTCGCCGCGCATGCTACTCGAGGCGTCCATAACGAGCACCACGTCGGCGGTCGCCTCGCCGGGCAGGCAACTGCGGTTGGCGACGAACGGCACGTACGCCGGCAACACCGGGCCGGCCACGGTGACGTAGGGCAGCGGGAACTCCAACTCCCCGGCGACGTCATGACCGTCCACATACCGCGCTCGGGCGACGACATTGGTAGGCCAGTGCCCCGTCTGGAGGGGCCGCAAGCGATAGCGCAGCTCCACGAGCGACCGAATGCCGGCCAGTTCCCAACGCAGCTCCCGGCCGCGAATGGCGGTGAGCGGTGGCCGTGCCGAGCCCTCCACGTAGGCCATGTTCAGGGGCACGACGTCGGTGATGACGGCGGTGCGCATCGTTACGTCGCTCGTGACGCGCCGCGCGATCTCGCCATACACGGCACTCAGCTCGCTGGCGCTGGGCGCGAAGTAGTACGCGTCGGGCGTGGAGGCGATGCGGCGCATGAGCTCGGGATCCACGTCGCCACCAAAGCCGATGCTGAAGATACGGATTCCCAACGCCTTGGCGGTCGCCGCGGCCGCTTCGGCATCGAGGACGTCGCCTTCCGGCCGGCCATCGCTCATCAGGACCACGATCCGTTCGCTGTCGGGCCGGCCGTTCTGCCGCATCTCGGCGGTGGCCAGCGTCAGGGCCTCACCAATGTCGGTACCGCCGTTCGGCGGCTCGATCGCCACAATGGCGGCTACCACCGCCGCCGGCGAGGAGCTGAGGCCAATCGGCATCACCGCCTCGGAGCTGAAGGCGACAATGCCAACGCGCGACACCGCAAAGTTCATCTCGTGGACGAACGCGATGGCTGCCGAGCGCGCGGCGGCCATCTTGTGCCCCACCATGGACCCCGAGCGGTCGAGCAGCAACAGGATGTCGGCCGGCTTGCCCTCGTCCTGGCACTGGCCAAGGAGCTTCAACGTGACCGTCGTCTCCTGGCCCAGGTTCAGACGGGAAGGGTCGGCCCACTTGTCCGGGCGGTGGCTACAGCCACTGCCCGTCGGCGGGGCGGCAGCACCGGCGGCGGGATCCACGGCGTAAACGAGGACGCGATGGCCCGGGCCGTCGCTGATCAATACGCGACCATCCTGGGCCACGGCCAGGTCGGTAAGCGTGCCATGCCCTCCGCCGCTCGCCAGGGGAGAGGAGGCATCCCACCAGGCATCGGGCTGGCCGTCGGTACCGTAGCGCCAGACCCAGCCTTCGCGCGTGAGCACGTAGCCATGGCCGTCCGGGCCAAAGGCGACGCGCAAGGGCACGCCTCGCACCGGCCAGCGCGCCAGAATCGCGCCATCCGGCGTTCGCAGCTCGACCTCGCGGCGGCCGCGGTTGACCAAGGCCAGCACGCCTGGCGGCCCCACCGCCAGGTCGCTGTACGCCCCCCAGGAGCCGGTCTGGAGAGGGATGGTGACCGCGGGTTGACTGCCTGCCATCGCCACGAGGGCTTGCCGAGCGACGTCCAGGACGTATAGTCGATCGGCTCCCGGATCGTACGCCAGGCCGCTCAGCCAGCTCTCGGGGGCCGCCTGCCAGCGCCACGTCTCGGCTTGTCCGTCGAATGCGCGGACGACGTTGCCGCTAGCCACGAACATGCGGTCTTCGGCCACAGCGATCTCGGATGCTTCGGTCACCAGCGACTGTTCGGCCACCGTCCCGTCGAGGGCGATGCGCTGCACGCGCGGCAAGCTGTCCAGAACGAACGCCGCCGCGCCGGTCACCTCGATGCGCTGTGGCCCGTGGAACTCCAGCGGTGGTGCCGGCAGGCGCACGTCTTCGGCGGCCAAGCGCAGCTCTAGCCCCTCATAGCGGCGCAGTCCCGACAACTGGTCGTCTCGCATGGCAGCCCAGATGACGGCCGTGACGTCCTGGCTCGGGGCCACGGCCACCGCAGAAAAGCCACCCGGCACAGGGGCTCGGGATGCCGCCACGGGCCGCAGCGTCGTGGTGTCGTACACGTACAGGGTGCGCAACTCGGCGACGACCAAGCGCTCCGAGCCAGCACCGGCAAGGCCGACTTGCGGCAAGAGGGTGGTCGAGGTGATGAGCCCGGCGAGGGAGCCGTCGGCCCGCCAAATCTGGACCCGGCGATGTCCGCTGTCGAGGATCGCCAGCTGGCCATCGGCCAGGCCGGCGATGGCTTGCGGCGCCTGAAGCTCCGCCTCAGCAGGTGGCTGGATCACCCGCATGACATGGCCACTGGCATCGAGCAGCAGGACCCGGCCGCCCAGGTGGTCGGTCACCGCAATCTCGCCACCGCTGGTCAGGGTGATGCCCCAAGGGGCACCGAGGTCCGTCCAGATGGCCAGCAGGCGGCCATCGGGCGCGAATACCTGGATGCGACGGTTGCCGGTGTCCGCCACCAGCAGACGGTCCCCAGCCAGCGCGATGCCTTGCGGGCGGTCGAGCTCACCCGGGCCGGCGCCGCGGCGGCCAAAGGTGCGATGAAACGTGCCCTCACGGTAGACCTCGACACGGCCGCGGCCACCGTCCAGGACGTAGACCGTGCCGTCAGAAGCGGCGGCGACGCCGGTCGGTGCGAGGAGATGGCCCGGCGGCGCGGGGGGGCGGGG
>DAOUCP010000052.1:0-47141 GCA_034432155.1 Anaerolineae bacterium
GGGGCCCCCCCCCTAAGGGGGGCGCGCGGGGCGGCCGCCCCGAGCCGCATCGATGGCCTGATCAGGCTCACCAGCCTGACAAGCCGCCAGGCTCCACCGGCAGAAGGCATCGCTGTCGCGCAAGCCAAGCTCGGCCGCCCGACCGTAGGCTTCGCAGGCCTCGGGCGCCTTGCCGGTGGCGGCATAGGCGTCCGCCAACGGCAGCAGCATCCCCAGGAACTCTCCAAACCGGGTCCGCGCTGCTGACAACTCGGCGATGGCCTCCTCGTAGCGCCCGGCCCGAAGCAGCGCCGTGCCGTGCTCGGCAGCCAGGTCAGGATCGTCTTGCCCCTGGCGACGCACGTTGGCGAACTCGTCCGCTGCTCGCGACCATGCTCCTTCGCGGGCGTGCAGAGCTGCGAGTCGCCGTGTCACGCCGGCATCGGCCGAGTCGACGGCCAGCTGTTCGAGCAGCTCCCGGGCTCCGGCGACATCGGCCGTGCGCACGATATCGGCCAGCCGCAGGCGATAGGTGCGATCCTCGGGCGCCAACTCGATCGCCCGCTCCAGCGCCTGCCGGGCATTCTCGACGCGCCCTTCCGCCACCTCGATCTCGGCCCGCAAGGCGTGCAGCGGGGCCTCGTCCGGAGCCAGATCGAGTGCCCGCGCCACCGCGGATCGGGCCTCGTTGAGTCGACCCAGGAGGCGTGCGCACTGCGCCACTTCGGACCAGATCTGCGGGCTATCCGGCTGCAGCGCGACGGCGCGCCGGAAGACCCCCAGCGCTCGCTCGTGATGGCCGGCCTGGCCCAGCGTCCGCGCCAGCTCGATCTGCAGATCGAGATCGGCCGGGGCGAGGTCGGCTGCTTTCTCCAGGTGCTGCACCGCTGACTCGACGTCGCCTATTTCGAGGCAGATCTCTCCGGCCCGACGGCGATAGGCCGCCGTCTGGGGGCTCAGCTCGGCCGCGCTCAGCCAAGCCTCCAGTGCCGAGGCCAGATCGTGGCGCGCTTCGTGCAGCTGGGCGAGTTGCTCGAGCGCGGGTGCGCTCGTTGCGTCCACGCCGGTCGCAGCCTCGATCTCCTGAATCGCACCCTCGACATCTCCCAAGTCACGCTTCGCCGCCGCCATCCGCTGCCGATAGACCACTTCTTGCGGCGCGGCTACGCTGGCTCGACTGTAAGCCGCCAGGGCATCGCGATACTCGCCGCGGGCATCATGGACGCGGCCCAGCTCGGCCAGCGCAACGGCACTGGCCGGCGCCAGATCGACCGCCCGGGAAGCGTGTCGCAGCGCGCCATCCAGATCCCCCAGCTCTCGCAGCAGCACCGCCAAGTCCATGTGATCTGCTGGCCAACCGTCGTCCAGCGCGATGGCCCGCTGCAACTCCTCGGCCGCGCGCGCCGAATCGCCCAGCGCCGCCAGCGCTCGGCCACCGTCGGCGTGGAGCAAGGCCGATTCTGGCGCCCCGGTGACCGCCCGCCCCAGCATCTCCGCAGCCATCCTCGCCTCGCCGACGGCCAGCAGAGCGCGCCCCCAGTGATGCAGATACCTTACCTCTTCGGGGTCTGCGTCGTGCGCCTGCTGGAAGGCCACGACGGCCTCCGACCAGCGGCCCAGCTCGGCGAGAACCTGGCCCAACGCATCCAACCACGCGGCGCAGTTCGGGACGGTCCCAATGGCCAACCGCATCCGGCCCACCGCAGCCTCGAGGTCGCCCAGCTCGGCCAAGAGCTCTCCCACGGCCTGCTGGTAGGCGCCGTTGTCGGGATCGAGACGACTGGCGGTCTCGAAGCTCATGAGCGCTTCCTCCGCCCAGCCTTGCGACCGATAGGCCTCGCCCAGGGTGGCCTCCACGTCCGGCTGGTCGGGAGCCAGCTCTCGGGCGCGTTGCAGGTGATCGATGGCCGCCGCAGGGTCGTCCAGACGCAGCTGCAGACGTCCGACGTGGAACCGGTAGCGCGGCCGGTCCGGCTCCACTTGCAGGGCAGCCTGGAAGCACTCGAGTGCCGTCTCCAAGTCGCCCATCGCCTCGGCCGTCAGACCACGCTCGATCGCCAGGTCGGCTCCCAATCGCTGCCAGGCTTGGTGGGCCTCCTCCAAGGCTGCCGCCGAGGCGTCGCTCTGTCCCAGGCCACGCAGCGCCAAGCCACGATTCCGAAAGCCCAGGACCGTCCGCAGCCACTCGCCAATCGGCGGCGGCGCATCGATGTCTGGCCGATGGAACACCAGCCCTGCAGCCGCCTCTGACTCGGCGCGTTCCAGCGCCAGCCGAAATGCGACCTGGGCTGCCGCCCTGTCGCCGCAGCGTAGGAGCTGGCTGGCGAGGGCATAGAGAACCGTCGCCGGCAGATCGGCCGCGCGTTCAGCCAGGGACTGCACCACGGCCGGAGCGGCCGCCGCTCCGGCGCCGGCAACGTCGGCGGCGAGGCACCGAGCCGCCACCTCGGGCCCCCAATCGAGCTTCAGGATGGCGGCCAGAAAGGCAACCGGTTCCGGAGCCAGGCGGTAGACGTCGATCAAGGTGTCGATCCGCCGCGCCCCCCGCAGGTCGCCAAGCCGGTCGGCGAGCTGGCTCGGATCGCGGCCCGCCTGGTCCATCAGGGCGCGCGCCGCACAGTGCTGGGCGACCAGGGGCTCGACAAACTCCAGCTTGGGTCCGCTCGCAACCACGACACCGGAGCGAATCATTTCGTCCCGGCTTACGCCCAGGGCCATCGCCCGCGTGTCCGCGTCGACCAACGGACCGCGGCCCAGGCCCGCCAGCGCCACCTCGGCCAGGGCTGCCCGATAGGCCGGTCGTTCGGCTACGGGAATCCCAGCCAGCTGGGCATCCAGCAGCCTCTCCAGAACCTCGCTGCGTCGCCAGGCTTCGGGTGGCCGGTCACGGACGGTGCTGAGGAAGGCCTGCAAGGCGATCGGGAGTCGCACCGCTCGCGCCAGGGAAGCGTCGCGCGCCAGCCACCGTTCTGCCGCCAAGGCGATGGCCGCGGGCAGACGGGAGCGCAAGGCGTCGCCTACCGCTTCCGGAGGGAGCGGTGCAATCTCCACGTTCGGCACATCCTCGAACCACGACCGATAGGCCGGCCACTCACGGCTCCGGCAGGCCATGACGACCGCCGGTCCGGCCTTGCCCCCCGCGCGGAGCAGCAGTTCGACCCCCTCCAAGAGGTAGACGTCGGTAGTGCGATCAAGGTTGTCCAGGAGCAGGAGCACCGGCGCCAGGAGCTCGAGCTTCGTGTCCTCCAGACCCAAGAGGGCCAACGAGCGACTGACCAAGTCCTCCACTGCCTCGCCCGTCCGAGCAGCGGTGAGATCGACATAGATAGGCACAGGCCCGCCATCGCTCATCGCGGCCGCCAGGTCGACGAGCACCTTGCGCAAGAGAGTGGTCTTGCCTGAGCCGGGTGCCCCAACCACCACCAGCCGCTCAGCCGAACGCACCGCCTGCACCGCGTCCGCCGGCCCATCAGCGGTGGCGACGGTCAGTGGCACGAACTCGGCAGGCGCCCAGTCCGATCGCAGCGCTTCGCGCAGGACCGCACCATAAGCCGCCACCGCAGTGGCACGACTCCCCGGGACGGGCCCTGCCCGTTCCCCGCCAATGCTGACCGCATAAGGGTTGGACGCCGATTGGTCCGTCACTGCCTCCTCCTCGCTGGGCGCCGGGAGCCGTCCGTCTGCCGCCGGTCAGGCCGCCAGCATGGCATAGCCCACGATGCACAGCACCAACCCGATCAGGCACAGGAACACGCCCACTCCCATGGCCGTGCGCACCAGCCCGTTCACCGCCTCGACGAGTCGGGCGGCAGCGTCAATGACTGGCACCACGCCCACCTCCGTCAACGCCCGCGCATGCAACCGACTCGACTGCGCCGAAAGCCCCTTCAACGTGTTCTGGTACTCGCGCGCCAGGATCGTCCAGATACCGGCGAAACACGCCAGCAAACCTGTCGCAAACAGCGACACCGCCATGATCTCCTTGATCGGCCAGGTCGCGGGGCCACCTAGATCGATTGCCACCGTTCGCTCCTTCTACGCGCTCCGACGCTTGGGCCGTTCCGCGCCGCTCCAGACGCCGGCCATGCAAGGAGCGTGCCAGCCCAGAAAAAGGCTCGCCCCGGTGCCCGGCAAGCCCCTTTGCCACCGGAGACCAGCACCCAGCACTCCGCTTCCCGCCCCCGGCTCGGCGCCCAGCAGGCCTCTTTCTGCCCCCCAGGTCGGCGCCCAGCAGCTCTCTTCCCAGCCACGGCTGGGGGATCTTCCCACCCCGGCTGGGGGAAAACCCGCGTCCGGGACCGGCACCGGTCTCACGTGCCCGCCCCGTTCCCCCTCGCCCGAGGGTTAACATCTGCGCCGCGATTGGCCGCCGCACCACGTACCGGTCTCGGGCCGGCAACAGCCACCGCTTCGGGGGCTTCCGGTTCCGAGCGTGCCCCATCCACAGCCAAACCGAACTTCTCAACCCGGTAGCGGAGCTCGTCCCTGGTGAGGCCGAGAAGGCGCGCTGCCCCGCTCTGGTTGCCATCGGTGCGGGCCAGTGCCTGCTCCACTAACGACCGCTCCCATGCGACTTCCAGACTCTTCATGTCCAGTCCGTCTGCCGGCAGGATGGTCGGCAAGTGCTTGCCGTCGGAGGCCTGGCCGGACGCCTGGCCCTCGGCCGCCTCTACGGCGCGGACGATGTCCGGCACGTGCACCACGTCGATCATCTCCTCGCCATTGGCCAGGATGGCGCCGCGCTCGATCACGTTCCGCAGCTCCCGGATGTTGCCGGGCCACGTGTAGCGGCCCAGGGCCCAGAGGGCGGCATCGCTAATCCCTCGAACGGTGGACTGCATCTGCTCTCGGATCTCCCGCAAGAAGAGGTGCGCAAAGTAAGGAATGTCCGCTGCTCGCTCGCGTAAGGGCGGGACCTCGAGGGTGATCACGCACAGCCGGAAGTACAGGTCCTCGCGAAACTCGCCGCTGGCGACGGCATCCACCACCCGCCGGTTCGAGGCCGAAATGACCCGGACATCGACCTTGATCTCGGTCTCGCCACCCACACGGCGGATCCGGTGATCCTGCAGCGTGCGAAGCAGCTTGGCCTGCATTTCGGGTGACATCATCGTCACCTCGTCGAGGAAGATGGTGCCGCGGTGAGCCAATTCGAACAGACCCCGCTGGGTCGTCGAGGCACTGGTGAAACTGCCCTTCTCGTGCCCGAAGAGCTGGCTCTCCAGCAGCTGGCTGGGCAGCGCCGCGCAGTTGATGGCCACGAACGGACCGTCGGCCCGTTGCGAGAACGCGTGCAACGCCCGTGCGATGACCTCCTTGCCCGTCCCACTCTCGCCCTCGATGAGCACCGAGGTCGGGGTGGGCGCGATCCTCTCCACCAGCCGTTTCAGGGTCGTCATGCGCGGCGTTTCGCCGACGTACCACTCCGGCCCACCTCGCCTGCCAACCGCCCGCACGCGATCCAGCGCCCGCCGGGCGGTGCACAACTCGACGCCGTGCGCCACCACGCGCAACAGCCGATCCACATCGACCGGCTTGACCAGGTAGTCGTAAGCGCCGCGTCGGATGAGTTCCACCGCCGTCGTGGCCGTGTTGTCGTTGGTCACGACGACCACGGGCACGTCAGGCGAGACCTGCTGGAGAGCCGACAACAGCTCGCGTCCGTCACCGTCGCCCAGCCCCAGGTCCAGTAACATGAGCTCCAGTTCGCTGGACCGGATGATGCGCAGACCCGCCTCGGCGTTGGTCGCCGTGAGCACCTCGTAGCCGGCCTTGGCCAGCGGCCGCTCCAGGTACTCGCGCGCCACGTCGCTGTCTTCGACGATCAGCACGGTATGGCGGACAGCTGCCTCCTCGGCGTCGTTCATTCGGACACCTCCTTCTCCTCTGGGCCAAGGGAAGACGCCTCGATCCTTGGCAGCCAGACATGGAATGTGGTCCCTCGGCCAACCTGGGTCTCGAAATCGATGGTCCCTTCGTGGTCGGTCACGATGCGCCGCGTGCTGGCCAGCCCCAGTCCGGTGCCGCGCGCTTTGCCACTGACGAACGGCTCGAAGAGGTTGGGCTGGATCGCCGCCGGGATGCCCATCCCGGTGTCGGTAATGGAGACCCGGACTCCGGGACGGTGGCGGTCCTCGGGCTCGAGCCGGACCGCGAGGGTGCCAGCCAGCGGGGTAGCTTCGATGGCATTCTCGATGAGGTTGCCGAAGGCGCGTTCCAGGCCGGACAGGTCAGCGTTCACCACCAAACCGGGAGTCAAGGACTCACGAACCTCGATGCCCGCGGCGGCAGCCCGCGGTCGGTAGCGCGCCAGCGTCTCGTGCACCACCTCCGCAAGGTCGAGCGGCACGCAAGACAACCGGCCCGGCCGCGAGACAGCCAGCACGTCATCCACGATCCGGCAGGCCCGGGAGCTATCCACCAGCAAGCGGTCGACCGTTGGCCGCTGAGGGGCATCGGCTGGCAGATCCTCGCTGAGCAAGCGCAGTCCACAGTAAAGGTTGGCCAATACTTCCCGCACGTCGTGGGCAACGAAGCTGACCAGCCGGGTCTGAGCACGTTCGGCTTGCGAAATCTCTGCCGGCGGCAAGTCCGCCAGGAGGATGGCGTAGCCGGCGCCCGGAGTTGTCTCCGGCAGCCAGACCAGCGTCCAGGGGCCGTGACCGGCGAACGGTTGCAGCTGCAAGGTGTGCCGGCGTCGCTCCTGGCGAGCGCGATGCCAGTGCTTGGCATCCGCCGCCGGCAACTCCAACAGCGCGGCCAGCTCCCGACCGCGGAGACGAGCGATGGGTATCCCGAACAGCCTTTCACAGGCCACGGTGGCGCTCACCACCGTTCCGTCGGCGGCGACCGCGGTGGCCGCCACCGCGGCGCTCTCCAGCGCCGCCATCACCATGACGAGGGAGGGCCCCGCCAGGTTTGGGACTCCGAGGACCGGAGATCCAGGCGGTTCGAGCCATCGCGAGCGTGAGGAACTCACGGCCGGGCTTGCTGGGGGAACGGTCGGAGCCGAGGGCCGCGCACTCGTGCTGGAGACCCCTGTGGCCGCGCGGTGGGCCGCAGGCAGTCGCGCATCGTCCCCCAGCGGCGTGGGCGCAACCCCTGGCGAGGAAGACCACGGCTCGGCGGCCGTCGCCGAACCAATCCGCCGGCCAGGAGAAGGCTGCGGCGGCGGGGAACCGACTGGATCGTTCGTCGCCACTGGCGCCAGCAGCCGGCAGCTCAGTTCCAGGTGCTGCTGCTGCAGTCGGTACGCCGCTTGGATCTCGACCCAGATCCAAGCGCCGGCCTCGCTGCGCAGTGCGACCGCGCCAAAGGTGTCCGAGCCGAGCAGCATCGCGTCTTCGAGCCGGCGGCAGATGCCTGCCCATTCGCGAGGATGGAAGAGTTCCCGACTGGGCTGAGCGACGAGGGACTCGGGTGGGCGACCCAGGGCCTCGGCCAGCGCCGAACCGATGCTCAGGATGCGCCCGTCGGGCACCGTCAGGCAGAGCGTCCAGAGCCGGTCGCGAGGGGGTGGTTCGTCTTGAGCGTCCAGATGGACCGTGCGCACTGGTAGTGGCATGCGTTCCCCAGCCTAGCGACAGGGGCCTCGGGCGCGCCGTCGCTGGCTCGGCTCTTCACGCAAGAAGCGTGCCACACAGTGGGCGTCGCGCCACCACCATCGCCCAGGCGCGTCGCCCCTCGTCTTGGCCAGCGGGCTCACGGAAACGATGGGCCACCTGGAGCAGCGACCACCCTTCAAAGCCCATCGACAGCTCGCCTGGCACGACGAAACGCGCCAAGTTACCGTCGGGACGCCGGTAGGTGTGACGATCGACCTGCAGGCCCAGAGCGTGCCAACGTTCGCCTTCGGCATCGTCGGTCGTGGGAGCAGCGACGAACACCAGGCCGCCGGGCTGCGTTGCCTCCTTGGCCTGCTTCACCAGACGATCGCCCAGTGGAGGCGCCAAAGTGGCCAAGGCAGCCACGACCACGGCAGCGTATGTCCGCGGCCCGAAGCGGACCGTCGCCGGATCGACGGCCTGGACGGCCCAGCCGATCGCCGCCGTCATTGCCCCGTGGCATATTACCACCTCTTCCGGGGAAAAAACCGCGATGTCCAGTGTCCTTAAGCTTCCGGCCAGCAGCCGCTCCGCCAGCCGGTGCTCCCACCCCAGGAGCAGCGCCGGACCGGCCGGAATGGCCGGCCCCAGGCGCTCGACTTGGCGCTCCAGGTCCTCCAGGTGCGGTTCGGTCAAGGCCCGGGTCACAGCCGAAGTGTAAGGCCGGCGGCTGAGGTCGGGCAAAGGCCCGGGACACAGAGGAAGGGTGGAGCCGGCGGTCCAGGTCCGGGAAAGGGCCGCCGGACAGCCAACGGGTTGAGCCGGCGGTCCAGGTCCGGGAAAGGGCCCGGGTCAAAGCCCAAGGGTAAAGCCCGCAATCCGGGTCGGGCAAAAGTCCGGCCCATGCTGGCCACCTCGCATACGCGAGCCGGAAGCGCGTCAGGCAGGAGCAGAGCCCCGGCCCAGGCTGGTCAGCGGCTGCGCGGCGTGCTATACACAGGGCATGCGGGCAGTCATCCTGGCGAGCGACCTCTTCGTTGACAACGCCGAAGAGTGCGGCGCAGCTATGGCGCGGCTGACCCATGCCGGCCTGCAGCCGGTGCTCCTGGCAGCCCCCCACGGCGCCGAGCTGCCGCTATCGGCCAGTGCGGCGGTACCGGTGGTTGCGCTCGGCGAGGCGAACGGTGGCCGCAACGGGTACGCCGAGGCACTTGTGCGCTGCGCCACCCTCGTCGAGGTCCCACTGCGCGAGGCTTTCTTCCTGGGTCGCAGCGTGGAGGGATTGCAGACAGCGCTGGAGCTCGGCCTGCGTGGCGTGCTGGTGCTCGGAGGTCGCTCGCTGGACGAGCTCCTCGGACCCTCCGAACCCGTCCGCAAGCACTTCCCGGTGGCGCCAGACACAAGCGCGGCCGTCCGTTATGTCCTCGCCGAGGTAGCTACCTACCGTCAGCTGGGCGCCTTCCCCTTCGCAGGCCAGCGCCCGCTGGGCGATCGCGCGGGGGCGCTCGTGCCAACGGCCAGCGATCTGGCCCGGATCTTCCTCATCATCACCGCCGCCGGCGTCGCCATCGCCTTGGGCATCGCGTACATTCTCCAAGAGGTGTACCAGCGCTTCACCTTCCCGCCCGTTGCCTACTGGCTGACCCTGCAGTTCATCCCCCAGACGTACCGTGGCCTCTTGTTCCTGGCGATTGGCGCCGTAGCTGGGCTGTTCGCCCAGCGGGTTTGGCGTCGTATCACCAGTCGTCGGTCTTCCGGTGGGCGGTGAGGCGGCCGGCTGCCACGGCGCCGGTACGCCCAGACCCGCGTACAGATCGCTGTCCGATGCTCGAGTGGCGAGTCGGCAATCGTGAGCCCAGGGCATGGACCGTCCGGCGTAGTGAGGGCAGTTGCCGGCGTGTGCTGCGGTCGGGCATGCTTCTCGTTCTGGCGCTGGGCCTGCTGGCGGCGGCCGCTGGCGCCGGCTTCGCCATCGGCCGCTGGTCTAACGTGCGCTCGGTGGTCCAGCGCGCCATCGCCGATCGCCTGGCTCTCGAAGAGCTGGCGTGGCGGACGGCCGACGCCACGCTGTACGCCAGCGTTCTGGATCCCGCCATGGAGCCCCAGGCGCGCGCGCAGCTGGAGACGGACTTCCGTCGCCTGGCACCGCGCCGTATCGAGCTGGCTGCCCGCAGCCAGCAGGTCGTGGCCGGCGATCGCATCCGGCTCAGGGTTCGGCAGACACTGCCGGACGGCCAGGTGACAGAGGAAGTGCGGGAGTACGTCCGGCGGGGCGCCGACTGGTATCGCGCCCGCTAAGTCCCGGCCGGGGGTCGGCACCTTGGGCGCTGGCCCGACGCGCACTGAAGGCTCCTTTTGCCGGCCGAGCGTCGGCGCCCTTACTGCTCGCCCGACGCGTACGGGACGCTCTTCTTGCCGGCCGTGGCCAGCCTGCGCCCTGAGCGCTGGCCCGGCGCTTGCTGGCGCCGGTGGTCGGAGACTCGGGACGTGCCAGCTGACTCGGTCCCGACCACCCGTAACGCTCGAGGGCGATTCGCCCCTGATCATCGACGGCTACGCCCTCGGCGACGAGTCGGGCAGCCTGGTCGGCCGCCGAGTGCAGCTGGCAGCTTGTCGAGATCCGGCCGGCGGAGTTGACCACCCGCCACCAAGGCACCTTTTCCACCAGCTCCGCCGGGAGACCATGCAGCGCCCAGCCGACGGTACGAGCTGCGCCGGTTTCTCCTGTCAGCATGCGGGCCACCGCGCCATAGGTGGTCACCCGACCTCTTGGCACCCGGCTGACGAGCGCCCAGACCGCGGTGAAGAAGCCCGTCGGCGACCCACTTCCGGCCCGCTGTCGAGGGGTCATCGGCTGCCCTTGGCCATCGCTGCGCGTCCCTGGAGGTGACGGTAGCGCCGCAGCACCGTCCAGGGACTGGCGGGGCCGCTCATTCGTGCGCGCAGGGTGGACCAAGGTACCCGCCGCCGCGCCTGAATGGCCCGCCGCTTGCGCAGCATGGGACAGATCTGCCGCAGCGCCGCTGCCCGACCCCGCAAGGCAGCGGTTTGCCCCTGGAGGAGCAGCCGGTAGGGTGCGCTGGCCACATCGTACGCCACGACGAGCGGCGAGTAAGCGAGAAGCGGCGCCAGCGGGTAGTCCTTGAGCACCGTCCACACTTTGTTCCTGGCCAGCAGATAGTTCTTGAAAGGGGATCCCTCGCCCGCCGTGGCGCTCCCGCAGTGCCCCACAGTAGCCTGGGGCGCGTAGAGGCTGCGCCAGCCGCGGAGCTGCAATCGCCAGGCCAGGTCCACATCCTCCAGGTACATGAAGTACTGCTCGTCGAAGACCTCCCGCCGACCGCCGTCCACATTCTGACCAGCATCGAGAAGGGCAGCGCGTCGAAACAAGCCTGCACCGGCCGACGCGCCGAACACCTCGCAAGCATCCTCGCCGACCATGGCGGGTGCGCCACCCAGCCGGTCCCACGCAATGCCGGCAACATCGACGGCGATGCCAGCCGAGTTGATGATCTCGGGCCGATCCAGGAACACCATCCGACTGGCAACGCTACCGACATCCTCGCCGCTTGTCCCCGCGGCCAGAAGACTCGCCAGCCAGCGGTGGCCGGGCACGGTATCGTTGTTGAGAAGCGCAATCCAAGGGGCATCAGTGGCCGCAATACCGCGGTTGTTCGCCGCCGCGAAGCCCACGTTGGCGCCGAGCGCCAGGACACGCACCTTGGGCCACTGGCGACGCAACCAGGCAAGCGAGTCGTCCGCCGAGGCGTTGTCGACGACGACGATCTCCCGCGGCACAAGCTCCTGGGCCTCCAGCGCCGGCAGACAGTGCTCCAGATGGCGCCGACCGTTCCAGTTGACGATCACCACCGCGACATCGCCTGCCCGCGACGGCGTGGTGGCGGCGTCGGTGTCGCCCGCGCGGCCCATGCCAAGCTCCAAGGCTCGTTTCTCCCCGACGGCTAGTATAGCCGGAGACTCGATGTCCTCCGGTGGCCGTTGCGGAGCAGCGCGACCCACCGCTAGAATGCGCCATCGTGTGCGGCATCTGCGGCCTCATGAGCTTCCGCTCTGGCACGGCCATCGACGAGGCCACGCTCGTCGCCATGCGCCAGTGCCTTGCCCACCGCGGTCCGGACGATTGGGGGATGCATCTCGACGGTCGCGTGGGTCTGGCCGCCACCCGCTTGGCAATCATCGACCCCGAGGGTGGCCACCAGCCGTTGGCCAACGAGGACGGTTCCGTGTGGGCCATTCAGAACGGCGAGATCTACAACTATCGCCAGTTGCGGCGTTGGTTGCTCGAGCGCGGTCACGCGCTGCGAACCGCGAGCGACACCGAGGTTCTGGTTCATCTGTACGAGGAGCTGGGGCCGGCGCTCGTCGACCGCCTGCGGGGCATGTTCGCCTTGGCCGTGTGGGACGCGCGTCGGGGCCGACTGCTCTTGGCCCGCGATCGGCTAGGCATCAAGCCCCTGTTCTATGCCATCGGTCCCACCGGCCTCGTCTTTGGCTCGGAGATCAAAGCCGTCTTGGCTGCCAATGTGCCCCGCCGCCTGGATCCCGTCGCGCTGCACGACTATCTGTCGTTCGACTATGTCCCCGGACCGCGGACGATCTTCGAGGGCATTCGCAAGCTGCCCGCTGCCCACCGCCTGATCGCCGACCCCGATCCGCGCCTGGAGCGCTACTGGCAGTTCCCACCCCCCGCGACTCGGCCACCGACGCCGGACGAGGCAGCCGCGCAGCTAGCAGCGTATCTCGACGACGCAGTGCGTAGCCATCTGGTCAGCGATGTTCCCGTCGGCGCCTTCTTGAGCGGCGGCTTGGACTCGAGCGTCGTGGTAGCCTTGATGGCGCGCCACGCTGACCGGCCGGTGCCGACGTTCTCGATTGGCTTCCCCGAGAAGTCATACAGTGAACTCCCGTACGCCCGCCAAGTAGCAGAGCGCTTCGGCACCCAGCACCACGAGTTCGTCGTCGAACCGCTCGCCAACGACATGCTTCCGGGCATCGTGCAGGCGTTTGACGAGCCGTTTGCCGACTCTTCGGCCATAGCGGCCCGCGATCTGGCACGCCTGGCGAGTCAGCATGCCAAGGTGGTGCTGAGTGGCGATGGCGGCGACGAGGTGTTCGGGGGCTACGTCATCTACCAGGCGGACCGGCTCGCCAGCCTGGTGCGCCAGTTGCCGGCGCCCTTGGCCGAGGGCCTGCTGCCCCGCCTGGCAAAGCTGGTCCCCGGGTCGGAGGCCAAGATGAGTTGGCAGCTGCGAGTGGGTCGCTTCTTGGCGAATGCGTACCGCGATCCACTGGCCGCCCACATCGGCTGGCGGATGATCTTCGACGAGGAAGCCAAGCTGGCTCTGTACTCCGCAGACCATCGCGCCGCTTATGCCGATCGTCTTCGTGCTGGCGAGGGCTCGTTGCGGCTGGCTCGGCGTCTGTTCGAGGCCTATCCGACGCCCGATCTTCTCCATCGGCTCATGCTGGTGGATGCCCAGCTCAGCCTGGTCGACGACATGCTGACCAAGGTCGACCGCACCGCCATGGCCCACGGCTTGGAAGTGCGCGTACCGCTCCTCGATGGGCCGTTGGTCGAGTGGCTTGCCGGACTGCCGAGCCACTACAAGGTACGGCGGCTCACCCTCAAAGCGCTGCTCAAACGAACGGCGCGCGAGCTATTGCCGCCGGAGGTGCTGCACCGGCCGAAGGCCGGCTTTCACGTCCCGATGCCAGGCTGGCTCAAGCGCGAACTCAGGCCGCTGGTCGATGAGGTGTTGAGCGAAACGAACCTTCGTCGGCAGGGCATTTTCGACCCACGGGCAGTCCGTCGCCTCGTCGATCGCCACATGGCCGGCCGCGCCGACCTGAGCCGCAATATCTGGGGACTTGTGGTCTTCGGCCTGTGGTACGACCGCTACCTGGGTGATCGCTAGCGGGCCGGCTGCGCCTCGTGCTACCGGGGCGACCGTTCGTTGGCCGGCTGCGCCCGCCGCTGGCGTGGCTGACCGCTCCTCCGCCGCCTCCGCCCACCGCTAGCGGGGTGATCGCTCGCCGGCCGCCACCGCCCACCGCTGGCGCGCCCAGGCGCGCAGCACCAGCCAGACAAACACCGGCAGCGCCCGTTGCCGTCGCCAGCGCCACGGTTCCTGGAACAGGCGGTAGAGCCAGATGAGGTTCCGTCGCCGCACCCAGGTCGGTGGACGGCGACGGACTCCGGCGATGAAGTCGAAGGTGCCGCCCACCCCCATGGCCACTGGCAATTGCAGCCGCGGCAAGTTGCGGGCGATCCACAGATCCTGCGCCGGCGCGCCATAGGCGACAAGGAGCACATCCACCGGAGCCACCGCCTCGATGCGGCGGCAGATGTCTTCGTTCTCCGAGACGGCGGGCGATCCGGCCCAGGTCCCGGCAATGCGCAAACCCCGAAAGCGCTTGGTCAGGCTCTCGGCCACCCTCTCCGCCACGCCCGGGGCCGCGCCCAGCAAGAACCAGCGATCGCCGCGCGAGGCCGCCGCCGGCGCCATCCGCTCGACCAAATCGCTACCCGGCACCACCTCTCGAATCGGCTGACCAAGAAGGCGGCCGGCCCAGAGCAGCCCGACGCCGTCTGCGGGCGCCAAGGCCGCCTGGTCCAGAACAGCGCGGAAGCGCGCATCCCGCAGCGCCTGCATGACGTACTCGGGGTTGGGCGTCACCACATGGTGGGGCGTTCCCAACTCGACGAAGGCGTCGATGGCTGCCAGGGTCTCGCTCCAGGTGACGTCGTCGACCCGCACCCCCAGGATCGACCGTCTCGCCCAGGCGCTTGTCGGGCCGTCGGGACGCGCTATCATGTCCGGGCAGCATTATAGCCACCCGTTGTCTACGCCATGATGGCATCGCCTTCTGTCTTCACCACGAGCCGCCGGCAGCGCCCACGGCGGTTTGCGCTCGGGTTGTTGATCTATCTCCTGCTCACCATCGCCACGTTTGGGCTGGTCTACCGCTACGCCATCCGCATCGCTGCCCTTTACGGCTACGACATCCAACAGAAATGGCTGCAGTTCAGCCTCTACTTCCTCATCTATTTCGCGTTTGGGATGGCACTTGGGGCAGGCCTGCGCGCCGCGGTTCGCACGTACTGCCGAGCGTTCCCGCACCACGCGGCGCCAGCCCTGGAGACCCTGCTGCGCGCGACCTTCTTGGCGGCGATGACCCTGAACACCGTCGTGGCCTTCTACCAGGCGCGCTTCGGAGCCATGGTGGGCGCCACCTACTTTCTGGTCGGAGGGCTCGGCAGCTTCGCCGGCGTACTCGTGCTTAGCCGCTCCTGGTTCGGGCTCGTCGAAGTCATCTCGCAACCGTCGGTCGACATCCTCGAGGCCGTCGAAGCTGGGCACGCCGGGCTTCGCCTCGCCAACGCAAGGTGGGACGTTGTCCGAAGAGGGCTCGATTTCCTCGTAGCCGTTGGGGTCATCGTCGTTTCGCTGCCCATTTCGATCCCGCTGGCGGTTCTCAGCTGGCTCTCCGACCCGGGGCCACTCCTGGTGGCGAAGGTGGCGGTCAAGCGCGGCGGCAAGAGCTTTCGTCAGCTCAAGCTCCGCACCATGGTGAAGGGTGCCGAACGGGCATCCGGACCCGTCCCGGCGGCCCCGCAAGACACGCGCGTGACGCGTCTTGGCTCACTGCTACGACGCACGCACATCGACGAGCTGCCGCAGATGGTCAACATTGCCTTGGGGGACATGAGCCTGGTGGGGCCGCGCCCGGAGCGAACCGTCTTCGTTTACCGACACCTGACGGCGATCCCTGGCTACGCGCGGCGGCATCAGGTCCGACCGGGACTGGCTGGCTTGGCCCAGGTTTATGGCGACTACTACAGCACGCCTCGCGAGAAGCTGGCGTACGACCTTCTGTATGTGCGCCGCCGCAGCCCAAGGCTGGATGCCTGGCTGCTGCTTACGGCCGTGCTCATGGCGCTCGTGGGCGTGTCGCCCCAGCGTCGCAGCCGGCGATGGGGCGCCACCGCAACGACCGAGGTCGACCGCTGGCGGCGAGCGTACGAGGCCCTGCGGGGCGATCACGCGCCCCCGATCGCGGCCCGATCCGACGGCCAGCGTCCTGCTCCGCCCCGGGAGTGGAACGGAGCGGCCAGGGCGGTCGAACGCGCGAACCCGCACCAGACCGACGACCGGGCCGCCGGGGCGACGGAACGCCCGCTCGCGCACCAGGCCGACAGCCGGGCCGGGGGAGCGGCCCCCAAGACAGCCAAGCCGTTCGTTCGTCCGCAGGAGGAAGCGCCCGGTGGGCCTCTGGAGGCGAATCCGCAGGCGGATCGCTGAGCCACCCGCGGCCGTCGCGCCCGCAGAGGCGCCGGCGAGTCCCCCGACGGAGGCCGACAATGGCGTGCCTTTCAGCGCCCTGGTCCGCCAATTGGCGTCGGCCGATGATACAGTGCGGCGCCAGGTGGCGTTGCTTCTGTCCGGCCTCGGCTATCGCGGCGCGGTCCGGCCACTCATTCGGGCCTACGTGCGCGATGGCGATGCGGCGCTCTTGGAGGCGCTGCGACCCTTTGGCGCGCGACTTGTCAGCGAGGCGGCGCGCGAGGTCCGCGACCTGGCGTTGGGTCCACTGCAGCGCGCGCGGCTGATGGACGTTCTTGGCGCCAGCGCCGATCCGGGCGCCATCGCCGTTGTGCGGCCGGTGGCACAGGACGACGAGCCACTGGCCCACGTCGCGGCCTGCATTGCTCTGGCTGCCCTGGGCGATGCGGAAGGCGTCCGCCTGCTGGCCGAGGATCTCATGCGCCAAGATGTGCGCAGCCGAGCCCGGGCGATTCAGGCGCTGGAGCGGATCGGTGGCCAGGAGGCCGAGGCGGTGCTGCGCGACCACGTGCGCCGCTACCTGGCGGCTGGCGGCGCCATTCCCCGGGGTATCGATGTCACCATGCCGCTGCTCATCGATCCCGATGCCGATGTGGCCCACCTGGTGGCGCAGCACATCCGTGCCCATCCGCAATCCCTTGAGGTGGTCACGGGACCCGGGGTCGAGGGGATCGCCGAGCGCCACCGCGAGACGCTGGCTTCCGGTCTGCCCGGCTATCGGTTGCTGTACAGCACTCCCCGCCACTCGCCCGACGAACAGCTGGCCCTACTGCAGCAGGCCCAAGAGCTGGCCGCCGGACAGAACCGGCGCCGGGTAGTGCTGGTGGGGAGCTTGCCCGCGCCCAGGAGCAGTCAGCTGCCGCCATGCTTGGGGTCGCAGACTGGGCATCGCCTCGATGTGCGCATCGTCCTCGTTGGTCCCCGCAAGCCGGAATGGGTGCTGGACTGGTGGCGGTATGTCAGCAACGGGCCATGCTCTGCGGTGGAGATGCTGGTGGTCCTGACGGTGCTTGTCCTCGGCCGGTCCGAACTCACCACCGAGGAGGAGCTTCTCCAGCAGCTGCTCGAGGAGCGTGACCGGGACGCCTTCGCTCGGGCGGTGCTCGCCCACCTGTGAGCGAAGGTTTTGTTGGCGTGGCAGCACGCCGATGCTATGATGGAGTGTCAGCGACGAAGCGGTACCCTAGCATCCGAAGCAACAAGGAGCCACATCGCCAATGATGATCAGCGATAGATTGGCCAAGGCCATCAGCGACCAAGTGGGGCGCGAGTTCCACGCATCCCATCAATACCTCACCATGGCTGCTTACTTCGAGCGGGAGAACCTCCCGCAACTTGCTACCTTCTTCTACCGCCAGTCGGAGGAGGAGCGCGAGCACGGTATGAAGCTGGCTCGCTACGTGAGCCAGGCCGGCGGTCAGGTCGAGATCCCAGCGGTTCCTGCCCCGGCGGCCGGCTTCCCTTCGGTGGAGGCAGCCATACAGACGGCCGTCAACTGGGAACTCGAGGTCACCCGGCAGATCCACGATCTCGTTCGCCTGGCCCAGGAGGAGCGCGACTATCTCGCAGACAACTTCCTTCGCTGGTTCGTCGACGAGCAGCTCGAGGAAGTGACCACCATGGAGACTCTGGCTGCCACGGCGCGGCGGGCCGGTGACAACCTGTTGCTCCTAGAAAACGCCGTGGCGAGGATGATCGCCTCCTAACGCCTGCCTGCGGCAAGGTGCCGCCATGCCGATCTACGAGTACCTCTGCCCAAGCTGCAACCGCATCTATAGCTTCCTGGCAGCCAGCGTTCACGTGACGCGGCAACCGACCTGTCCGAAGTGCGGGGCGACGAATCTCGAGCGCCAGGTCTCGCGCTTTGCCGTCCTGCGCTCGGCAGCCGACGAGGGCCAGAAATCGACCGGTGAGACCAAAGGTGAGATGGACCCCCTGGACGATCCGCGGATCGAGCGGGAAATGATGCGCCTCATGAGCGAGGCGGAGCACATCGACGAGAACGATCCACGGCAGCTGGGTCGACTGATGCGCCGCATGAGCGAGATCACCGGCGAACCGCTCGAACCGGAGATGGAAGAGGCGATGCGGCGCCTGGAGGCCGGTGAGGACCCGGACAAGATCGAAGAAGAGCTGGGCGATCTGTTTGGCGACGGCGCCGAGGGAGCCATGGGCCCACCCTCGTACGACGACGATCTCTACCCCCTGTAGCCGCCCGGGAGGGGACGCTGCCGCCGGGCACCATGCCCGGCGTGGCGGAGTTATGTCAGCCTGGCAGGCAGGTTACTCGGCGCTCACGTACTGGGGCCACTGCTTGATCGTCAGCACCACGCTAGGACCGTAGTAGCGAGTGACGTTGCCCAGGTAGTCGACGACCCGCAGGGTACCTGTCCAGTCTGGCAGCAGGCTGGCGTTGAAGGTCATCGTCACTTCAAGCGGCGGATAGCCGCGGCGGCCCAAGCGCTCACCGTGATCGGTGAACAGCGCGATACGGTAGTGATTGCCAGGCGATACGAAGCGATGCGCCTCGATTCGGACGCTGCCCGTCTGGCTGGCAGTGAGTTGCAGCTCATAGGCCCAGCCGGCGAGCTGTTCCACGGCTGTGCGCAATGCCACGATGGCAGGCTTGGGCTGGTGTGGCTCGTCCACCTGGTAGTCAGGCAAGGGATTCGGGGTGCACCGCTGGGCGGCCTCGTAGACCGACTGGGACTTGAGTAGCCCGAAGGTAAGCCACGACCACGGGCTGTCGCACGCGCCGGTGAGGTAATCCTCCACAGTGAACCACATGGCGATGGGGGCGCCAACCGCTCGACTGCGAATGAGGACCTGGCCCGGATAGGCCGCCTGGGTGGTCTCGTCCCGGAGGGTGTACGCATCGGAAGGCATGCTCGGCAGACTCAGCTCGGTGATGGCCAGGGGCACAGATCGCAGGTCATAGAAGCCAACGCGGTAGAGCTGATTGGTTCGGAACCTGGCAACCTTGCCTAGTAGCTCCTGCTCGAGAGGCGGGGTGCCATCCCAGTTGTTTCGATAGTCGTTGTACAGGTGCAACCCCATCATGTCGAAGAATGGCCACTGCGCTTCGGAACCATAGTTGTTCTTGAGGTACGTCAGCACATCCCGGACAAATGTGTAGTGGAAAGGTCCCACCGGTGAGTAGCCGCTCTTGTTGTAGAACCGGTCATGCGCCACTCCGCCGAACAGCACGTGCGCCGTCGGGTTTGCCTCATGGATGCCCAGGTAAGCTTGCCGCAGCTGCTCGGCATAGGCGTTGGGGTTGTTGCCGAAGCAACCACCGTAGTCATCCTCCCCACCAGCCCGATCGGGGTTGAAATCCTCCTCGTTGTAGATCTCCCAGTGGACCACGCGCGGTGAGCGTGGAGCATCCTGGACCAGATCACCATCGTATCGTTCGGCAAGGTCCCTGAGGAATTGTCGATAGCGAGCCAGGGGCACCTTGTTGACCGGCCCGCAGTCGGTGGTCGCAGCCCAGCTCGGGTTGCCTAAGACGATCCCGACCACCGTGAAGCCGTTGCCAGCCAGCGCCGAGACCATGCCATCTAGCCACTCCCAGCTGTACGTCGGCGGGCTGCTCTGCACCGGTTCGACCGACGACCAGGGCACGATGAAGCGCACCCACTGGACATTGTGCTCGGTCATGTGATCCAGCACCGGCTCGACGACGTCGCTCGCAAAGGCCTGGGCGCCCATCGGGCTCTCGGGGGTCGGCGGCGGCACGAAGGTCGAAAGCGGCGTCGGGCTGAGCGTCGGCGTGCTGGTGGCCGTGCGGGTGGGTGTGCGGGTGCTGGTGCGGGTGTTCGTTGGCGTGCGCGTCGCCGTCGCCGTGGCGGTGCTCGTCGCAGTACGGCTGGCCGTGGCGGTGGCCGTGCTTGTCCGCGTGCTGGTGGCTGTCGGGGTCGCGGTGGCCGTAGCGGTTGCTGTGGCGGTTGGCGTGGCGGTCGCGGTCGCGGTGGGCATGGGCGTGAGGGTCACCGTCGCGCTGGCGGTGGCCGTAGCGGCTTCCGTGGCGCTCGGCGTGGCGGTCGCGGTTGGCACGGGCATGACAGTCACCGTCGCGCTGGCGGTGGCCGCGGGAGTGACGCTCGCCGTGGGAGTGGCGCTTGCCGTCGGACTGGCGGTGATGGTCAACGTGGCCGTCGGCGCAGCGGTGGCCGCGCCCGTCGGCGGGACGGTGGCTGTCGGGGTTGCGGTCGCCGTCGCGGTGGCACCTGTCGTGGGCGTCTCAGTGACGATGGCAGTCGTCGTCGGCATATCAGTGGCCGTCGCGCTCGCTGTAGGCGTCTCGGTGGTGGTGGCACTCGTCGTAGGCGTACCGGTGGCCGTCATGCTCGTCGTCGGCGCCCCGCTGGGAGTGGTGCTCGCCGTGGGAGTGATGCTCGCCGTCGTTGTAGCCGAAACCGTCGCACTCGCCGGACGCGTCCCGGTGGTGGTAGCGCTCGTCGTCGGTGTGACGCTGGCCGTCGCACTCGGCCACGTCGTGACGCTGGCGGTGGCCGTAGCACTCGGCGACGCCGTGCCTGATGGTGTCTGGCCGCCGGTCGCCGTGCCGGTAGCGGTCCACGTGGCTGTGGCCGAGCGGCTGGGCGTCGCCGTAGCCTCCCCCGTCTCCGCCGGAGGGACCGTCCCCGTTGGCGTCCACGTCCCCGTCGGAGCGGACAGGGTCGTCGTCGTGGGTGTCGCGCTTGTCGTAGCTTCTGAGGTGCCAGAAGGCGTTAGACTCGGCGTCGCGGACGGCGTCCGCGTCGGCGGCAGGAATTCGCTCGTCGGCGTGTGGCTGGGCGTGGTGGTCGGCCCCGGCGTGCCGGTCAGAGACGAGGTGTCCGTCGGCGTTGTGCTGGCCGAGCCGGATGGCGTGCTGCTTGCCGGCTGTGTGGGCCCTTCCGTCGCCGTGACCGCGCCGCTCGCTGTCGCGGTGGCACCGGGCGTTGGCGTGTCGAGGCGGAAGCGACACGGCGGGCCCAGGTACCCCTGGCTGGCGACGTGCGCACCGAACGGCCTGCCTGTCGGCCCTGCGGGTCCCGGGATCGAGTTCCCTGCCGGCGCGTAACTGGCCGGGAAATACAGGCAGACCCCTTCCTCCACCACGCTCGACGCGGCGCTCTGCACCTCTCCGCCGCGAAGGACAGCCATCCCGACGAGCACCAATGCTCCGGCCACGAGCCACCGGAGCCTCGGCTCACGAGCCCATCGCCTCTCGTTCACACGTCCGCCTACCTACTTGACGTCCGAGAGCCGCAGCCGTTTCGCAGCACTGTCAACTGCGGGTCGAGGACCCGCTCGACCGCGCCGCTCGCGAAGCAGCTGCGGCATCTCACCATTGTAGCTGACCGAGCTCGCGGGCCAGCTCATCCTCGCCGAGCAGAAGGTGACGCATGCAGAAGTACGCGAACGGCCGCGTCAGTCCTATAGTTGGCCATCAACTCGCCAGGGCGGCAAATCAGCGCGTGCCAGGCAGCTTGGTGAAGTCTTGAGAGGCGTGCGGTTTTCCCGGTTCGCGGAGCATCAGAATGTTAGATTCGCCACTGATTGTCGTGCAGGACGTCCACAAGAGCTACCTCATGGGCAAAGAGGCGGTGCCTGCTCTGCGCGGTGTCTCGCTCGAAGTGCATCGCGGCGAGATGGTCTGCCTCATGGGTCCCAGCGGCTCCGGCAAGACAACGCTACTCAACATCGTAGGCGGTCTCGACGAGCCTGGCCGAGGCCATGTGTTCATCGACGGCGCAGCCATCGTTTCGCTGTCTGAGGAAGCCTTGGCCCGCCTCCGCCTTGAAAAGATCGGTTTCGTCTTCCAGACCTTCAACTTGCTCAACAACTTCACCGCCGTCGAGAACGTCGAGGTGCCCATGGTACTGCTGGGGCGCTTGGGCAAGGCCGAGCGGCGACGCCGCGCCCTGCAACTCTTGGAGGCGGTTGGCCTGTCCGACCGCGAGGAGCACTACCCCAGTGAGCTGTCCGGCGGGCAGCAGCAACGGGTTGCCGTCGCCCGGGCGCTGGCCAACGATCCGATGATTCTGATTGGGGACGAGATGACCGGCGATCTCGACAGCCAGAGTGGGTTTGAGATTATGGCGCTCGTCCGCGAGTTGAATCGTCGCGAGGGCAAGACGGTGATCTATGTCACCCACGACCCGCGCATGGCCCAGTTCGCCGATTACACCATCCATCTGTTGGACGGCGTGATTGTGACCGCCGAAGCTGACCCCGTTCGTTCGCTGACCGAGATCGAGTCGTAGTCGAGAGCTCAGCGGCAATGACCCTGACTTACGTCCTGCGGTCCATGCGACGACGCAAGGTCCGCGCCGCGCTGATGGTCCTGGCCCTGATCGTTGGCGTTGGCTCGCTGACCGCTCTCAACGCCACCGTGGACAGCTACCGTCGGCACTATGCTGGCACGGTGGCCGGCGAGGTGGGCGCCTTTGATCTAGCCATCTCACGGCGTGATACGGAGCCGAACCCGTACTTAGATTACCCGCGCCTGGAGCCGCTGATCCGGTCGGTGGACGGCGTAGCCGACGTCGCCGGCCGGCTCGAGAGCGTTGTGGTTCTCAAGCATGGCGACAAGAGCGGCGATGTGCTCCTGGTGGCATTGGATCCCGAGCGCGATCCTTTCGGCGCCATGGAAGGGATCACCGGCAGCCTGGCGCTCGGGTTGGGTGCCGACCACCTGCCGGGAGCCATAGTCCTGAAGCAGACGGCCGACACCTTCGGTCTGCAGCCCGGTGACCGGATCGAAGTCCAGTACGCGGCGCCGGTAACCCGCCCGGTCGGTCGGTCCATCGAAGCCGGTGCTTCCCGTCAGCGCACCACTGCCACCTGGACGGTGCGCGCCATCGCCACCCAGCGGGGAATCACGGGCCAAGCGACCAACGAGGGGCTGATCGTCGGTCTGGCAGAAGCCCAAGAGCGTTTTGCCCTGGGTAGCACCGTCGAGCGCATCTTGGTGGGTTTCGATCCAGCCATCTACCAAGGCAACGATCCGCAGCGCTCCGCCTTTCTGGCGCGAGAACGGGCCATGGAGGTGCGGGAGGTGATCGACGCCGTGGAGCCCGGCATCGCCTACACCATGCCACGACCGCGCGCCATCCTGGAGGGGGCAAGCGCGTTCATCTTCATCCAGTCATTGATCAGCCTGTACGGACTTCTATCGCTGAGCGTGGTCGGCCTTCTCGTCCACACGCTGATTATGACGAACGTGCAAGAGCAGACGCGGGACATGGCCGTGCTGCGCATTGTCGGCGCCCCGCAGCGAACCCTGTTCAACCTGGTCATGGCCGAAGTCGCGGTGATCGGCGCCGCTGGCGTACTCGGCGGCATCCTGGCTGGTCAAGCCGTCAACAACCTGGTGATCGCGCCACTCATCGCCCGACGCTCAGCCGGCTTGGGCGCCAATGTGCCACTGGTCTCGGCCTCGGCGGTCCTCTCGGCGGTCCTCACCACGGTTGTCGTGCTGGCGGTCTCAGCTCTGGCGCCAGCCCGCAGAGCCGCCAGGACGAAGGTGACCCACGCCATCAATCCAGGGGTGGCGGAAGGACTGGGCCTCGACGACTTGGCGGCAATGCGCGAGGAGCACGTCAACCTCCGTATTCCCGGCCTGGGGGCGATCGTGCTTGTGTACCCCCTGCTCCTCTTCTTCGCCTTCCCGCTGGCATTCGACTTCGGCGTTCTGTGGATGATGGCGCTTCTCATCTTCGGCGCGCTGGCAGCCATGATCATTGGCGCGGCGATGGTCTTCTACCTCGTCATCCTGCCCGCCGAGCGGCTCCTCATTTGGCTGATCGAGCGCGCCAGCGGCCGCGTGGGCTACGTCGTGCGGCGCACTGCCTTGCGCGGCCGCGGGCGGAACACCCTCATCGCCCTGATGATCGTGATGAGCGCCACGCTGCCGACGTTCCTGTCGACCTCTTTGGCCCTGCAAGCCGCCAATACCGCCACGGACCGCCGACTCACGGGCGGTGCGCCCTTCGTGATCTCGCCACCGCGCCAGCTCGAGGACGGCCGCGGCCGTCGGGCGGTGCCCTTGGTTGAGCGCGGCTTCGAGCTTGGCTTGCTGCGCGAGCTACTGGCAGAACGGGCTTTCGCTCACGTGGCGGTGCGGTCGCTCCCATTCCCGACCACCGTCCGGGATGGCCTGGGGTTGCGCGAGTCGCGAGCCCAGGTCATTGGTGCCGAGGGGGACTTGGCTGCCGTCCTGTACCGCGAGGCGGTGGACTTCGAGGCCGGCGATCCGAGCAGCCTGGCGCGCATCGCCGTCGAGCCGGGGACAGCCATCATTGGGGCCGGTTTGGCAAACCACTTCGATCGTGGCGTGGGGGACCGTCTGCTGATCGACGGCGAGGGCCGGGACCACTCCGAAGCGGTTGAGATCATCGCCGTTGCCAAGCGCCTTGGGGGACTGGGCACGTACAGTGCCAAGCAGACGACGATCTGGTCCGGCCAGAACACGGTGCTGGTGGGGCTCGGGACGTTCCGCCAGATCGTCCAGGATCCGCAGCTTGGTCCGCCGGATCCCAACGCCCGCCTGGTGCAGGCGGTGCTGGCAGCGCCACCGGCAGGCGTCGACGAACTGCAGCTGAGCTCCGACCTGCGTCTCCGCTATGCGACGGAGCACGACCTGCTCATCGACAGCACCGCCGAGATTGTGCGCGGCGCCCAGGAAGAAGCGCGCACCGGCCAGCTCTTCCTGATCATCTTGACGGCCCTCACCTCAGTGCTCGCCGTGTTCGGCGTGTTCGCGGTCATCTACGTGTCGGTGTACGGAAGACGGGCCGAGATTGGCATGCTCAAGGCGGTGGGCAGCCCGGGACACTATCTGCTGGCCGTGTTCGTGGCCGAGGCAATGGTCATGACCCTCTCGGCCACCCTGACGGGCGTCACCTCGGGCGTCTTGCTGGCCTATGCGCTTCGCCTGTCGGAAGGCTTCCGGTCGGAGATGCCTACCGTCCTGGCCATCGACCCCGTCGTCATCCTCATCATGCTGGGCATGATGATCCTGGCCAGTCTGGCCAGCGCAGCCCTGGCCACCCACAGCTATCGCCGACGTCGGGCGGTCGAGATCCTGGGAAGCCTATGAAGGCTTGCCGTCTCGATTGCGTTACGACGAAGCCTGTGTCACGGGAGGTTCGAGTGTCCCATCGCTCAGTGCGCGCCACGTGCCCCATTTCACTGGCCGTCGCGGCCCTGGCCGGCTGCCTGGTGCTAGGCGGCTGTCGGTCAGCAGGCAGCTCGCCCCCCAAGGCCACAGCGACGCCGGCCGCCGGTGGCTCGGTCGCGCCTACCGCGACCGGCGCCGCGCTGGCTCGCAGTGTCGTCACCGCCGATGGCCTCCTGGTCGCGCCGATCCCGCCGCAGCCGCTCGGTTTCAGCCTGGCCGGCGAAGTCCTCGAGGTGGATGTGAGCGAGGGGCAGGAAGTCCGCGAAGGGGACACGCTGGCACGCATGGACCTTTTGGCCTTCGACATCGCCCTGGCCCAAGCCCGCGCCGCCGAGGCCCGGGCGTCGGACGCCCTGGCCCGGGCGGAACAGGGCCCCTCCCAAGCTCAGCTAGCCGCGGCCCAGGCCGAAGTCGCCGCCGCCATGGCGACATGGGTCAAGCTCGAGGGCGGATCCGACGTCGAAACGGCCCGTCTGGAAGTCGAGCGGGCCAAGAACAGCCTGTGGGGCCTGCAAGCTCACCGTGACGCCATCTGTGGCGCTGCCAAGCGCAAGTTCGCGAGTCAGTCCGAGTGCGATGCCGCTCAGGCTAACGTGCAGGCGGCCGAACAGGGTGTCCAGATTGCCGAACAGGCGCTGGCCGCGGCTCGGACGGCTCAGCCGCCGAACCTGACCGCCGCTCGAGCGCGGTTGGAAAGCGCCCAGGCAAACCTCGCCGAGCTGCGGCGGGGCCCGGCAGCCCAGGAACTCGAGAGCCTACGCCGGCAGGCCGAACAGGCGCGGCTGGCGGCCACGGCCGCCGAGGCCGATCGGGCGCGGGCAGTCCTCACGGCGCCGTTCGCCGGCAGCGTGGTGAAGGTCCATGTCGCAGCCGGAACGCGCGTCGGCCCCGGAACGCCGGTCGTCACCTTGGCCAAGACTCGACCGCTGCGCTTTGCCACCACCAATCTGTCTGAGCGCTACATCCACCAGGTGAAGGTCGGCGCCAACGCGATCGTCGTCCTCACCGCCTTCCCGGACCGCGAGCTTGAGGCAAAGGTCGAACGGATCGCCGCCCAGGCCGAGACAGACGCGGCCGGGGCCGTCGTGGTGGCGGTCTATCTGACACTCGAAGATCAGGGTCTACCGCTGCGCGCCGGCATGACGGGCCGCGCGGAGATCGAGACGGCCAACGAGGTACGTTGAGCTCCTGGCCTACGGCGAGAGGCGTGCGCGGTGAGCCCCTGGCCCACGGCGGGAGGCGAGCCCGCTGAACCCCTGGCCTACGGCCAGAGGCGTGCGCGGGCGCCGTACCAACCCCAGCTCGGTCCGCTGCGGCTGACCTGCCCGGGAACAACCTCCACCACCCGGTGCGGCACGAGAAGCACATCGTGGTCCAGGGCTGCGACGCCGTTTGCGGACAGCACCAGGTGGAGGCTGCCCGAACGGTCGTGCACCGCAAACCAGCGAATTTTGTCCACACGCGCCTTCTGTACGGGCACACCGCGTAGTTCCAGGAGGACCTTGAGCGCTCGTCCCACCTCGCCGCCACCTGCCAGCTTCACGTCGAGCCCGGACTCGACGAGCACCGGCGTGCGGTCTCGAATGGCTGGCGCCTGCCATTGGGCGACGATGCCGTCCACCACCTCCAAGACATACACGCCACTCACGCCGTGCGCCAGGGTCGCCCGGTAGAAGCTAGCGGTGGTCGCCACGGCGACGGCGAGGGTGCCGACCACTACCGCCAGTCGCATGCGCGTTGAGAGGCCAGCCATCAGCCCGCCGACAGCGACGGCGGCGGCCGGCAGGGCGGGCGCGGCGTACCGCAGCCCCGTGAAGGAGGTGAAACGCTCACCGTCCAGCAAGCAGGGCATGCCCAGGGCCCCCGAGACAATCACCGCCAGCGGCAGCCAACTGCCGCCCGGCGCCGGCTGCCCCCGACCGCTACCATGCCCCGCACGTCGGCGCGCCAGCCACGGCGATGCCAGGGCGAGAGCGAGTAGCGCCCCGGTTAGCCACAACCGTCCGTCGGTGAGCTGGTGCGTCGCCGGGCCCGCCAGGTTCCGCGCCAGGCTGGCCAACCACAGCCAGACTCCCTCGGCGTAGCCGCCCGCTGTTCGCGCCACATACTCACGGTCGGCCACCGATGCCCAGAACGGCGCCGCACCTTCCGTTGCCAGGAACCAAAGGCCCGGCGCGTAGCCTACCAGCCCCCCACCGAGCAGGCAGCCCATTCGGCGGGCAGCCAGCCGCGGTACCTGCCGATGCTGCCACCCCCACCAGACGATGACGCCGGGCAGCAGGCAGACCACGGTGGGATGGGCGGCAACGGCCAGCGCCAGCCAGAAGCCAGAAGCTGCGAGTATCACTCCAGCAGCCCGCGAGGAGGATTCGCCCGAGGCCGAGCGATCCTTCGACCCCAGCGAACTGCCTCGCGCCAGGAGAGCCAGGCCGAGGGCGAGAGCGGCCGGCGCACTGCCATGGGACCAGGCGACATGGCTCATCACCACCGGCCCGAACGCCACCGCCACGAGCAGCCCGGCAACCAGGCCAGCCATGGCTCCCACCAGCCAACGACCCAGGAGCCACGTTGCCGGTGCGGCGAGCGCGCCAAGGAGCACGGCCACAGAGCGCCCCGTCTCGAACGATGGTCCAGCCAGGCCGAAGGCCAGGGCCGTCAGGTAGGTGCAGGCGGGACCGATGTAAGGGTCGGAGGCGGTAAGCGGCCGGAAGGCGCCCTGGGCTACCTTCCAGGCCCACAGCAATTCGTCGGTCTCATCTGTCGGCGCCGGCACAGTGGCAAAGTGCGGCCACCGCACGACGAACGCCAGGCCGAACAGCGCCAGCGGCACGGCGATGAGGCGCCAGCGCGAGGGTCCGCACTCGTCTTCTGACGCAAGGCCGACGGCAACCGTTGGCGGCATTAGCGATACGGCCAGAACTGGCTCGCCGGCGGCTCGGAGCGCGATCGGACACTGTCGAGGGCGGTACGCATTTCTTCGGCACTCGGGAGCAGGAGCGCCAAGGACGGATCGCTGGCCATGGCTTTCAGCTCGATCCCCCGATTGCCATAGCTGGTAGCAAACAGTACGATGATCGCCCCGCTCTGCTTCACATGGTCGGCCCAGTGGAGCATGGCGCACTCGGTGTCGGTGCAGTCGTCGACCCCTTCATAGCGCACGCCTTTGGCCTGCATCTCGCTGACCATGATGACCACGGGCCGGTTCTCTGGTTTGTGGCCTGGGCCCTTGGCCAGGTCTCGCGCCCGGCGCAAACCGATGTCCATGTTGGTTTGGTCGGCCGGCTTCTCCCCATCGACCAGCCACGTAAGACCATTCACAAACTGCAGCACCGCCGCCCGATCGCTCCGCAACGGCAGCTCCTCCTGGCTACGCATCGGCCGCCGAAAGACCACGATGCCAAGCTGGTCCTGCCGGCCGGAACCGTCGGCCTCCATGTCAAGCATGCCCGTCACCGCCCGGATCGTCGCAATGGCCAGATCCCAAGCGGTCTCGCGCCTCGGGCCATGCACCTCGCGCATGTAGTGCGATCCATCGAGCGCGATGACCACATCCAAGTAGCCGACGTCGACCACGTACGCCGGATCCCGGATGGCAATCGGAAAATAACCAGGACGTGGCGGGACGGTCGGCCGTGGCGTGGGAACCGGCGTGGTCGTCGGGCTGGGCGTGATTGTTGGCGCCAAGGCAGTGAGAGTTGCCGCCACGGCGGTCTCGATCAGATTGGCTGTGGCGGTAGCCGTCGCCTCTGCACTGGCCGCCGTCGCCGTATCGGTAACCTGTGAGGCGCCCTCTGCGCCGGCCTGCCACCCGGCAGGGGTTCGATCCACCGATGTCGCCGAGAGGGACAAGGCGTGGCCCAAACGGCCGGTCCCGAGGGTCAGTCCGAGGGCCATGGCCCCGAGAGGAAGCCAATGCCGGACGGGCGGTCTCGCGCGTGATGTCATGGTGCTCACCTCCACAGCACAATTTCGGGTGCCGCCTCGCCTGTCATCGCGGCGGCAACCGGAATGCTAGCCCCGTAGGCGTCGGTCGGGCAATCACCGCGCGCTGGAGGGCCAACGGCGCAGGGGGCAGGCGATCTCAGCCAAAGGAAAGCCAGCCACCGGTGCGCGGGGCAGGCGATGTCAGCCAAAGGAAAGCCAGCCACGCTCCGGGCGGCCAATCGCCGGCACAACTTTTACAGCGACGCGCCAGGTAGGAAGCTTTAGCCGCTCACCAGAGGACCAGGGCCGCGCCGATAAACCCCAGCCCTGCCGCCAGGCTGCGCCGCACCGTAAGGGGCTCGCCAAGGAGCCAGGTGGCAAGCAGGAAGACAAAGACGGTCGACAACTCGTTGAGGACGCCCACGGCAGCAATGTTGTCTGACTCGGCGAAACCCTTGAGCCATGCCCACATGGCCAACGCCGTGCCCAAGACGGAGCCTGGTACCGCAATGCGCCACCAGGCGGAGGGCACAAGCAGCCCGCGCAGCTCGACACGTACCGAGCGAATGAGCAGCACCGGCAAGAGAGCAACCAGGCCGAACGCGAGTCGCACCGCCGTCGTGAGCAGCACCGGTGACCGATCCAGCAGCGCATCGATGAGAACGACGCCGAGGCCGACCACGACTACACCTCCGGCAGCAAACAGGACACCGACAAGGAGATCGCGGCGGCTGGTGCCTGGCAGCGGGCCACCGGCTGCTCCCAGCAGGATGGCGCTGATCACCAAGAGACCACCGGCCAGGGCCCCAGGCGAAACCGGCTGGCCGAGGAACAGGTATGCCTGAAGCGCCAACGACGGGAAGTACAGGCAGTTGACCACCGCATTCAGTCCGGCGCCGAGCCGGTTGAGCGCAGCGAAGAACATGGTGTCTGCCACGGCGATGCCCAACACGCCAGAGAGGGCGACTAGGAGCCAGTCTCGACCATTCCAGTCGGGCATTTGCAGCCCGCTGACGATGGCGATGAGTGGCACGTAGCAGCCGAGGGCGATCAGGTTCTTGAAGAGGTTCAACGCCGGCGGGGACGCCAGCTCGCCAGCCTTGCGAAACAGCACCACCGCGAGCGACCAGAAGACGGCCGCAGCGATGGCCCAGAAGTAGCCCGGGGGGATGCCGCCAGCCAACATGAGGGGCATTCTAGGGCGAGATCTCGGCGGGGCAAGAACGAAACACACCTCGGCACCTGGCGATTGCCGCCAGCGGTAGCGTCTGGAGTGGCGCTCTGACCTCGGCTCGATTACCATCGGTGCCCAGAGCCCGCCGGCCCGCGGTCTGGCGGCGGTTAGGGGCTGGGGCCCGTAACGAGCGACAGTCGGGCGGGCAAAGGAGTCCGCCCGGTACTGTGCCGCCCGCCCAGCGCACGGGCGGGCCTCGAGGTGTGGACGTCATCAGTGACCGATCTGACCGCCCTGTTCGTCGACAACCTGGTGCCCATCTTGTTCATCGCCGCGGCTGGCTACGCGGTCGGAGCGATCTTCCATCTGGAGGCCCGGGGCATCGCCCTCGTGACCTTCAACGTGTTCAGCCCGTGCCTAGTCTACCAGGTCATCTCGCAGAGCAAACTGGGCGGCGGCCAGGTGCTCAGCATGACGGCGGTGGCTCTGACCAGCATCCTGGGCGTTGGTCTCATCGCCTGGTGCATCGGTCGGTTCCTCGGTCTGTCACGGTCGCTCTTGGCTGCCTTCATCCTGACCGCCATGGCGCCCAATTCGGGCAACTACGGTCTTTCCCTGACCATGCTGGCTTTCGGCCAGCAAGCCGTAGCCCACGCTGGGGTCTACTTTGTCACCGCCTCGGTGCTCATTTACACCGCCGGAGTGTTCGTGGCTTCGATGGGATCAACCGATGTTGCCACCGCGCTCAAGGGCCTGCTGCGCGTGCCGGCGGTCTACGCGGCGGTGTTCGCCATCGTGTCATCCCGGATGGGCTGGCAGCTACCCCAGGCCATCGATCGCTCGCTCAGTATGGTGGCCAACGCGGCCATTCCCGCCTTCCTGGTGGTGCTAGGCCTGCAAATGCGCCGCGTCCAGTCCTTTCGGCCATCTTGGCCGCTCGTCCTGTCCGGCGCGCTTCGCCTGATGGCCAGTCCAGCGCTGGCATACGCCGTGGTCCTGACGACCGGCATGACGGGACCGGCCCGTCAGGCGGCCATTCTGGAAGGCGCCATGCCCACTGCCGTGGCGACGACGGTTCTCGCGGAAGCCTACGATGTCGAGCCGGCCTTCATCACTTCGGCCGTGTTCCTATCCACCTTGGCCAGTCCCCTGACCCTGACCCCCCTCCTGGCCTGGCTGGGCGCGGGCTAGCCGGCCGCCGTTGCCTGCGGCGATCGAGGCGGCTGCTCGGCGAGGGATGCTTGGCCGCCCCGGTCAGCTGCGCGTTCCCGTCCGGCCCCGAACTGGGTGGCATACAGATGGGCATAGAGCCCGCCAGTCGCCAGGAGCTCGCGATGCGTGCCTTGCTCCACCAGGCGGCCCTCGTCCAGCACCAGAATCCGGTCCGCCTTGAGGATGGTCGACAGTCGGTGGGCGATGACGATGCTGGTGCGGCCTTCGAAAAGTGGCTCCAGCGCTGCCTGGATCAGCTGCTCCGATTGGGAATCGAGATGGGAGGTCGCCTCATCGAGGATCAAGATGCGTGGGTCCTTGAGAATCACGCGCGCGATGGCAAGGCGTTGTTTCTCGCCGCCGCTCAGCCGATAGCCCCGCTCGCCGACGATGGTCTCATAGCCATCGGGCATGCTCGTGATCAGGTCATGAATGCAGGCTGCACGTGCGGCCACCTGGCATTCGGCCAACGAGGCGTCCGGCTTGGCGTAGCGCAGGTTCGCTAACACCGTATCGTGGAACAGGTAGGTCTCTTGCATCACCACCCCGAACTGCCGCGCCAGGGACTCCTGCGTGACGTCGCGCACGTCCAGGCCATCGATGAGGATGCGACCCTCCGTCACGTCATACAGTCGCAAGAGGAGATAGGTCAAGGTGGTCTTGCCGGCACCGCTCGGCCCCACCAGGGCAACCAGTTGACTCGGCTCGATGGTGCATGTCACATGGCGCAGCGCCCATGGCCGCTCCAGCGGCCCAGTGCCCCCCGCCTGCCCCTCTCCTCCCGAAGCGTGGAGCCCCGGTGAAGGCGACGTCGCTGCCTGACCGCGTTGCGTTTCCACCTCGGCGTCCGGCACCACCCGGTTCCGCGACGCCACCCCCGCCTCCGGGGGCCCGGGTTGCCGATTGGCCACAGCCTCCCCGGCCCGGAAGGCGAACGACACGTCCTGGAACTCGATCCGCCCCTTGACGCCAGTCAGGACCCGGGCGTGGGGTCGGTCTGCGATCTCGAGTGGCAAGTCGAGGTACTCAAACACTCTTTCGAAGCTCACCATCGACGTCGCCAGTTCGACCTGCATGTTGCTAAGCGAGGTGATGGGCTGGTAGAGGCGACCCAGGTAGGCAGCAAATGCCACCAGCGTGCCGATGGTGATGCCTTCGGCCAGGAAGCCGCCGGCCGCATTCACCGTCCCAGTTGCCTGGCCGCGAACGACGAGGTGCCCGCCAAACCAGTAGATCAAGGCCGTGCCGACGGCCGCCGAGGCTTGCAAGCCGAGGAAGAACCAACGGCCGACCAGCGCCTGGCGGACCCCAACGTCACGCACCTGGCGGTTGATCTCCCGAAACCGTCCCATCTCGTCCCGCTGCCGGCCAAACGTCTTCACCAGCAGCGCGCCGTTGATGCCCAGCGTCTCCTGGATGGCGCTGCTCATCGCGGCGTTGAGCTCGAAGCTGCGGCGGCGAACATCGCGCAAGATGCGGCCAACGCGTCTGGCCGGCAGGAGGAACAGGGGTAACACCGCCAGGGCCACCAGAGTGAGTCGCCATTCGATGCGCACCATGACCGCCAGCGTCGTCGCCAGGGTCACGGCATTGGTCGCCAGGTTGGGCAAGGTGCCGGTGATCGCCGTCTGGGCGCCCACGACATCATTGTTGAAGCGCGAAAGGATCTCGCCCGACTTGGCGTGGGTGAAGAAGCGCAGGCTCATGCGCTGTAGGTGCTCATACATCTGCTGGCGCAGATCGAAGATGATGCCCTCGCCAATGCTGGCGTTGAGGTAGCGTTGCAGAACGCCAAGGAGGCCACTGGCCAGTGGTACGAGAAGCAGCACCACAGCCAGACGATTCAGTCGCCCCAAGTCGCCGCGTGGCAGGACATGATCGATGAGTTCCCGGATCAGGAGCGGCGGCAGCAGTTCCACCACCGCAGTCAGCAGGATGGCTGCCAGTAACAGGGTCAACCGGCCAGCATGGGGTTTGGCATAGTCGAGTACCCGGCGCAACAGCTGGCGGTCCAGGTACGGGCGTCCCATGGACTCGTCATACTCCAGGAAACTCCGCCAGCCGCCGCTGCGCATCCCCATGCCGTGCAACGCCACACTCCTTCCATGCCCTACGTTGCTTGTGTCACGCTCTTCGGAAGCACAGGCGCGTCCCGTGTTCCCGGAAGACAGTATAGGCTTCGGGGCCGGCCGGAGATGCCAGGCGAGATCGATCGGCGACGGGCCGCCAGGCCAGCCAGTCCGTTGGTCAGAGCGAGGGCGCGTCTCGCCTTGCCCAGCCATGCAGCCATCATTACACTGGCCGACTCGCACGCCGTCCCGCCAACCTGGACGGGTCGGCTCGCGAACGATCGCCCGCGGTCTGGCTCTCGAGCCATCGCCGACGAGCTGGTGGGCGAAGCGCGGCCCCTGCCGGGCACAAGCCAGCGGGGATCGGAAAGGGAAGCGCCATGCTGCAACTCCTTCGGGCTCACCTGGCGGAGCGGCAAGAGGCTTTTCTGGCCGATCTGGAAAGCTTGGTCAAGATCGATTCCGGCAGCCACGACAAGGCCGGCGTGGACCGGGCGGTGACAGCCTTCGAGGGCCTTCTGGAACGCACCGGGTTCGCGGTGCAACGATTTCCTTTGCGCGAGTATGGCGATTGCCTCTTGGGTCGCTTGGCGGGCCGGGGGACAGCAAGGATCCTCCTGATCGGTCATCTGGACACCGTCTTTCCAGCGGGCACCGCAGCTGAGCGCCCGTTCCAAGTTCAGGACGGGCGAATCCTGGGTCCTGGAACATCGGACATGAAAGGCGGCCTTGTAGCCGGCATCCATGCCGTGGCCGCCTTGCAGGCACTGGGCTTCGATGACTTTGGCGAGATCGCCTTCTTCTGCAATTCCGAAGAGGAGATCGGCTCTCCGGCCTCGCGTGACCTGTATCGCGCGGTGGCAGCCGCATCGCACGCCGCCCTGGTCTTGGAATCAGCGCGCCACGATGGCGCCATCGTGTTGGCCCGGAAGGGTGGTGCCCACTACCGGCTGATCGTTCATGGCCGTGCCGCCCACGCTGGCGTGGAACCGGAGAAGGGAGCCAACGCCGTCGTCGAGCTCGCCCGACTGGTCCTAGCACTGCAGCAACTGAACGACGTTCGGCCTGGAGCGACGGTCAACGTTTGCACCGTCCGGGGAGGCACACGATCCAACGTCGTCCCCGACTTCGCCGAGGCGGACGTGGACGCCCGGGTCCTGTGCCGCGAAGACATCCCCGCTTTGGACACCGCGGTCCGGGAGCTGATCCGGCAGCCAGGGCTCCCCGGTACGCAGCGAGAACTCGCTGGCGGCTCCTGGATCACCCCCATGGGCAGGACAGCAGCCACCGATCTCCTCTTCCAACTGGCCCGCCAGGTGGCCCGCGATCTTGGCTTCGAGTTGCAGGGGACTACGACGGGCGGCATTTCCGACGGCAACCGGATCGCGCAACTGGGCACGCCAGTGCTCGATGGACTGGGGCCCGTTGGCGGGTTGGATCACAGTCCCCAGGAGTACGTCGAGCTGGCAAGCGTCGTGCCGCGGACCGCTTTGCTGGCGGGGCTGATCATCCGCATCGTCGAGCACCAGGAGCCATTGCGCCAACTGGCCGCTGGTTCCAGTGCATCTGGCGGCGCGGCGCCCGGCAAAGAGGCCCCGCCACCGGCCAGAGTCGGTTCCGGCGGTGCCTGAGAGCAGGCTCGCCTTGCTCGGCAGCTAGCCCACTGGCCGACTCAGAATCCCTGCAGCAGGCTCAGATCGGCCAGACGCTGCGGCAGCTGGGCAACCCGCTGCACCAAGGACAGACGGTTGGTCCGCAGTTGAGAATCATCGGCCATCACCAGCACGCCGTCGAAGTACTGGTTGATCGTTGGCGCCAGACCAGCCAACACATTGAGGACGGCATCGAGATTCGCCGGATCGAGTCCGTCCGTTGCTTCGTCCAGAGCAGCCAGCAACGCGTGCTCTTCCGGCTCGCGGAACAGCCGCGGATCGACCGGCGGCAGGGGCTCGCCTACCGGCCGGACGATGCGCAAGCATCGCGCATAGGCGTGCAACGTCTCCGGCCATTCGGGACGCTGGACATGCTGGCCAAGAGTCGGGACCAGCTCGGCGGCTCGGGCCGGATCGTGGCCGTGAACTGCCAGCACGGAGGCCACCACATCGGCAGAGTGTCCCTGGTCACGCAGATAGCCCTCCAGGCGGCGGCTCAGGAATGCTGCGAGGTCGGAGCGCGCCGCGGCATTGAGCGCGATCGGTAATTCGGCCGCTGCCTCCTCGACTGCCGCCCCCAAGTCACAGCGGCGGCCGGTCGCGGCAAGGATGGCCACCACGCCCAGGGCAGCTCTCCGCAGCCCGTAGGGGTCCGCCGCACCGCTGGGCCGGATGTCGGCGGCGAACAGACCGGCCAGGCTGTCGAGCCGGTCCGCCAACGCCAGTGCCGTGCCGGCCCCGCTGCGAGGTAGGTCATCGCCGGAACCGCGCGGCAGGTACTGCTCGTAAATGGCTTCTGCTACCGCTTCCGGCTCGCCGCTGCGCATGGCGTACTCACGCCCCATAACCCCCTGCAGCGAGGTAAACTCGATGACCATTTCGGTAGCCAGGTCCGCCTTGGCCAGCGTTGCCGCACGGACTGCGACGGCTGTCTCGGGTTCGTCCAGCCCCAACCGCGCCGCGAGACGGGGCACCAGGCGCTCCAGACGCCGCGTTTTGTCGAGCATGGAGCCGAGATCGGGGTGAAACGTCAGCCGAGCCAGGGCCGGCACGAAATCTTCGAGCGGCCGTGACGTATCGCGCCGCCAGAAGTAAGCTGCATCGGCGAACCGAGCGGCGACCACCGCCTCGTTGCCATGCCGCACCACCTCCTCGGCCAGTTGCGCGCCATTGGCGACCGTCACGAAATAGGGCAGAAGCCTGCCGTCAGGCCCATGAACGGGGAAGCAGCGTTGATACCGCCGCAGAACGGTGGTCAGAACCGGCTCGGGCAGCGCAAGGTAGTCGGGACCGAAGGAGCCAAGGATGGGCCTCGGACTCTCCACCAGATTGGCCACCTCAGCCACCAGGCCGGGGTCAGCGACCAAACGACCGCCCACGCCAGCCGCCAGCCGAGTGACCGCTTGCACAATCGCCGTCTGCCGAGCGGCGGTATCGATCTCGATGCCGCAGGCTGCCATAACCGATCGATAGTCGCCGGCATTGGACACCACCCGTGGCTCGCCCCCCGCCGCCCGCAGGCCCCGCGTCATTCGGTCGGCCACGACGGCCGCAAACTGCAGCCCCACCACCGTTGACCCGTGCAGCGCCAACAACCAGCGAACTGGGCGCGCGAAGCTCTGTCGGGAGTCATTCCAGCGCATGGATCGCCCGAAGCTGATGCCGCCGAGCAGGGCCGGCAGCGACGCGGCCAGCACTTCGGCTGCCGGCCGGCCAACGGTGCGCCGCGTCGCCACCACCCGCTCTTGGCCGCCGCGTTCGATGCGGCGCAGATCGCCCGCTCCCACCCCCATGCTGCGGGCGAAACCCTCGCCGGCGGGGGTTGGCGAGCCGTCGGCGGCAAAGGCCACTGCCACTGGCGGTCCCACGATCTCTTCGACCTGATCCGTCTGCCGCAGCGCCAGTGCTTCGACCAAGATCACCAGCCGCCGCGGGGTGCCGCAGACCACCACCGATTGCCGCTCCAGCCGCAGTTCGTCGAGCAGCTTGGGCACGCGCTCGGCCAGGCTGGCGAGCGCCGCGTCCAGCTCGCCGACCGGCAGTTCCTCGGTGCCCACTTCGAGCACGAAGTCCGCCGGCTCGGTTGGTCTGTCGTCACCGGCCGTGACCTCAGCCGCGGCCGAATCCGGGGCGCCCGCCGCCGAGTCCGTGGCACGCACTGCCGAGTCCACGGTGCCCGCCGCTGCGTCCGCGGCGCCCGCTGCAGCCAGGGCTCGCCCCCCACGCTTGCCGGCGACCCAGGGCCGACCCGCGTCGAGCAGAGTGTGACCGGCCAGCGCGCGCTTGGCCACGAAACACTCAGCTACCGCCCGCGAGAGGCGCCGCATGCGCCCGAAGTACAGCGCCCGTTCGGTGACACCCACGGCCCCTCGGGCATCCAAGATGTTGAAGGCATGGGAGCACTTGAGCACGTAGTCATGCGCCACCGTCGGCAACTGGCCCGCAATCGCCTCCTGGGCCTCGGCTTCGAACAGGTCGTACAGTTGACGCAGACGCTCGATGCTCGCTGTCTCAAAGAAGTAGCGACTGCTCTCTTCCTCGGCTGCCACCTGGGTGTCGGCGCCTCGCACGCGGTCGTTCCACCACAAGTCCTTGAAGTGACGAACGTCCTGAAGCGCCATCATGATCCTGTCCAGGCCATAGGTGATCTCAACGGCAACTGGGTCCAGATCCAGCGATCCGGCCTGCTGAAAGTACGTGAATTGCGTAATCTCCAGGCCGTCCAGCCATACTTCCCAACCCAGGCCCCAGGCCCCGAGGGCTGGTGACTCCCAGTTGTCCTCGACGAAGCGGATGTCACGGTGCCGCAGGTCCACCCCCAACGTACCCAGGCTGTCAAGGAACAGTTCTTGGGGATTCCCGGGGTCGGGCTTGAGAATGACCTGCAGCTGATGGTGACGAGCCATGCGGTTGGGATTCTGCCCATAGCGGCCGTCGTCGGGCCGGATGCTGGGCTCGACGTAGACCACATTCCAAGGCTCGGGACCCAGCACCCGCAAGAACGTGGCCGGGTTGAGGGTACCGGCACCCACTTCGACGTTGTGCGGCTGCCAGACCAGGCACCCCTGGTCCGACCAGTACGACAGCAAGCGCAGAATGGCGTCTTGGAACGTCAGAAACGGCGCTGACAACGTGGTCTCCTCCCCTGATGGTCCCTGCCGCCCGCCACGCAGCTGACCGCCTCCGGCGCACACGGCTGGCCGCGCCCTGCCCTGGCCCACGACGGCCGACTACGAGCCCGCAGGCCGGCGTCGCCCAGGCGCCGGCGGTGCGGGACCAGGGTCCGTTTCCATGCCCAGGCGGCGCAGGTTGTTCAGGAATTCGACGCTCCGCAGGCCACGCTCGAGCACGTGTCGCAAATAGGCATGCAGCCAGCGCTCCAGGTCCAGGCGAGTGTCCGGCGTGAGCTGGACGTTGCGCGCCACGGCCCAGTCGCGGGTCTGCAGGAAGCGCAGCACGCGGAAGCCCGGGGCCGAAAGGGGGTACGCGTCGGCAGTCCGCGCGCCACATTCCGGGCACAGGACGCCGCCGGCATCCGGGCTAAACACGTTGCCCTCTCGGCCCACCGCGCGACCGCAGCCCACGCACCGAAACAGCTCCGGCTGGTAACCCAGCAGGCTCAGGAGGCGGAGCTCGAAGAAGCGAGCCAGAAGTGCCGGGTCCTCCGCCTCGCCAAGGGCCTGCAAACAATCGCGCAAGAGGGCGAAGGCCTCTGCACTCTCGGCACCCTCTTGGACGAAGCGGTCCACGAGCTCGGCAATGTGGTAGGCATACGTGGTCCTGATCAGGCCCTCGCGTATGGCGCTGTACGCATGCAGGGTGTCGGCCTGCGTGAGAACATACAGGTTGCGCCCCTCGGCCAACATCAATCGCGAGTGGGTGAAGAGCTCCAGGTGGCCACTCTTGCGACTGGCAATTCGTCGCACGCCCTTGGCAACGGCATGCACCTTTCCAAGGTGCAGCGTATAAATGGTTAGGATACGGTCCGCCTCGCCGAAGTCGCGGCGCTTGAGAACGATCCCCTCGGTGTGATGGAGGCGGATACGGGACACGAACCGGATTATAGTGGTCCGTGGCAGTCGGCCCAAAGCCCTCGCCCGACGTTGCGAGGCCGGTGGGCGACGTTGCCGATCCCTGGGGAGTGCCCGCTTGTGCGCTGCCGCACACCGTGCCACGGTGCCACGTACTCGATGCCTGCGGCGTGCTCCGCCTACACCCTGCCACACGCCATGCCACAATGCCACGTTTCCCACCCTTGCCGAGTGGCCCGCACGTGACAAGCCGGCTACCATAGGTGCATCCCTGCCGACGACCCACATCCCACCCGGAGCATCGCCATGGTCCCATTCATCCCCCTCACCCGAGCGACGCCCCATTCGAGCACCATCACGCCATCCCGCTTCGGCCTCGCTGCGCGGTTTAGGCTGGCGCTGCTGCTCACCTTGGCCGTCGCCGGCTCCGTTTTTCAACCGGCAGCGAGCCGTGCGCTCGCCACCGCCAGCGCTGAGTCACTGCAGGTTTTGGACGTGCATCTGTATCTGCCCCTGGCCGCCCGCTCCGAGACGGTGCCGCCACCGCTGCCCACGCCGACGCCCTGGGCAGCGGAGGAGGACGATCCCAGCCTGCAGCGCAGCGGCGACTGGCAAGTCGTGTCGGACCCAGCCGCCTCAGGCGGCAGCTACTTGGTCAGCAACGAGCCCGGCAGCAGCCTCCGGTTTCGCTTCCAGGGCACCAACCTGGCCATCTACCGAAGCATCCTGCCGGACGGCGGGCGCGCGAGCCTGACCGTCGACGGGCAACCCTACGGCGAGATCGTCTTCGCGATCGGGCAAATCCCCGAGGCGCGCCACCAGGTACCGGCGGTCGTCGACCGTCTGAGCGAAAGCGGCCACTCGGCGGTGCTCACCGTCCTGGCGACGGGTACCGGCGGCGCCAAAGTGACGTTCGACTGGCTTGCTGTGCCGAGCGGCCTAGATCCCGGCGACGCCCAAGCAGCGATGGTCGATCGCAGCAACTACTATCGGCGGCTCGCCGGGCTGCCCCTCATCCATGGCCACCGGGCGATCCACTTGGCGGCCCAAGCCCACGCCGAGTACTGCGCCGAGAACGGCCTGACCCATTACCAATCGCCGGACAAGCCAGGCTTCATCGGGCAGCCCTTTAGCGACCGCAACCGCTACTTTGGTTACGGTTGGCCAAGTTCCGAGGTGGCGGCCATGGGGCCAGGCGCCACGGGAGCGGTGGATACGTGGATCAACAGCGTCTACCACCGCCTGCCGTTCATGGATTACCGAGCCACCGAGCTGGGGGCCGGCTACGCCGGGCAGCGATGGGGCACCTCGGTGATCGACTTCGGCAATCGCGGCTGGGCATGGCCTGGCGAACGTCGTCTGGTGGCCTTCCCTGTCGCCAACGCCACCGACGTGCCAACCACTTTCAGCGGCAATGAGATGCCAAACCCCTTGCCGGGCAAGAGCTATCCGACCGGCTATCCGATCAGCTTACACATTTTGCAGCCCGCACCCAGCAGCGGTCAGCCGAGTGACGGCTGGCAACTGGTAACCGCCAGCTTGCGCGACGCGAGCGGCCGGCCGGTACCGGCGTATGTGTTGGACCCGACGAGCGATCCCAACAAGCTGCTGCGCGACGCGGTGTTCGTCCTCGCGGAGCGTCCGCTGGCGCCGCGCAGCCGCTACCTGGTGACGCTCGGCGGATCGGATAGCCGCGGAGTGCCCTTCCAGCTCGAATGGACATTTAGCACCGGCAGCCTGAACCAGTTGGCGGAAGGGCTGCGGCTTGGTTTGCCGGCCGAATGGTTCGGCCGTCCGTGAAGCCGTCCTGGGTGTTCGATCCCACCCGTTGGGGCGACTCGGACCCTCGCCAGGACGCTCTGCAGACTTGCTCGGCGCTCGCATCATCGCCCATCCCCGTGCCACCGGCATTCCCGCCCTGCGGGAGGTGGGGGGAGCGCTTCAGCAACAAGCTTCTGCCGGGCAATCGGGCCCCCAGAGTCGATGCCCTGGCCGCGCCCAGCGTCTAGGCGTCGTGCCAGCGCTTGACCGACTCGTCGACTCGTGATACCCTTTGTCTCGCGCGCGGGCGTAGCTCAGTGGTAGAGCGTCTCCTTGCCAAGGAGAAGGTCGTGAGTTCGAGACTCATCGCCCGCTTGGGAAGCGCCGGCTGGGAGTGTCCGGCGCTTTGTTGGCCTCTCGGGATTCCGTAACGCCACCCTAGCTCAGTCGGTAGAGCAGCTCACTCGTAATGAGCAGGTCGTGAGTTCGAGTCTCACGGGTGGCTCAGCATCGCGGACTCGTCACTCGTCCGCGGAAGCCTCCCACCGGGGATGCCCCGCCGCCGGCTTGACGGCGGGCGGCGGCCGATGCCACCATACTCGGCCGCAAGGACCCAGACCGATCGCCATGCCGCGACCCACTGCGCCGATCGCCACGCTCATGGTGTTCCTGAGCTTGCTCAGTGCGGGCTGCGGACGGGGGCACGAGGAGCGGTCCGAGGATCGGCTGGCGACGAGGACAATCCAAAACAAGGGCTCGGACACCATGCTGCAGCTCGCGGAGGCGTGGGCCGAGCTGTATCGGGAAGTGCGACCAGACATCTCCATCGCGGTGACCGGCGGCGGTAGTGGCACCGGCATTGCCGCTCTAATGAACGGCACCGTTGACATCGCCAACCTCTCACGCTCGATGACCGACGACGAAGTCCGCGCCGCGCGGGCACTCGGTGTGGAACCCATCGCGCACGAGGTGGCCATCGATGCCCTGGCCATCCTCGTCCATCCGACGAACCCAGTGAGCCACCTGACCATTGATCAGTTGTCTGATATCTTCTCCGGCCGGACGAAGCGTTGGTCAGAGGTGGGCGGTCGCGACGAGCCGATCGTCCCGGTCTCCCGAGAGACCAATTCGGGGACCCACGTCTACTTCCTGGAGACGGTGGTGCGGCGGGGCAACCCAGACTCCCACCTTATGTTCGCGCCACAGACCCTGCTGATGCCCTCGTCGGTGGGGATCACGAGCGAGGTCGAGCGGAATCCGCGCGCCATCGGCTATGACGGGCTTGGCTACGTAACTGCCGGCAACAAGGTCGTGGCGATCGCTGCCTCCGGCGCAGGACCGTTCGTCAGCCCGTCGGTGGCGACGGCCACGGCGGGCTCCTACCCTCTGTCGCGGCCCCTCCACATGGTGACTGCGGGCGAGCCCCCAGACGACGTCCGGGCGTATCTCGAGTGGATCCGGGGACCCGAGGGACAGAGAGTGGTGCGCGAGCTGGGCTTCGTGCCGGTCGACCACCTGGTGTGGCCCTCCACGGCGCTGGAAGAGTGGGGCGTGGCCGCCGCGCTCCATCTGGCCGTGTCGCCGCGCCAGCACGCCGGTAAGGGGTAGTCGGACATGGCCGTCCATCTCTCCGACGCATTGCCCGGTGGACAGCGCCGACTTGCGGCTGACACCATCGCCGAGGCCGCCATTCGGCTTTGCGGCGTCTCCAGCATCGCCGTCGTAGGCCTGATTCTGGTGTTCCTGCTGCGCGAGGCCTTGCCTACGTTCGATCGAGTCTCCCTTGGCAACCTGCTTGGGACGCGATGGTACCCCCCGGAAGCGCTCTACGGGATGCTGCCGCTCGTCGCCGGCTCCCTATTGGTCACGGCCATCGCCGTGGTGCTGTCGGTGCCGTTGGGACTGGTCACGGCCGTGTACCTCGCCGAGGTCGCGCCGCGCTGGCTGCGGGACGTCCTCAAACCGCTGATCGAGATCTTGGCCGGCATTCCTTCGATCGTACTTGGCTTCGTGGGTTGGGTCGCCCTGGCGCCGATTATCCAGGCCCTGGGGGCACCCACAGGCCTCACGGCTCTGACCGGCGGTCTGGTGCTAGGGTACATGGCCTTGCCGACGATCATCAGCATTGCCGAGGACGCCCTCGATGCCGTGCCGCGTGGCTATCGCGAGGCGGCGTGGGCCCTGGGCGCCACGTCCTGGCAAGCCACCTACCGCGTTACCGTGCCGGCTGCGCGAAGCGGCCTGGTCATGGCGGCCATGCTGGGGATTGGCCGCGCCGTTGGCGAGACGATGGCAGTGCTCATGGTCACCGGGAACGCGGCCAATGTGCCGAGCGGACCGCAACTGTTCCTCCAGCCAGTGCGAACGATGACGGCCACCATTGCCGCCGAGATGGGCGAAGTGGCGCGCGGTAGCACCCACTACCACGTGCTCTTCACCGTCGCTCTGGTGCTCTTCGCGATCACCCTGGCTATCAATGCCGTCACCACGAGGCTGGCCGGTGGACGGCTGCCCAGGCGAGTGCGGTAGGCGCCGCCGTGTCTCAGCACGTCACTGCCCGACTGGCGACGGCCCTCATCACCGCCGTCGCTCTTGCAGTGGTGGTGCCGATCGTCGGCCTGATTCTGTTCCTGCTGGCGCGGGGCGCGCCGGCGATCTCCTGGCAATTCCTGACCACCGCCCCCACGACTGGCATGACCTCCGGTGGCATTCTGCCGGCGCTCCTGGGTACCGTGTACCTGGGCCTGGGTACCGCAGTGGCTTCGATTCCCCTGGCCATCGGCGCTGCGATCTACTTGGCCGAGTACGCCAAGGATAACGCGCTGACGCGCCTCGTGCGGGCCGCCATCATCAACCTCGCCGGCATCCCCTCCATCGTGTACGGGCTGTTCGGCCTGGGGGCTTTCGTGCTCTTTATGGGCTTCGGCACCTCCATCCTGGCCGGATCCCTGACCCTGGGCCTGATGACGATGCCGGTCGTCATCAGCACTGCCGAAGAGGCCATCATGAGCGTGCCTCGGGAGTTTCGTATCACCAGTCTGAGCATGGGCGCCACCAAATGGCAGACCGTTCGGCACCAAGTCCTCCCGCACGCCTTGCCGGGCATCCTGACGGGCGTAATCCTGGGCCTCAGCCGCGCGATCGGCGAGACGGCACCGATCTTGTTCACCGCGGCGGCGTTCTACCTGCCGGACTTGCCTGGCTCGGTGTATGACCAGACCATGGCGTTGCCCTACCACCTCTACGTCATCTCGACCCAGGTCCCACGCATGCCTCTTACTCTGCAGTACGGCACCGCCCTTGTCCTGCTGATCCTGGTGTTGTGCCTGACCTTGACGGCCAGCGTCCTCCGCAGCTGGGCCCGACGACGAAGGGAATGGTAGTGGCTCCCGAGCAACCCATCCTCTGCTTGCGGCACGTCACCTTTACGTACGCCGACGGCACGCAGGCCCTCGCCGACTTCAGCCTGGACGTGCCGGAGCAACGCATCACGGTGGTCTTCGGACCCAGCCGGGCAGGCAAGACGACACTGCTGCGCCTACTCAACCGCCTCACCGACCTGGATGAGGGCGCACACCACGTCGGGCAAGTGCTGTTCCACGGCCGCGACATCTTCGAGCCCGACGTCGATGTCCATGATCTACGTCGGCGACTCAGCATGGTCTTCGCCATACCCACGCCACTGCCAGGCAGTATCTGGCAGAACGTGACCTACGCGCTCCGCATGGCTGGGATCCGCGATCCCGTCGTCCTCCAGGAGCGCACCGAGCAGGCGCTGCGTCGCGCCGCCCTGTGGGATGAGGTCCGAGACCGTCTCCACGGCTCAGCATTTCGGCTATCGGGAGGTCAGCAGCAGCGGCTCTGCCTGGCGCGCTCGCTGGCCCTTGAACCCGAGGTCATTCTGCTTGACAATCCGACCTCAGGACTCGATCCCATTTCCACCGGCATCGTCGAGGAGTCCCTGCTGGACCTGAAGCGGAACTACACGATTGTCATCGTGCCTCACAGCGTCCAGCAGGCAGCTCGGCTGGCCGATCAGGCTGCGTTTCTGCTGGACGGTCAATTGGTGGAAATCGGTCCCGGTGTCGAGCTCTTCGCCCGACCGGCCGACCCCCGCACCGAGGCTTACGTGACCGGTCGGTTCGGTTAGCCGGGGCAAGTGGGTTCTGATCGGTGGACACGCGCGCCAAGATCGAGATCGAACGCTTCTCTTTGCGCTATGGCGACTTCGAAGCGCTGAAGAATGTTACCCTGGACGTGCACGAGCGCCGGGTGACGGCGTTCATCGGCCCCTCGGGCTGCGGCAAGACAACGCTCTTGCGCAGCATCAACCGCATGAACGATGTCATCAAGGGTGTCCACGTCGACGGTGAGATCCGCTTGGACGGGCAGAGCATCTACCGGCCCGAGGTGGACGTCGTGCGGCTGCGACAACGAGTTGGTATGGTCTTCCAGCGACCCAACCCGTTTCCCCAGACAGTGTTCGACAACGTGGCCTTTGGACCGCGGGTACTTGGGCTGTGCCGCAGTCGGCAGGACCTCTTCGAACGGGTGCGCCACAGCCTGGTGGAAGTGGGGTTGTGGGACGAGCTGGCCGACCGCCTCGACAGTCCGGCTCAGGCGCTCAACGCCGGTCAGCAGCAGAGACTGTGCGTCGCCCGGGCAACGGCCACGCAGCCTGAGGTGATCCTCATGGACGAGCCGTGCAGTGCGCTCGATCCGGTGGCCACCATGGTCATCGAGGACCTGATGCGCCGCCTAGCCCGTGAGTACACCATCGTGGTGGTGACCCATAACATGCAGCAGGCAGCCCGCGTATCGGACTGGACGGGCTTCTTCTGGCTCGGCGAACTCGTGGAGTACGCGCCGACCGATCAGCTCTTCGTGAGGCCTGGGAACAAGCTGACGGAGGATTACCTCACCGGCCGCCGTGGCTGAAGGCAACCGCCTCGCGGCCTGGTGTGGTCCGTGCGCCCGGCTGACTGGCTCACCTGGCGCAAGAGGCATCGTCGGCGCTGCCCTCGGACTGCCCGTCCGTGGGTCGGCTGCCGCGAGAAACCAACCAAGCGACCAATCCAGCTAGAGCAAAGGAGGACGCTGTGAACGTCGCCCGTGCCCTGACCATCGCTGGTTCCGACTCCGGTGGCGGCGCCGGCATTCAGGCCGACCTCAAGACCTTTGAGGCGCTTGGGGTGTTCGGCACCAGCGCTCTGACGGCTGTCACCGCCCAGAACACCCGCGGCGTGCTGGGGGTCATTGAACTGCCGATAGATTTCGTCGCCCTCCAGATTGACGCCGTGATGCAGGACATCGGCGCCGATGCAGTCAAGACGGGCATGCTCGCCAGCGCAGGGATCGTGCAAGTGGTTGCCGAACGGCTGCGCCACCACGGAGTCCGCCGACTGGTCGTCGACCCCGTGATGGTGGCCAAAAGCGGCGATCCTCTGCTGGCCACCGAGGCACGCTCGGCACTCATCGCCCAGCTGCTGCCGCTGGCCTTGATCGTGACGCCCAACCTGCACGAGGCTGAAGTACTGGTGGGCCGCCCGGTGGCCACACTGGACGACATGCGCGAGGCCGCTCGGCAGATCCACCACCTGGGGCCGGCGTACGTGCTGGTGAAAGGCGGCCACCTGGCCCAAGGAGCGGAGAGCATCGATGTCCTCTATGACGGCATCGACTACCGCGAGTATCGCGCGCCGCGCATCGACAGCCGAAACACGCATGGCACGGGCTGCACCTTCGCCTCCGCGATCGCCGCTTGTCTGGCCAAGGGAGAGACGGTGCCGGAGGCGGTGGCCCAGGCCAAAGACTACCTGACGGGCGCCATCCGGGCGGCCGTCGGGCGTGCCATCGGCAGTGGTCACGGACCGGTCGACCACTTCTGGCGGCAGCGCGCCGACTGAGTCCGCTCCTCATCAGCGACCGCGCCGCGTGAAGGAGTAAGCCCTCTCTTCCCGGCAACCGCGGCGCGCGACGAGGGAATCTCTCTCTCCCTGACGGCTGCGGCGCGCGACTCCTGGCTGCTGGGCACCCAGCCGCCCGCACACGGCCGGTGCAGACATCGCCAGCATTAGGCAGCTGGCCGGTGCCACCCAGCCGACTGCACACGGCCGGCGGAGACATCGCCAGCGGTGGGCAGCCAACCGGTGCCACGCAGCCACCCGGTGCCACCCAGCCGCCCGCACACGGCCGGCGGGGCTGGGCGCCCAACCGCCGGCCGCGCCCCCGCCGCTAGCCCGCGCCCCTACCCCGCC
>DAOUCP010000053.1:0-12175 GCA_034432155.1 Anaerolineae bacterium
GATCCGCCGGGCTACCACCCCCGAGCCGGTCCACCAGCAGATCTACCGCACGCTCGGGATCCCGAGTCAGGTGATGACGCCGGTCCGGACGTGGACGCGACTCGTAGGGACCCAAAACCCGGCGGAGTGACCATAAGAGGCCGTCAAATGGCCACCTGCATCTCCCGAGTGTGGAAGTTGGGCCGGCTTCTGGCACTCCCAGGCGGCGGCGCAAGCAACCCCGGCGACGGCCACCAGGGAAGCCACTCTAGCAGCAACGGCAACCGCCACCAACCAAGCCACGCCGGCCGCAACGGCGACTGCCACGCCGCCACCTTCCGCCACATCCGGTGGCGAGTCCACACCGACGCCCGGTCCAGGCGAGACGGCGACGGCCAAGACGGTGACGGCCACGGCAACGTCAGGGCCAACGCACAGCCCGATGCCGGCAACGGGAATCTACCTGCCGGTGCTGCGCAAGGAGTCGCCGTAGCCATGGAGACCCTGCTCGAGCCGGAGAGGAGCCAAGCCGACGGCACGTTCGTATATCGGACCCGGGTCCGATTCCATCAGGCCGACCCGGCGGGCGTCCTGTTCGTCGGCCGGCTGTTCGAGCTGATCAGCGACGCTTACGAGGAGTTCGTCGAGGCCGCAGGCCTCCGCTTCGACGCCGTGGGATCGCTTGGCGGCATGACCACGCCGATCGTGCGCGTCGAGGCCGACTACCGTCAGGCCGTTCGCATCGGGGAGGTAGTCGTGGTGCGGCTGCGCTTGGAGCGACTAGGCGAGTCCTCGCTCACGTACAGCTTTCAGCTGCTGGGACCGGAGGGCAACGTGCGAACCACAGGCCGCGTGGTGCACGCCTTCGTTCGCCTGCCGGACTTCGCCAAGATCGCGATGCCCGGCCATGTCCGCCAGGCATTCGAGGCACTGGCCGCCCGCTACGGCATGAACCTGGGGGCTGGTCCGCCGCCAGGTTAGTCACGCAGGGGCAGCGGTAGCCGCCACGCCTGCCGCCCGTTTGGAGCGCTGTCCGAGCCGTACGGCGTGATCCCGAGCGCGGCGCGCGGCGGCAGGAACCTGGGGGCCGGTGCGGCGCCAGGCTCGTCGCCCAGCGGCACCAACGGGAGCCACGCCCGCCAGGTGGCGACAAGCGCGAGCTGCCCGGCCACGGGTTGCCCGTGGCGACCGAAGATGCCGCTGCCGGTGGGATCGAGCGCCAGGCCGGCTGGCGCGCGGCTCAACACGGAGAAGCGGACGATCGCCAGAACGCCGTCCCCGCTGGACTCTCGTTCGCCCAGGCTGTACGAGCCGATCGCCAAGGTGCCGGGGGCGCGGGCATCGGTAGGCAACAGGACGCTACCAGGCGGCAGGAAGGGCCCCGAAATCACCGCCGTCGGGCTGATGACCGCTGGATCGAAGCGAATGGTCGCCTCGAAGGCCGCCATGTCTGCCGCGTCCTGGACCGCAAGGGCCAACTCGCCGACGCCCCGCTCTGTGGCCGCCCGCTCCTCCTCGCCTCCCGGCAGCGTCCCCATGGGGGCTGCGGACCGTGCGCCGGTAGTCGCTTTCGTCCACATCGGCCAGAGAATGACAAGCACGAGCACGGCAGCCATGGCCGCCGCCAGCCGCCGCAGCCAGCCTCGCGCCCGGCGGTATCGCCTCATCGTCCGCCACCCTGCTCGGCCAGCCGGCCAGCCGCCTTCTTCGGGCGGCACGCCCCCTCGGCCAGCCGGCCAGCGGCGTTCTTCGGGCGGCATGCGTGCTCGGCGAACGGCCAGCCGCGTTCTTCGGATGGCACGCGTGCTCGGCGAACCGCCACCGGCGTTCTTCGAGCGACACCCTGGGCCGCGCAAGGACGGCCGGGCTCCAGGTCGCTCACCGCCATGCCAGCCCTCCCCACACCACACCGCTTACCGCCATGCCAGCCCTCCCCGCTCGCCAAACGGCCAGAGGCCTAGGGCGGCCGGCGTCCCATAGGGCCGCACCAGTATGCCACGCTCGTCCTGTGCGTACGCCAGCGCCACGTGCGCTGCGGCATCGGTGAGCAGTTCGAGCACGCCCCAGTGGATGTTGGCTGTGGTGTCGCAGGCGCGGTGATAGCAGGGGTCCATCGGGGCCCCGGCCTCGCCGCCGTAGACCGCCGCCTGGGCGGCCGTCTTGATGGTGCTGGTACCCGTAAACAGCCCACCGGCAGGGATGCCGACGGCCACGAAGCTGGCGTGGTCCGAACCGCCGCCCAGATTCAGCGGTTCGACGGGCAGACCCAGCTGCCTGAAGTAGTCGGTGAAGCTCGCCTGAATCTCAACCGGCAGGGGATTCCCGCCCAGCGTCCGGCTGATGCTCGCGCCATCGTAGACGAAACGCACGTAGTTTACGGAGCCCAGCATATCAAAGTTCAGGACCAAGACGACCGCATCACGCTGTTCTCGGCTCAGGCTCTGCACGTAGTGCTCGGATCCGAGCAGCCCGATCTCCTCCGCCGACCAGAAGGCAAAGCGCAGTCGATTGGCAGTCGTGATGCCCAACCGAGCCATCTGCAGCGCGATCTCCAGGATCGCCGCCACGCCGCTACCGTTATCGTTGATGCCGGGTCCGGCTGTCACGGAGTCCAGATGGGCACTCAGGAGGATGACCTGCCGCGGATCGCCTACCGGCCGTTCGGCGAGGACGTTGAGGGTCGGCCGTTCGACGATGCCCGTAGCGGTGCACAGGTGCATCACCACCGGGCCGGTCGCCAGCAGAGCGGCCAACTCCTCGCCCACGGCGAAGGTCGTGGCCAGCGCGGGCAGCGGGTTATCCCGCCGTGCGACGCCGCTGAACAAACCCTGGCGCTCGGGCTGGCCCTCATTGAACATCACCACCGCCGCTGCGCCAGCGGCAGCCGCATGGGCCACCTTGGTAGGCATATCGCAGCCGCCGCGCTGGACGAGCGCAATGCTGCCGCGCGGAAAGCCCACGTAGTCCGATGCCTCACAGCCGCTCGTGGTGGCGTTGATCTCGGGTCCAGGGGGCAGGGTGAGATCCACTGCCTGCAACGTGGCCGTGACCTCCCCGGAGCCGGAGTACAGGAAGGTCGAGAATCCCTCGCCGTACGTCCGGGGCCCAGGCGCGACTCGCTGCAGCACCGAAGGCCGGAGCACCTCCCACAAGCTCACGGTGAAGCGGTCGAGACCCACGTCATAGCCCGCCGCCGTCAGCTGGTCGGCAACGTACGCCGCTGAGCGCTCGTGGCCAGACGAGGTGGCCGCTCGATGTCCACCTTCGGCCATGGCAATGGCCTCCAGGGCCTCCAGGTGATGGCGCAAACCGGACGGCTCGATGGCCGCCCGCAGGGCGGTCGAGTCGGCGCCCGGCAACGTGGCGCACTCCGAGCCGACGGCGCCCGCCACAGCCTGGACGTCGGCCGCGCCAATCCGGCCCGAGTGGTCCAGATCGAACACCGCATCGAAGCGCTCATCGCCCACGGCGGCGTTGAACCGCTCGGCGACGCGCGCCACATCCGCTCGATCGATCCGACCATCGCCATCGAAATCGAAGCGACAGCCCACGTAGCGGTTGCCGACAAGTCGGCCGCGGCTCGAGGCCACCAGGCGAATCGAGGCGCTGCCAGCGGCCGCGGAGTGCACGGTGATGGTGACCGCCTGGGCAGCCCCTCCGACCTCGCGGAACGGGACGAGGCTGCGCACCACGAAGGTGGCCTTGCGCCGAGGCACGACCGACACCGTGGCTGGCACTTCTACCGGCCACGCGCCCGCCTGGGCTTGGATCCGCAGCTCATCGGCCACGGCGAGCGAACTGCTCACCGTCACGGTGTGGCGGATGACGGCCCCGGGTTCGGTCTGCCAGGTCTCACCCTCCAGACGCAGACGGCCGGTCTGCCCCACGGCCGCCGGGCGCTCGGCGAGACCACTTAGGCAGACGGCGAGAAGGGCCGCGCTTGTCCCTGCCGCCACAAGGCGGCGGGCTGATTCCCCGTTCCGCTGAGGGGTCATCGCATGGGTTAGCCTTGCCACCAGGACGCCCCGTAGTATACGACAGCCGCGGCGGCCAGCGCGATGCCGAGCGTGAGTAGTGCCGCCAGCAGCGTCCAGCGCCAGCTGGCAGTCTCCTGGCGAATGGTGGCCAGGGTGGGCAGACATGGCACAAACAGCATGTGGAGCACGAGGAAGCTCAGCGCCGCTGGCGGCTGGACCAGGCCGCGTAGGGCCAAGCCGAGGCCTCCCGACCGGCCAGCCGAATAGAGCACACCCAGCGTGGCCAGCACATTCTCGCGGGCCACCAGGCCCGAGGTCAGCGCCACCACCATGCGCCAGTCGAGTCCCAACAGACCAGCCGCCGGCGCCAGCCACTCGCCGAAGCGCGCCAGATAGCTGGACGAATACTCGCCCGAGGGCAGCCACAGCAGCCCCCAGACGACGCAGGACGACACCAGGATGATGCCCCCCGCCTTGCGCACGAAGCGTAGCGTCCGGCGCTGGACGGTGCGACCAATGGTGCGTCCGTTGGGACGGTGGTACAGCGGCAGCTCCATGATGAACGGCGACAGCTCGCCGCCGATGACCAGCCGACGCAAGACGAGACCCGACCCGACTAACGCCAGGATGCAGGTCGCCACCAACGACCAGGTCACCAGGGCTGCGTGTTGGGGAAAGAAAACGGGCGCCACGAAGGCCAGCACGGCCATGCGAGCGGTACAGGGCACGAACGGTGCCAGGAGGATGGTCAACAGGCGCGTCCGCGGCGCATCGATCGTCCGCGTCGCCATGACCGCCGGCACGTTGCAGCCGAAGCCCAGGCAGAGCGGGAAGAAGCTACGGCCGTGCAATCCCAGGACGTGCATGAAGCGATCGGCCACGTAGGCGGCGCGAGCCATGTAGCCGACTTCTTCCAGGATCGCCAGAGATGCGAAGAACAGGGCCAGAAGGGGAACAAAGGTCAGCACCGTCCCAGCACCGCCCAGCGCCCCGTTGGTCAGCAGCCCCACCAGCCATGTCGGCTGCCCGACGAGGTGCTGCCGCAAGAGCTCAGCCCCGCGCTGTACGACTAGAACGTCCAGCCACCTCTGCAGAGGCGCCCCCAGGCGGTAGGTCACTCCGAACACCAACGCCAGCACCGCCAACAAGATCACCAGGCCCCAGAATGGATGGGTCGCGTAGCGATCCAGCCGGTCGGTCAGGGTCACCTGGCCAAGACGGGGCCGAACCACGGCCGCCCGCACCATCCGCCCGATCCACTGGTAGCGTCCGCCAGCGATGTCGACAATGGCATCCTCGTGGGCGCGAAGGATCGCCTGGACACGGCTCCAATCGGCGGCGGTGAGTCGCCCGCGGATCATGGCGGTGAGCTCCTCATCGCCTTCGAGCAGCTTCAGGGCCACCCAATCGGCCGGGTAGGGCTCGGGCACCGCGGGCGCAATGAGCCGACCCAGCTCGTCGGCTACAGTGCGATGCTGCTCGCGAATGTGCGGTCGCTGTGGCTGGTAACCGTCGCGATCGGCCGCCACGGCGACAATCGCCTCCAAGAGGGCCGCCAGACCTAGACCCCGGGCGGCGTTCATGGGCACCACGGGCGCATTGAGGGCCGCGCCCAAAACTCGGGGCTGGATCTCGATGCCCTCGCTGTGAGCAATATCCACCATGTTCAGGGCCACCACAACGGGTGCTGGCAAGGCCAGGAGCTCGGCCACCAAGTACAGCGAGCGCTCGAGGGAGCTGGCATCTACGACGGCCACCACGACGTCCGGCTTCTCGTGGACGATGTAATCGCGCGCGATCCGCTCCTCGGGCGAGTTGGCCGACAGGCTATAGGTGCCCGGCAGGTCGATGACTGAGATCTCGAGTTCAGAGCAGCGACAGCGACCCGTCTTGCGCTCGACGGTCTTGCCCGGCCAGTTGCCCACGTGCTCGCAACCACCGGTGAGCAGGTTGAAGATGGTGGACTTGCCGACGTTCGGCTGACCGGCGAGCGCGACGGTGATCGGCCCCTTCCACCGCCCGCTGCGTCTGGCCGGGCACGCGGCGCTCCCGGCACACCGCCGCGCTGCGATCAGCGCCGTATCGTCGCCCGGCGAGCAAGCGCCATCAGGCTCCGGCACGGCCGGGCAGCTCCACGAGTACCGCCTGCGCCTCACCGCGCCCCAGCGCCACCCGACTGTCGCGCACCGCCACGATGAGTGGGCCGTGCCCGTAGTTCTGAACCACCGTCACCGCAGCTCCGGGGGTGAAGCCCAGCACCGCCAGGCGGTTCACCACGCCTCGGCCGCCGCGCAGCCGCAATACAGTTGCCGTCGTGCCGGCACTGATGTCGGAAAGAGTCATCCGTCTGCCTGACCACAGAGACTGCGTGGCCGGGGTCGGCTTGCCGCCGCGACCCGGCCCCTCACCGTCCGGTCCAGCCATCGTAAGCGCCGGAGCCCGGTGCTCGCGAACATGTAAGAATAATCCTCATCGCGCCGCCGGGCAACGATGGGCCCATGGCCCGGGGCTCGTCACTCCGCCGGGCAACGATGGGCCCATGGCCAAGCCTCGTCGCTTCGCCGCCCAACCATGGGCCCTTCCACCTTGGCCTCTTGCCCCAGGCGCGCGGCTAGGCTTCTTCGCCAGGACGCCACCAGCTTGGAAGGCCCCCCGGCGGGCGCACCGACCACAACCATGTCTTCACGTCGGCAGGTGGCTCGTCAAGATCGCGCAGCGGCGTGGTGAACGGCGCCAGCGCGGCATCGAGCTGCAGCTCGATCGCGCGGCCCACAGCCTGGGGGTCGCTGTCGGCTGAGATACCGACCGCAGCGGACGTCAGCGCCGTATCCCGCCGCAGCAACAGCGGACTCGAAACCAACGCCAGATCGCCGTTGCCCTTGCCGTCCAGCCAGCCAAGCCCGCCGCCACACCAACCCCGACAGCACGGCTCGATCTGCCGGATGGCTTTTAGCGCGGCATCGCGTGGCCAACCGGCAACCGCCGGTGTCGGATGCAGCCGCGCCGCCAGTTCCAGAACGTCCAGGCTCACCCGCCGCTCGGCCTCGATCCGCACTTCCAGGTGCTGGCTGTGCCGTAGCTGTCGCAGCCTAGGTTCCGGAACAGGGCGAATGCGTCGCACGAGGGGCGCGAGACTCCGCAGCGCCTGCGCCATGCCGGCGGCCACGACCTCGCAGTCGCGAAGCTCGGCGGCACTCGAACACAGCGCTTCGCCGATGAGGGTGTCGGTGCTGCGATCGGCGTCGCGAGGTGCCGATCCGACCAGGGCCGCCGCGGACACTCGCCGCCCGACCGCTCGCAGGAGACGGGCGGGCGACGCGCCCACGAGGCTAGCCTCCGGTGTCGCGGCAAACAGGTAGACCTGGCAGTCGGGCGCCTGCTCCAGCAAGCGAGCCACCATGCCCACCCCATCGGGCCGCTGGTTGAGTTGAACACAGCGCCGCAGGCTGACGACGATTCGTTCGGCGTGGCCCCGCGCGATCCACCGCTGCGCCTGACGCAGTCGATGGCCTAGTGCCGCCTGCGGGTCCCCGTCGGCATCGCATGCCAAGGTGGCCATGATCGCCAGGTCCGGCATGGCGATCGCCTCCCGGAAACGATCCCGCGGTCGCAGTGGCCTGGGCCACGGCAGGCCCGGGATGGGCGGTTCGTTGAACGGGTCGTCCAGACCGGCGTCGGTCCGCTGCCGCTGAGCGATGCTCTCGATGAGTTCCAGCAAGCTGAGAGTCCTGCCGTGATCGATCCAGCCCGGTGTGAAAGTATCGTCGTTCACGGGGCTCCTGCCCGGCGGCGCCAAGACGGTCGGTGCAATGACGGTCAGGTAGGCCCCCCGCGGGCCCTCCACCACCATGATCTCGGGCAGCACCGCCATGGCCGCTGGAAAAGGCGCCCACCAGTCGTCCACCATTAGCGCCGGCGCTGCGGCGCCCGGCGCCGCTTCGGCCGCCGTTTGGCCCGGCACTGCTGCCGAGTCGCTGCCCGCGGACGGCCCCTCGCCATGGTCGTCGTCGAAGGCGAAGCCCACGAACCACCGCACCACCGGCCGCCGCACTTCCCCAGCAGTCGCCTCCAGATGCCCGGTGACGGCGGCGCACACCTCGCCCAGCGCTCGCCAGCGGTCGGTGCCCTTGGCCTGGACGGCAAAGGCGGTGCCCGCACCCACGATGCGCTCCTGGCCGTCCGGCGACGACCAGTAGAAAGCGGGCGCCGTCGCCGACTTCCGCAGTTCAACCAGCGGCAAGAGATGGAGTGGTCTGTGGCGCAGGCGCATCGTCGACGCCCGCAGCAACTCAATGGGCCAGCCCGCCACCTGAGCGGATGCCCCGCTCTCGATCATGGCTCTTACCTCTGCTCGCTCTCGGCCATGAGGGCCCGCACCACGCGGTCGATCGTCGCCAGGGGCACCACAATGCTGTAGCCGCGCAGTAGGTCCGAGGTGTTCATGCCAATCAGGTCACCGGCAGCGTCTACCAGGGCACCGCCCGAGAAGCCCGGATACATCACCACGTCGGTCTGCACATAGGCATCGATCTCTCCGCCCATGGGACTGATCCAGGCGTCCGCCAGCGCGCTTACGATCCCCAAGGCGGCTTGCGCCGTCCTACCAGGACGCGCCACGGCCAGAACCAGGTCGCCCACCTGCAGCGCAACCAAGGATCGCTCCGGCGGTTGGATGGCCACGCCCTCCACCTGCAGGAGCGCCAGGTCGGTCGGGGGCTCGCGACCCAGCAGTCTGGCCGGGACGGACTGGCCGTCGGGAAGACCGACTTCCAGGTCATCGTCGCGCTCCAGCACGTGGTGAGCCGTGACGATCAACCCGGCCTCCGACCAGACGAGCCCCGAAGCCGCCACTCGCCGACGGCCGCTCACACGCACCACGCCCTGGCTCACCTTCCGCACTGCGGCCGCCAGCTCGCCCGAAAGGGTGGCCAGCTCGCTCCTCGCCATCTGTTTTCCCTCGCTGCGGCATGGTGGGCAGTCGGCCGACGGCCTCGCCGGACCCGATGGCCGTCCCGGCTGACGCGCCCGCTGGTCTGGCCAGCTCAGCCCTCTGGCGGCTCGAGCCGGACGCGCTTGGTGATCGGCATGCGCCGATCCCGGCCAAATGCCCGCTCGGTGATCTTGATGCCCGGTGGTGACTGACGTCGCTTGTACTCCGCCCGGTCGACCATCGCCACTACCCGCCGAACCATCGCGGCTTCGAACCCGGCGGCCACGATTTCCGCTGCCCCTTTCTCCTCCTCCACATAGGCCGTCAGGATCGGATCCAATAGCTCGTAGGGCGGCAAGACGTCTTGATCCGTCTGGTCCGGCTTCAGCTCGGCGGTCGGCACCCGCTCGATGGACCGCTGGGGGATCCAAGGCCCGCCCTGCCGTTCGTTGCGCCAGCGAGCGAGGCGCCAGACGAGGGTCTTGGTCACATCCTTCAGTGGCGCAAAGCCACCGGCGGTGTCGCCATACAGCGTCGTGTAGCCCACACTGGTCTCGCTCTTGTTGCCGGTGGTGAGAACCAGGTAGCCAAGCTCGTTCGATAACGCCATGAGGATGTGGCCGCGGATGCGAGGCTGCACATTCTCCGCCGTCAAGGAGCTTGGTCCATGCTCGAGGGACTGCGCCAAGGCGTCCAGGTACGCCTGGTAGATGGCGTCGATGTCGATCGTCACCAGTTCACAGCCTAGGTTGGCACACAGAGCCGCCGCATCCTCGATGCTCATGGGCGACGTATAGCGCGTCGGCATCGACACGCCGAGCACGTTGGCGGCGCCCAGCGCATCCACGGCGATGGAGGCCGTCAAAGCCGAGTCGATGCCGCCCGACAAGCCCACCAGCACGCGCTCGAAACCGTTCTTGGCGGTGTAGTCGCGGACACCGAGCACCAGGGCCGCGTACACCTCGGCCAGTCCCTTCAGGGGTTCGACGGGCGCTCGTGCTGGCAGCGGCGGGGCCGGCGCCCGCAAGATGCGCCGCAGCGCCACACGCGGTGCCCGAGCCAGCTCGCCGTCCGTGCGGGGCAGGCCGCGCCGCCGCGGGTCAAGCAGACGCTCTCGGAACGCCTCTTCGGGGAACAGATCGACGACGAACACATCCTCGGCCAGGGAAGCGCCACGGGCCAGGATCTGGCCGTCAGGCCCGATCACCAGGCTGTTGCCGTCAAACACCACCTCGTCCTGGCCGCCGACGAGATTGCAGAAGACGACGAAGACGCGATCATCCACCGCGCGGGTCGCCAGCATGCGCTCGCGCGCCGACCCCTTGTCACGCGAGTAGGGAGAGGCCGAGATGTTGATGATGACATCGGCGCCTGCCAGGGCTTGGAGGTGAGCTGGCCCGGTGGGCACCCAGATGTCCTCACAGATGCTGACTCCGAACAGCACACCGTCGCGCTCGAACACCGGCGAGCGCACGCCCGGCCGGAAGTACCGCTGCTCGTCGAACACGCCGTAGTTGGGCAAGAACATCTTCGCCACGCGATCCACGATCCGACCGTCGTGGAGGACAGCCGCAGCGTTGCACAGGTCCTGGCAGCGGTCGAGGGTGCCGACGACAGCCGTGAGCCCGACACTGTGGTGGGCGATGCCCTGAAGCGCCGACTCGACGGCGGCGACGAAGGATGGTCGCAAGAGCAAGTCGTCCGGCGGATAGCCGCACAGCGCGAGCTCCGGGAAAACGACCACGTCGGCCCCCGCCTCACGCCCGGCACGCAGGGTCTCGATCAGCCGCTGGGCATTGCCTGTCACGTCGCCCACCACGAAGTTGAGCTGGGCCACCATGACGCGCCAGCGCCTCACACCATCGTCGACCGCGCTGGCGCTCGGCACGACTAGTGGTTCTCGAGCCACAACTCGGTCAGCCATAGTAGCTCCAGGGTGCGGAGATCGTATCCGGTAGCCCGGCGGTAGTCCGGTCGGCGTTCCAACGACACCCCTTCGGCCGATCGGTCCGCAGCCGGACGCCCTGCCGCTTGGGCCGCTGCCACCTCGACGTACGGCATCTCGAGAACTCGTTCCAGCCCAATGCGGTCGATCAGCCAGCCGACGAAGGCAGCCCGACTGTTGTACACCCGATCGCGCCGTGCCAGGCAGTCTTCCCCGGCGCCCGGTGAGAGACCCGTGTCATCCGACACGGCAACATACTCACCCCTCCGCAGGTAGTCCAGCACCGCATCCGACCACCGCCCGTAGCCCTGCCAGGCCAGCATCCAGGGGCCGGCCGCCCAGTTGGCAATCCCCTCGGTCAGCACGCCATCCCCCACGAAGGAAGGGATGGCCGTCAGATGGTGAACCATCTCATGCGCCAGGACGGCGCGCACCTGGCGCGCCGTGGTCCGCTCATCCAGGTAGATCACGAGCAGCGGCTTGTCGCGCCGTGCACTGGCGATGCCGCGGGCCGGACAGCGGGCATGGTAGGCCCGGCTGAAGACCACGTGCACCCGCGCCACCGGCAGCGCGAGCCCCAGTCGGCGCCCAACATCCTCGAGCAGCGCCTCCAGCTCGGGAGTCCAGGTGCGGACGGCCCGCCGGAGCAAGGGGTCATCGGCGGCCGCATAGACTGCGAAGTGCTCGGTCGTGGCGAGCGGCTGCTTGCCCGTCACATCCGGCAGCTCGGGCCAGTCCACAGTGGCCACGGGCGGCGAGGGTGTCGGCACGAGTGGTCGACGTGTCGGCTCCGCTGTGGCCGCAGCGGACGGGCCGCCCCCTGGCTGCACAAGGGCCAGCGCCACGAGAGCCAGGGCGGTGGTCCCCAGCAGCTGCCCGGCACGCGGCCGCCGCGACCGCCCGTGCCTCCACGGTAGAGCGTGCATCACCAACCCACCGCCAGCGCCTGCAGCGGCAGCGACACCACCGGCTTCTCGAACGTGCGGCCGAAAGAGGCCACCAGGACTGGCTTGACTTCGGCGAGCGCCACCGATCGCCCCAGCACCGCGCTCATGGAGGTTACCTCGCAGCCGGCAAGTCCGCAGGGCACGATCAGGCGGAAGGCGGCCAGGTCGGGCGACACGTTCAGCGCCAGCCCGTGGTAGGTCACCCAGCGCTCGACGCGCACCCCGACGGCGGCAATCTTGGCCGCCCGCATGTCCCCTGCCGTGCCGGTGTCCCCGTGCAGTCGGTTGCCCCTGGGTGCCTGGCTGTCCTCTCGTGCCCGGTGGTCCCCTGGTGCCCCCTCCGCCCTCGATGCCCGGTCAGCCGTTCGCGCCAGGTCGGCCCTGGGCCCCCCCCCCC
>DAOUCP010000054.1:0-4472 GCA_034432155.1 Anaerolineae bacterium
AGCTGGCGGCGGTCAACCTGAGCGACATCGCCGCCATGGGCGGCCGGCCAACCCATGCTCTGGTGGCCCTTTCCGGCCCCGGGGAGCTGGAGGCCGAGTTCGTGCTCGGCATGGTGGACGGCTTGGCCGGTGAGCTGGCGCGCTGGGGAGCCGATCTGGTTGGCGGCAACGTGGCGCGGGCCGCGGAGCTCGTGCTCGACGTTGCCCTGCTGGGCGAGGTGGAGCCGGACCAGCTCCTCCTCCGCTCCGGTGGCCGTCCCGGTGACGTGCTCTTGGTGACGGGTGAACTGGGCGGCGCCGCGGCCGGCGCTCGTTGGCTGGCCCATGGCAGTGGGCTAGGACTATCGGCGGGCCAATGCGAAGCCGTGCTGGCCCGCCAGTGGACCCCCGAGCCTCGCCTGGCAGTGGCCCCGCTGCTCGCACCCCTGGGCGCGTCCGCGTGCATCGACATTAGCGATGGCCTGGCCGCCGATCTGGGCCACCTCTGTGACTGCAGTGGAGTGGGGGCGGTCATCGAGGCTGAGCGGCTGCCGATCGGCGAAGCGACCCGAGCCGTGGCCCAGGCGCTGGGTGAGGAACCGCTCACCCTCGCCCTGACGGGGGGCGAGGACTACGAGTTGCTCGTGGCAGCGCCCGAGGCGGCGGTGGCGGCGCTGTTGGAGACGGTTAGCCGCCGCACCGGGATCGGGCTCTCGGTTATCGGTCGGCTGACGGCGGAAGGTGATCGCCTGGTGCAGATGCCGGACGGCAGCCGGCGGCCGCTGGCAGATGGTTGGCGGCACTTCTGAGGGGATGCCAGGGGAGGGGAGCATGGTCAATAGGCTGGATGTGCGGCTGCTCGTCATCCTGGATGTCGCGGCCGCGGGCGATCGCTCGCTTGCCGAACTGGCGCGTCTGGCGATCGCAGGGGGCGCGACCATGCTGCAAGTGCGCGCCAAGCGGGTCCCGACACGAACCTTCCTCGAGCTGGTGCGGACGGTGTTGCCCGTGGCTCGGCCGGCGGGCGTGCCGGTCCTGGTGAACGATCGAGCGGACGTGGCACTTGCAGCCGGGGCCGACGGGGTGCACCTGGGCGAGGAGGACCTGCCGATTGCGACAGCGCGCCGCATCCTGGGCCCCGAGGCGCTCATCGGCTACAGCACCGCCAGGGTCGACTTGGCTCGGGCCGCGGCAGCCGAGAGCGCCAGCTATCTTGGCGTGGGGGATGTCTTCGGAACCACCAGCAAGCCGGACGCCGACATGCCCATCGGTCTGGCCGGCTTGAGCGCGATGGTGGCTAGCATCCGCCTCCCGGTGGTGGCGATCGGCGGCGTGACGGCCGAGAACGCAGCGGCTGCGGTGGGCGCCGGGGCGCAAGGGGTGGCAGTGATTCGGGCGGTGCTGGCGGCCGACGACGTCGCAGCCGCAGCTCGAGCCCTGCGCGCCGCCGTGGACACCGCACTAGGCGACCGCGGAGCCGGGAGTGCGGTTCTGCCCGCGAGGAAAGGGGAGGGATGGGATGATGGAGTTGGCTAGTCTTCTCTTGGCCGGCTGGACACCGGCCCGGATGGTCTTCGCCTTGCTGGTAGGCGTCGTGGCCGGACTTGCCGCCCTGATGCTTGCCCGGCGGGAGTTCGCGACGGCGACGACGCGGCAGGTGGCAACTGCCGTGGTGTTGACGGCCATCGCCGCTGCGCTGGGCCACCTCAACGTGCCCGTGGGGGCGTCTCGGCCAGCGCCGAGTCAGCATCTGGTGAACCTGATAGCGGCAGTGACGCTCGGGCCGTGGTGGGCGACGCTGATTGCCTTCGCCGCCGGCGTGATTCGCAACGCGACCGGTACCGGCACCATCCTGGCGTTTCCGGGAGGCATGATCGGTGCGCTACTGGCGGGCCTTGCCTGGCGCGCCAGCCGTCCGCTGCGGGCCGAGGTGGTCCAAGGAGCCGGCAGTCACGCGCTCGGACGGGGCGAGCGCATCGGGCTGGCTCTTGCCTGCCTGGGCGAGGTGATCGGCACCGCCGGGATTGGTGCCGTCTTGAGCGGCTGGCTGGTGGCTCCGGCGGTCATGGGTAAAGAGACAACGGCCGGCACCTTCGTGAGCGTCTTTGCCGTGAGTAGCCTAACCGGCGTGCTTCTTGGCCTTGCGGCCATTGTGGCCTTGCGTCGAGCCAACGTGGTGCGCTTCGACACTGGGTCTTAGGTGTTCGTTTGACCGCTCCGGTCGTACAGTGTCGTGGCGTCCGGTACGCCTATCCGGGCGGCGAGGTGGTGCTGTCGGACATCGACTTGTGCGTGGCGCCCGGCGAGTCCGTGCTTCTGGTGGGCCCCAGCGGCTCGGGAAAGAGCACGCTCTTACGCTGCCTGAACGGTCTGGTGCCCCATTTCTATGGTGGCACCCTGGAAGGCGAGGTCGTGGTTTGCGGCCAATCGGTGCGCGCGCAGCCGCCGGCCATGCTCTTTGAGCGGGTGGGGCTGGTACCCCAAAACCCCGCCGGGGCGCTGTTTGCCTCGACGGTGGAGGAGGAGATCGCCTTCGGGCTGGAGAGTCTCGGTCTGCCGGCCGACGCCATCGCTCCTCGCGTGCGGGCAGCTGCCGAAGCGGTCGGTCTCTCGGAGCATCTGGCGCAGGTCCCGCACGAGCTGTCTGGCGGCCAGCAGCAGCGCTTGCTCATTGCCGTTGCCCTGGCGGTCCGACCGGCGGTGCTTGCCCTGGATGAACCTTTTGCCCATCTCGACCCGGCCATGGCCGAGGAGTTGGCGGCCATTCTGCGGCGACTCACCTCAGACGGTGTCACGGTGATCGTGGCCGAGCATCGCCTCGGTGCCATCCTCGAAGGGATGGATCGGCTCGTCGTGCTGGAGGGCGGTCGCATCGTGGCCGACGGGCCCACGGCGCAGCTCGCCGCCAGCGATCTGACCCGCTACGGCGTCAACGTGCCCCTTGCGGTGCGCTGTGCTCGGGCTGCCGGCCTCGATCCGCTGCCTCTGGGGCTGGAGTCACTCGTCACGCGCCTGCAGGCGGACGGCGCGGCCAGAGAGCGGCTGCGAGCGAGTCTGCTGGCGGCGCACGCGCAGCCGGCTGTGCCGGCCGGGAGTGCCGACCCGGTGATCGAGTTCCGCGCCGTGACGAGCCACATTGGCAAGCAGGCGGTACTCGCCGGGGTGGACTTTGCCATCGCTCGCGGCGAGCGCTTGGCCTTGCTGGGTCGCAATGGAGCGGGCAAGACAAGCCTTCTCAAGCACATCAACGGCCTGCTGCGACCTGCCAGCGGTGAGGTCCTTGTCGCCGGCCAGCCCGTGGGTCGCCGAGCGGTGAGTTCGCTGGCGCGCCATGTGGGCTTCGTGTTCCAAAACCCGAACGACCAGTTCTTCCAACCGTCGGTGGCCGCCGAGCTGGCGACGGGTCCGCAGGCTTTGGGCAGAACCGATCCCACATGGCTGGGCGAGCTCGTCGAGCGCTTCGATCTGGGACCGCTGGTCGAGCGTTCCCCGTTTCGCCTGAGCGAGGGGCAGAAGAAGCGGGTGAGCTTCGCGGCTGCCTTGGCCGCTCGATCGGAAGTGCTCCTGCTCGATGAGCCGAGTACCGGACAGGATGAGCGCTTCCGGCGGGAACTGGTGCGCCTGGCAGGCGAATGTAGCGCGGAAGGGCGCACCGTGGTGGTAGCCACTCACGATGTGGAGCTGGCGGACGAGCTAGCAGGACGCTGGCTGGTGCTGGACGAGGGCCGGCTGGCCGCCGATGGTCGGCCGATGGCGCTCTTGGGAGATCCATCGCGGTTTCGCGCCAGTGGCTTGCGGCCAGCTGGTCTGAGTTGGCTGCGGGCGTTGCTTTCGGATGCCACGGAGGCGGGTTGCTCGATCCGCGGACTCGACTAGCCTTACTTCTGCTCGGTGCATTGGACTTGGCGGCAACGCGACAGCCAGGCCTGTTGGCCGGCGCCTGGCTGGGAGCCTTGTCGCTGGGAGCCCTCCTCGGAGCAAGGGAGCGTTTGGGTCGGGCCATGCGTGCCGCCGTTCCACTGGCTGTGTTGGTGTTCGCCCTGAGCGCACTGGGCGCCCAATGGTCGGTCGCCTGGGCAGCGATGCTGCGGCTCTTGGCACTGGTAGCCTGGTCGGTGCTGGTGTTCGGGTCGATGACACCGGTGGAGCTGGGCAGTGCCCTGGCCAGCGGCGGTGTGCCCTTCGCGGCAGCGTTCGTGGTCACGGCCGGCATGCAGTTTGTGCCGGTCATCGCCCGTCGGGCAGCGGCCGTGCGCGATGCCCAGCGATCGCGGGGCATCGATCTCGACACCGCGATCGGCAGCGTTCGGCATGCCCCAGCACTCCTGCTGCCGGTTCTCTACCAGAGCTTCAAGCTGGCCGAGGAGTTGGCCGAGGCGCTCGAGATGCGCGGCTTCTCGCGGTCCGGTCGAACGCAGCGGCAACGGTTCGCCTTGCGGACGACGGACTGGGTCCTCTTGACCTTGGCCGCAGTGGCGACCGCAGCCTACCTG
>DAOUCP010000055.1:0-57940 GCA_034432155.1 Anaerolineae bacterium
CCCCCGCCGCTCTGCGCGCGGGCACGAGCCCGCGCTGGCAATGAGGTCAGTCGCTCGGGTCCGGGCCGCCAGGCTTTGCTTGGCCGTCTTTCTTTCCGGTGCCGTCGCTCCGATCGGATAGGGCAGGTCGATCCTGCGAAGCGAGCTGGCGTCGGCTGTCTGTGATGTACCAGCCAGAGCCCTTGAAGATCACGCCCACCGGAGCGATGACCCGCCGGACCAGGCTGCCGCAAGACGGGCAGTTGGCGACCGGCTCGTCGTGGAACGACTGCAGCCGCTCGAACGAGTAGCCACAGTGATCGCAGATGTACTCATAGAGGGGCATGGCTCGGGACCTCTAGCACAGCGTTTGTCAACCGTCGGATTATAGTCTCGCCGGGCCGCGGGTCGAAAGCGGAATGGGGAGCGTTCCCCTGAAGTGCCACCCATCGCCACGCCACACCCCTGTCGGGCAGAGAGTCGGGACAGTGCGTCAAGACGCGCCGATTCCCGAAAGGACGGTGGGAATGGTGTCCTAGAACGCGCCGGTGCCCGAAAGGACGGTGGGAATGGTGCCCTAGAACGCGCCGGTGCCCAGGAGGACGGTGGGAATGGTGCGCAGCAGGATCCGCAGGTCGAGCCCGATGGACCAGTTCTCGGCGTAGTACAGATCGAGCATGACCATCTCATCGAAGGTGAGTTCGCTGCGGCCACTGACCTGCCACAGGCCGGTGAGGCCAGGTGCAATCTCCAATCGCCGGCGGTGCCATGGTTGATAGCCAGCCAGTTCCTCGGGCATGGCCGGCCGGGGACCGACCAGGCTCATGTCGCCGCGGAGCACGTTCCACAGTTGTGGTAGCTCATCCAGGCTGGCGCGGCGGAGCCATCGGCCGACGCGCGTTAGGCGGGGGTCGTTGCGCATCTTGAAGATGGGCCCCGTTGCCTCGTTCTGATCCAGGAGCGCTTCTCGTTCCTCGTCGGCGCCCTCGACCATGGAGCGGAACTTGTAGCAGGTGAATGGCCGGCCGTCACGGCCGACCCGCGTCTGGCGAAAGAGCACGCTGCCATGCGAGTCGAGCCGGATGGCTGCCGCGATCAAGAGGAGCAGTGGGGACAGAAGGACGAGCCCTAGGGTCGAGACGAGAACGTCCATCGCCCGTTTGGCGGTGTGCGCCCAACCGCCGATGGCCGGGCGGCGAACGGACAACAGGGGGATCCCGTTGAGGGAGTCCAAGTCCACCTGGCGCAAGCTCAGCTGAAAGAGGTCGGGCACGATGCGGGCACGAACCATGGCCGTTTCACACTGGCTCACCAGGCGAACGATCCGATCTCGGGCCTGCCAAGGCAGGGCGATGATCACCTCGTCCACAGGATGGGCGGCCAAGACGTCCAATAGATCGTCGGTACTGCCAAGTGGCGGGAAACGGCCGATCGGCTGTTGGCGCTTCGCCGGGTCGTCGTCGAGGAAGCCGATCACCGCATAGCCGGCGTCGGGCTGGGCCACGACGTTGCGCATCACGGCACGGCCGTGATCGCCGGCACCGATGACCAGGGCGCGGATCACCCCTTCGCCGCGCTGCAGGCGGCGGCGGCGGCGAAGCAGGTCAACCCCGCGCACCACGGCCAGCAAAGTGGCGATGGTGACGGCCGCGTAGGGCAGCATCAAGCGCGATTGGGCCAGCGGCCGCAAGCCAAAGAGCAGGACGGTAAGGGTAGCCATGCCGACCATCGTGCCGGCGGCGATGGACGACACGCTCTCTAGCCAGGAGCGGGTGCGAGTCCGGGAGTACAGACCGGCCATCCAGAAAGTGGGGAGCAGAATCGCGGTCAGCACGACCGCCCATGGCGCGTAGACGGCATACGGTACGTCGTGGTACGGCGTGATCGGCCCGCCCAGCTGCCGTTCGTAGCGCAGCCAGTACGCGATGGCGAAGCCCACCTGGATGGCCAACGCATCGGCCAGTAGGAGGCCCAGGCGCTCGCCCGGCGTTCGATCAGCCGCCACGATGCGTCCCTCGGGCGGTGGTTTGCCACCCGTTGGCCACGACCTGGCGGTAGACGGCCACCGTCTCGGCTGCGGCCCGCGACCAGCGGAAGCGCTGGGCTCGAGCGGCGCCCGCTGCGGACAGGCGCGCGGCAAGCGCCGGATCATCCAGGACCTGGCGCAGCGCCCGCACCCAGCCCTCGACGTCCGTGGCCGGGACACGGAGGGCAGCATCGCCCGCTACTTCGGGCAAGGAGCTGGTATCGGCAACGATGACGGGCGTGCCGCAGGCCATGGCCTCAACCACTGGCAGGCCGAAGCCCTCATACAGGGAGGGCACCGTCACCACGGCGGCGGCTGTGTACAGGAGCGGCAGCTCGTGATCATCGCAGAAGCCCAAGCGCCGCACCGATGCCTCCAGGCCCAGGGCGCGGGTGCGCTCGGCCACCTCATCGCGCCCCCAGCCGGCTGCGCCGGCGACGACCAGGGCCGGGGGATCGGGCATGGTGAGCCGCAAGCGAGCGTAAGCCTCGATCACCGTGACCAGGTTCTTGCGCGGCTGAACGGTGCCCACCGCCAGGATGAAGCGCTCGGGCAGGCCGCGGCGAGCACGGTAGGCGGCGACTGCCGGAGGGTCGGCGGGCCGAAACTCCTCAGCCACACCGTTGGGCACGACATGGATGCGGTCGGGCGGCGTACCGAGCAAGGCGACGGTTTCGCGACGCGTGAACTCGGACACCGCAATCAGGGCAGCCGCATGGCGGGCCGCACCTCTGGTCGCCCAGCGCAGGTAGGCTCCCTGAAGCCGGCCAAAGGTCTGCGGCAGGCGGAAGAAGGACAGATCATGGACCGTCACCACAGCTGGCGCAGGGCAGATGACGGGCATCGCATAGGCGGGCGAATGGTACAGGTCGGCTCGGCCGCGACCTAGGACGAACGGCAAGACGGCCTGTTCGCAAGCGATCCGGCCTGCCGGCCAACGAGCCCACCGCGGCAGGCGGATGACGGTGGCCGCATCGCCGATCCGCCGGGCAATGCCACCGTTGGTCGCCACCAAGGCCAGCTGAACCTCCGGTTGCTGTAGCAGGGCCCCCACGAGGCCAGCAATGTGCCGGCTGATGCCGGCTGCCCGGTAGTCACCGGTGGTGGCCCACAGGGAGGCGTTCAAGACGACGCGCGGCGGCGTCGCCGGTTCTTGGGTCACGTACTTCATCTGCGGGTCCGCACCGCGCGCCACCTCACCCCACGGCTTCGCCGCCCATGGACCGGCCGCGCTGCCTTCTCTCCCCCCAGGCCGGGGCGAGAGCGCCACCGAACGCAGCCCGGACAGCCTGCAGGACTTCTCTGCCCCCAGGCCGGGGCGAGAGACGGGCGGCTGTGCTCGTTTGCTGCCGCGCCCGGCGCATTATAACAGGCCCTGGCCGGCGGACCATCCGCCACCGCCCGCAGCCCACGCGGCGAGCCGTGGCTAGCGGACCCTCCGGAGCCTCCGCCGCGGTCCGCAGCCCAGGCGGCAGGCGCTGGCCGGGGCACCGTAGGCCCCAGCTGTCCGCTTGCGCCAGGACGGTCGCCTCGCAGGAGCGCTCGGTACAGATCCGCGGTGGCTGCCGCTACACCCTCCATGGTGAACTGGGCCAGTGCGCGGCGGTATCCGGCCTCGGCGAGGCGCTCCCGCCGGTTTGGGTCGTCGGCCAGCAGGCGGAGGCAATGCCGCAAGGCGTGCCAGTCGCCTTCCGGGAAGGTCAAGCCGCTCTCGCCCAGCACGTGCGGGATCTCGCCGCTTGCCGCCCCGATGCAGGCCACGCGGCAAGCCATGGCCTCGACCAAGACCCTCCCGAACTGCTCCGTCCAGGTGCGCGTCGAGCGACTGGGCAGCACCAGGATGTGGAGCGAGCGGACCCGTTCGGCCAGGGCGGCGCTGGCCAGCCAGCCGGTCCAGAGGATGCGATCGGCGATGCCGAGATCCCATGCCAAGTGCTGCAGGTACCGCCGCGCGGGACCCTCGCCGGCGATCACCAGCTGCCAGGGCGTCGTGAGGTCAGCGAGGGCTCGCAGAAGCAGGTCGACGCCCTTGGCCGGCACAAGTCGGCCCACGTAGCCGACCACCAGTTCGTCGGCGGGCCGCGGGGCGCTTTCGGGAAAGAATTGCCGCGTGTCCACACCGAACTGGGGGATCACCGCCAGCCGCCCGCGGTAGCCCTTGGCCCGGAGCACCTGCGCTGCGGTCTGGCTGCCGGCGATGGCGGCGTCGACGGTGCGGTACACCCACCGCTCGAGCCATCGGAAGGGCGGCGGATAGCGGCGCGCCAAGTTCTGCCAGGCGAAGAACAGGCTGCGCGCACCGCAGGCGCGGGCGGCTCGGACGCCCAGAACGGTGGCCAGGTTGTACGGCTCCTCGTCGAGGTGGACGAGGTGAGGCTGCTCCGAACGGAACAGAGCCGGCAATCGCGGGTACCAGTGCAGGTGGAAGTGGCCGTTGAGGCGCAGCTGGGTCTCGATCAGCCGGTAGTCTGGACGCTCGGGACGCTCCAAGCGGCGCTCGGTGCCTGCCTCGCGCCAAGCGGTGGGCACAATCACCGTGAGTCGGAGGTCAGGTTCGCTGGCCAGCAACTCGGCCTTGCGTTGGTAGGCACCGACCACGAGCGCCTTCGACACCATGGCAATTCGCCACGGCCTGGCCATCGGTTCCAGTCGGCTGCCTGCGGACGGGGCTCCGTCTGGTTCGGCCTGCCCGGCGGCGGGCATGCTGGCGAGCGTGGTCATGCCGGGCACCCTCGGGGCCGGCCGGAGGCGATAGCTCGCTCGTAGATGCGGCGAGTCAGCGCAGCAGTGGTCGACCAGCTGTAGGCACTGGCTCTCTCCAGGCCGCGAGCGCGCAGAGCGCGTGCCAGTGCTGCGTCGCGGAGAACGGCGAGCAGTGCCTCGGACCAGGCGGCCACGTCTTCGGGCGGCACGCGGATCGCGGCATCACCCACCACCTCCGGCAGGCTGGTGGCATCGGCTACCACCGCTGGTGTACCGCACGCCATGGCCTCCAAGGGCGGCAGCCCAAACCCCTCATAGCGCGAGGGATAGGCGAAGACGGTAGCTGCCGCGAGCAGGCCTGGTTTGTCGGCCTCCGGCACGAACCCCAGGCAGCGCAGCGCTGCCGGCGCCAGGCCGACCTCGGTGGCAACGTGCCGTGGATCACGGTAGAGCCCGCTGGGCTCGTCCCGAATGCGACCAGCAACCACCAGCGGGCAGCCCGTAGCTTCGTGGACCAAGCGCCAGGCGGCAAGCAGCGTAGGCAGGTTCTTGCGACGGTCAAAGCCGCCCAGGTAAAGTCCGAAGCGGTCGGGAAGCCCAAAGCGCTGCCGCACCGAGCCCGTCTCGGCGTGCGGCGTACAGGCCGGATCGGCGGCGAGTGGCACGACGGTCACGCGTTCCGGTTCGACGCCGAGATGAGCGAGGATCCCCTGGGCAGTGAATGACGAGTCGGCGATCAGCTGGCACGCCCGTTGACTGCCCGCCGCCGCCAAACGGGCGTAAACCCGCACGAGCCAGCGCTCGCGGTACTCCGGCAACAGCAAAGGGATGAGATCGTGGACAGTGACCACTAGCGGCTGTCTTGCCCACAGGGGCGGTCCCCAATACGGCACATGGAGCACATCCGAATGCCGTGCCCTCGTCGGGAAAATGACCTGCTCATACCAGGTCTTGGCGATGGGGCCCCCCGGCCGACGGGGCACGAGCGCGAAGTCGTCGTCCAGTGCGGCGTCGGCCCGCAAGGCGGCTACCAGGCGATCCGTGTACTGCCCAGAACCCACCTCGCGTCCAGCGAACCAGCCGTTGATGGCGACGCGCATGGGGAAGCTACCGGACTGGCGCGTTGCTTGCCTTACGGACCCGCTCGCGGTGGTGGTCAACTTGTCTCGGGCAGCTCAGCGCACTTCTCCCACAGGCCAGCCGCGGCTCGCCGATGTGGTCGGCTCAGCGCTTCTCGCGCTGCCAGGCGGCTAACAGGTCGGTGAGCAAGCGCCGATCCAGGTCGATCAGGCCCAGCTCTGGCAACGGCTCGGTGACTTCCTGGGTGCGCCTGACCGCGGCACGCTCCAGCCAATCGAGGCGCGCGGCGATGGCTTCGTCCAGGGTCCGGACGCGGATCTGCCGCAGCAGCTCGGCTGTCAGCTGACGCGCCCGGTCCAGCGCCTGCACCTGCGGGACGGCGGGTGTTGGCGCCTCGAGGCGGGCAGCCACCGCACCCATGCCAGCTTCGATCTCCTCCAAGCGTCGCTTCAGATAGCGTTCCTCTTCCGCGACTGCCGAGGCTGGTCGCCGCTCGTACACCATGGGTCCTGTCATGTCCGTTCCTATTGTTCCTCCGCTCATGGGCGTCCGTGGGCCGTTGGAGGGGGCGCCGCTCACCCGCCTCCGCGGGCCATTGGAACGGGGTCCGCGCACCGGCGTCGGCGGGCCATTGGTACGGCCCGACGCTGGCTCCAGAGGCGCGGCTGCGCGCCCTGGCCTTGGGCCGGGGAGCGGCACGTCGTCGCTTGTCCGCTCCGGGCTTCCGGCACCCGCCTTCGGCCGGCATGCTCCGTCATGGCTGCTAACGCCAGAGGGCGAAGACGCTCGCCGCCACCGCCCACGCCGTCATCGACAGGGCGACCAGCAGCAACGCTATGATACGCAACCAGCGCGCCGTCTGCCATTGCAGGTGGAGCCGTTGCTGTTCGGCCAGCCGGGTGGCGGCGGCGAGGAGGTCCTCGATGCGCTCCGCCTGGCTCGCCAGCGCCTGGGCGAGGAGGCCAAAGGCGGTGCGACCGGTCGCAGCCACAGGCGAGCCGGCATCGACCGCTAGCCAGAGGGCTGCCTGGCGCTGCTGGCGGACTTCCCGGCGCAGCGCTGCCAACTGACCCCGCACCGTGGCCAGCTGAGCCAACGTCGCAGCGTCACCCCGCCGTTGGCCGAGCCGCTCCAATGCGGCGGCGGCCGCGTCGGTCACCTGGCGGTCATGGCGGACGATAAGCGACAGGATGTCAGCCGCCAGCTGGCTCGCGCCGTGGGACATGGATGCGTTTCCGCTGGCCACGGAATCGCGGAGTGTCGCCAGGAGTGGCCATGGGTCCGCGTGCAAGGTGATGACGAAGTTGGCACCCAGGTACAGGCCCAGGATGCCGGCGGCTGGAGTGGCGACGGTGCCCGGCGACGGCGCATGGGCCGCGCTGGAGCGCAAGGGGACCAGGGCGCACCCCGGGAGCGCCAGTGGCACTACAGCGCCGCCGAGCTCCAGCAACAGGTCGTCGGTGGCGGGGGGAAGGCCGAAGGCCTGACCGAGCAGCGATGCTCGCTCGGCGGCCGAGGGAGCCTCCAGATCTGCCCACAGCACGCCGGCGGGGTCCGAGCGAGCGGCGCGAATCTGTGCCACCGTCAGTCCCGCGGCAGGGCGCTCGTCACCGTGGTCATACAGTACGTGAATCATGCTCGTGTTTGCCTGTGCCTCGTGGCGGAACGGACGGCGTGGGCCGGGGGCCATCACCGCCGCGCGGCCGGAGGGTGGGGGTCGGGTCCACCGGATAGACGGCGTTGGAACCGCGCGGCAGGTACAGCAGCGCCGCACCATACAGCCGATCCCGCGGGATGGGGCCCCAGGAGCGCGAGTCCGCCGCGCTGCGGTCCTCCGACAGCACGAAGTACTCGTCGCGGCCCAACGTCAGGGGGCCGAAGTCCGAAAGCTGCCCGTGCGCGCGATCCCGGATTCGGGAGGGCTGGCCGTCGATATAAAGGGTGCCGCCACGGGCCTGCAGCGTCTGTCCTGGAAGCCCGACCAGCCGGCGGAATGCCTGGCCCGTGGGTGCTCCTAGGGAGACAATGCTGCCCGGCTCTGGATCGCGAGCCCAGAACGCGGTGTTGTTTACCAGCACGCGCCAGCCAGGCTCGAGAACGGGTGCCATCGCCGTGTCCCGAACGGGCAGGACCTGGAATGCGATCTGACTGCCGTACGCCAGCAACGCCACGCTGGCGCAACCGAAGGCCAGCAAGACGAGCGGCAGCAGGCAGCCGAAGAAACGTCGTGCGCGGGGGCTCATGGCGGCGTGCTGAGCCGAACATCGCGCATCAGTAATGGCAGGCTGAGGGCACGGCTGCTCCTACGCAGCGGCAGATTGGCGACGAATGGTTCGCTGGCGATGGTAACCTCGCTCGTCACGCCGGTTTCGTAGCCGGGCGCTTGGGCCCGCGCGTAGTACAGTCCAGGTGGCGGGTAGAAGATGCTCCAGCCGCCCGGACCAGTGATGATCGGGTTGGTCTGGCCGTAGTACTCTTGGGCCGGCCAAACTCGCCAATCCCCGCTTGAGGCATCCCATTCGAACAGGGTCACTTGGGCGCCGGCAATCCGCCCATACGCCGGCCCCAGCTCGGCGTCGTAGACGATGCCGTTCAACTCCCGTTCGATGGTTCCCAGAACGACGGTGCTGGTGATGGAGCCGCAGGCGGGACGCACGGCGACTGGGCCACCGTCGCCCAGCGGAAAGGTGACGGCGTAATCGCTCTCGCCCTGCCGAGCCATGGGCCACTCGGCGCCGCCGTATTGGAGCACGGGCTGCGGCGCAGCACCGTCAGGACAGACGATTCCGGCTCGCAAGCTCAGTGCATCGACCGGGTGCACGCGAATCCGCCAGTCGCCGGACGCCAGGCTCAGGCAGCCACTGGAGTTGATGTAGGGCTGCACGAAATGGGTTCCGTCCAGGTCGTAGTGCACCGCCAATCGCGACGGATCGATTGCTTGGTCTGGCTCGATAAAGAGGTCCAGGGGCTCGGACAGCCCGCTCCGCTCGGTGCCCAGCTCGGCCTGGGCGCGAAACACATGGGAACCGGCTGCCAGGTCGGCGGGAACGAAGCGGAATGGTTGGAGTGACTCGCGGCCCGAGGCCGCCGTGGTGGTGCCGATGCGCTCTTCTTGGTCATAGATGTGGACGGTGGCGCCGGCGGGGGCCAGGCCCTCGATCACCGGTCGCGGATGAGCCATGGTGCCGCAGCGCGGGCTCGTCAACTTCGGTCGGGCGATGACGCCTTCCCACGGCACGTAGCGCACGTGGTTGCTGACCAGATCGCCATCCTCGCTCTCGTTGCGCGTCATGCCGCAGGCATCGTCGGCCAGCTCGGCAGGATCGTTCGGTCCGCCGGCAGCCCCCCAATCGTTGTCCGACGCCGAGACGCAGACGAGGGGATCCTCGTTGTAAACGCCGTATTGCAGATTGCGGTCGAACCAATTGTGCGGCTCGACTCGCGGTTCGCTCCCCCGGTCGGACCGAACGCCCACTGAGTTGTTGCGGAAGATGTTGAACTGCACGGTTGGCATGGCCTCGCCGGTCACAAACACGCCGATGCCCTCCGTCTCGTCCGTATTGGCGTCGAAGAGGTTGCCCACGATCTCGGGCCGAGCTTCGGCTCCGGTGACGGTGATGCCTCGTTTGCCGCTGTGGCGAATCACGTTGTTGGCGATGCGCGGTGAGCTGGCCCGCACGTGGATGACCCCTGTCTGACGTCCGCCGCCGTACTCCAGGATGGTGTGTTCGACGATGCAGCCTTCTTGTGCCTCTGGAACCCAATCGATGCTGGAGGCACTGAATTCGATGTCCGTCCACTGGCCGGGGGACGGGGTGGCGGCACCCGTTGTGAGCAGCACCTTGTTGGCCGCTGCACCGCGGATGGCGAGGGTGCCGGCGACTCGTATGCCATTGCCGGGGAACAGCCTGATGGTGCTGCCGGGACCGATGGTGAGCCGCCCGGTTGCTTCCACCACCAAGCCGGGGGACACCACGGCGTACGACCAGTTGCGCGGGCCGAGCGAGTGAAGGGTCACCGCGCGGCTGATCCGGCCGGAGTACACGACCCCATCGTGCCCGTTGAAGGCAAAGCGGTTGCCCTCGAAACGTGGATTGGCGTCGCCCTCTCGAAACACTGCGTAGTCATTGCTCTCGAACACGTTCTCGGTGATGACGGCGTTGCTCGGGCCACGAATGCGCAGCGCCGCAGGCGGGTTGGCCGCCGGATCGTTGGCGCCCACAAAGCGCGAGTGGGTAATGGTCGGCGAGGCACCGTTCTTGATCTCTAGCGCCACGCCGGCGTTCTTGCCAAAGGTGCAATGCGCGATGCGCGCGGCATCGGTTTCGACGCCTAGCATCTCGCGGCGGCCAGCTCCCCCACCTGTGAACTGGACGTAGCTCAGCTCCGAGGGGCCGCTTCCCCTGGCCAGCGTCAGCGCCGCCCACGGCTGCTCGACCTCGACGGCCTCAAAGCGGATGGGAGCGGCTGGGGTACCGAGGGCCACGAGCGCGCCGCCGACCAACAAGCGGTGCATGGCGCCGAGCCGCACCACCACCCCCGGCTCGATGGTTAGCTGCACACCAGCCGGCGCCTCGACATCGCAGGTCGTGATGTACGGACTGCCATTCGCCGTCCAGCGTGTGCCAGGGGCCACAGCGCCGCAGAGCGGCGTGTCGGCGGGCGAGGCACGGGCGCTCGCGGCGACGAGGAGGCAGGTGCACCAAGCGCTGGCAAACACGGCCGTCCGGAGCGTGGTCCGTCTCATTGTTGACTCCTCTCGAGCTCGCAGTTGGTTGCGCTGACGGCTGGCTTGGCTGGCAAGTGGGTCAGGATGGGTTCCGCGCCCGCCAGTCCGACAGGCAGCTCCTGTGAGCTTTCTACACCGCCTCCATGGTCGATGGCGGCTTGCTGGCGATGTGGTAGGTCACACTCACCACCTCGCTGACCTCCGTCGTGAGCCGCTCCGCGAGGCGCTCCAAGGTGTCGAAGGGCAGGCGCAGTGGCGTGGCTCGCCGGGCATCGACGCTGTCCCAGGCCCGCAGCTCGATCTGCCGGCCAACCTCGCGGCGTCCGGAGCGAACGCCCGTCACTCGATCCTCGTGCAGGATGGCCATCACCTGGAAGGGCTCGAAGGGTTCGAGCTCGGCCTCCACGATGGCCGTTGCCTGGCGGACCACGGCAATGCGCTCGGCGGTCACCTCGCCAATCACGCGTGCCGCCAGCGCCGGTCCCGGAAACGGCATACGCCGGTACAGGTTGGGAGGCAAGCCCAGCGCCGCAGCCACCTTGCGGACGCCATCCTTGCGCAGCTGCCGCAGCGGCTCCAGGATCTGGTAGCCGAACGCGCTCTGGGGATCGATGCCCAGTTGCTCAAAGACGTTATGCTGGCGCTTCACGCCGGCCACCGTCTCTTCGATGTCGGTCAGGATGGTGCCCTGAAGGAGCGTTCGCGCCCCGGAGCTGCGAACGAGCTCGGCGAACACGTCGCGGTAGAAGGTGCGGGCGATCGCTTCGCGCTTCGCCTCCGGATCGGTGATCCCCTTCAGGGCGGCAAAGAAGCGGTCCTGGGCCGGGACGACTGTCACCGGCACGCCGAGCTCGCGGAAGGCAGCCACGATGCTCTCCGGCTCGCCCTGGCGCATGAGCCCGTTATCGATGAAGAACGTGTGCAACCGCTCGCCCAGGGCGCGATGGCCCAGCAGGGTGACGACGGACGAGTCGACGCCTCCGGAAAGCGCACTGACAGCCGTACCTTCCGGGACGGCGGCGGCGATCTGGGCGACCTGTTGTTCGATGAAGCCCGCAGCGTCGAGCAGAGCAGCTGGGATCTCGGTCACGTCCATGGCGGCTGACTCGCTACGGCGCTGTCTGGCCGGCCACGCTGTCGCGCAGCGCTACGGGCAGCAGGGCCCGGTACACCGGGATCGCCGTTGGCTCCGGCGTAGGCATCGTCGTTGGTGTTGGGCCGCCGGCTGGCACCCAGATGACAGGTACCCGGACGCGACGCGGCGGCCAGTGGTAGTCGAGCTCCACAAAGCCCACACGCTGGCCTGTCAGCTCTTGCGTGTTGTGGGCGCAGACCTCGAACTTGTGGCTGGAGCCGGCCGCTGCTGCCTGCGGCGCGTCACGGACGGTCAGTTGCTGACCGCTGACAATGTAGTTCATGAGCGCGAAGGTGCTCGGGCCGTTCACCACGGTGCCATGGACCCACAGCTGGTAGCGCCCCGGACTCGGGCGCCCGCCCAGGTACAGCAGGCGTTGGTTATCGGAGGCCACAAGTCCGGCCGCCCGTAGCTCGCGCGGCCAATCGAAGCGGCCGTCGTCGTCGGCGTCGTACATCAGGTACAGCTCCAGGTTGTCGTCGGTCTCGGGTATGACCAGGACGAAGAACATGGTGGTCTCGCCCTCGAGCACAAGCGTTTGCTTGTAGCTGGCGGTCGTGGGGTCATTGGGATCGGTTGCTTCAATGGGGAGGCTGGTGAGAGTCTCAGGCCCCGCCGCGAGCCCGCTGGCCCGCACCGTCAGCTCTGGCATGTCGCGTTCGGCGGTAAACAAGAAGGGCGCGCAACCGTCCCCGCTGAGCTGGATGGCAGCCGGGAATTGCCCCACGCGCTCCCCGACCATCATTCGGTAGCGCAGCCAGTCGACGCGCTCGGGGTCTTCCGGATGGCGGATGAAGGTGAAGTCGATGCCTTGCTCCGGCTTGCCATCGCCGTCAGCGTCCACCGCAAAGGTGTCCTTCAGGATGGGCAGGAGCGACAGCGTATCCCCGAAGTCCAGGTAGCGCAGAACGAGCTTCGAGTCTTCGAGGCTGACACGACCGGTAATGTCCATATAGGCCGCGTTGACAAAAGCATACGTACCCTCGAATGGTCCCCACGTTTCAGGAGAGCTCGCCTGCCCAGCATAGGAGTGCCTTTGGACGTGCGCCAGCTCGCGCAAGGCGCAGTGGGCCGAGCCGGCCAGGGAAGTCATGGTGTTGGCCAGGATCGAGACGACGAAGCGTCGCTCTGGAACCCAGTAAAGCTGGGAGGAGTAACCCCACACGTTGCCGCCGTGATCGTAGACCATCACGGGCCGGCCGGGGTCGGTAGTGTCCTCGAACTCGGTAACGAAGATGCCGTAACCGTAGTGCTCCCACGACACGTAGCCGGTGTTGATCTGTGGGGCCTGCAGGGCGGCTGCCGAGTCGGCACCGAGAACCCCACCGCCGCCGTTCATAAGGGCCAGTGCCCAGCGAACCATGTCACTGGGCGTGGACATGGCGGAGCCCGCGGGCTCGATGGCCGGCAGATCGAAGTCCAGCGGCGTCATGCGGGCCGAACCCTGGTGGCCATATGCGAAGTTGCCGTCGTCGAGCGCCTCACGCGGGTCGAAGGTGCTGCGCGTCATGCCGAGCGGCGCAAACAGATGCTGGGCGACGTAGTCGCGGTAGAGCTCGCCGGAGACGGTCTCGACGACGAGTCCGGCGAGACTGAAGTTGGGATTGCTGTAGTTCCAGAAGGTGCCAGGCGGTGCGTTGAGCGGGGTGTCGGGCAGGACACCGCTTGCCCAGCTATCCAGCGACAACTGCGCGAACTCCTCCAGGCTGAGGGCGTACACATCGGGCAAGCCAGCGCTGTGCGTCAGAAGGTGGTGCAGGGTGATGCTGCTGGCCTGCCACGGCGCCGCCAGCTTCAAGTCCGGACGGTACGTGGTAACGGGCTCGTGCAAGTCGAGCTGTCCGGCCTCGACAAGCTGCATGACGGCGGCCGCGGTCAGCTGCTTGGTGGTGGAACCAATGCGAAAGCGCGTCGCGGCGTCAATCTCGCCCCCGTTCTCCCGATGCTTGACTCCGTAGCCACGCACATAGCGCAGCTCGCCATCGATGGCGATGGCGATCGACGCCCCCGGGGTCTCGGTTTCGGCCATCTCCTGCTCCACGCAGGCATCGACGACCGCGAAGGGATCCTCTTGCGAAGCCAGCCGCTCCACGACGCGATCCACCCAGGCGTCGATGGCCGCCGCATCGCCTGGCCGGTCCTCGGGCGGCAAGGGCGAGAAGCGCTCCGGCAGTAGTGGCGGTACGACGTCGAGGACCGAGGCCAGCTCCCCGGCGCCGCCGGCCTGGCTGTCGGCTGCCGGCGCGGCGAGCGTGGAGGACAGCGACGGCCGCAGGGCCAGCACCAAGCCGATCAGGAGCAGGGCTGCGAGGAGGCGAGATGGCACAGACACAGCGGGTCTCCTTTCCCAAGCGAATGGCACACCGGAATGATGACGTCCCGGGCGACCGCCCGAGGCGGGGCGCACGGCGGCCGCAGGAGAGTATAGCCTGCAGCGGCCGGATCGGATAGCCATCCCCGACCGGCTGGGGAACACACCGCTCACGCGCCGCGCGACAGCTGTGCCAGCCGATCGCCCAGAGCCGCCTGTCGCGCCCGCGCGTCGCTCAGGCGGTCTCGCTCGCGCGCGATGACCGTCTCGGGAGCTCGGCTCAGGAACTGCTCGTCGGCCAGCCGCTGCTCGAGTCGCCGAACCTCGGCTTGCACGGCCTCGAGCTCACCGGCCAGGCGTGCCCTTTCCTTCTCCAGGTCCATCATGCCGGCCAGCGGGAGCCAGGCTACGACGCCCTCAGCGGCCACGACGGTGGCGTGTGGCACGGGTGGCGGGCTGCCGGAGGCGTCGATCTGCAGGCGCGATTCGTCCAGTCGCGCCAGGAAGGCGATCGCCGCTCGCTCGGCGTTCCAGAGCGGCGCCAGTTCGCCAGCACGCACCAGGGCCTCGATGCGCCGACCGGGCTCGACGTGGTTCTCGGCCCGTGCGTTGCGAATGCCGCGCACCAGGTCCTGCAGCACGCGGAAGGCATCCATGGCCGGGCGGTCGATGCGTCCCGGCGCTGGCCAGCGACTCATCATCAGGGCCGGCCAGCTGTCGGGCCGGCGCGGTAAATGCCCCCACAGCGCTTCGGTGAGGAACGGCATGAACGGGTGCAGCAAGGTGAGCGAGCGCTCGAACACGTTGTATAGGAGTTGGCGCGTCCGGGCCGCGGCGGCATCGTCTGCCCCCTGGAGGCGCATCTTGACCGCCTCTAGGTACCAGTCGGCGAAGTCGGACCACAGAAAGTCGTTCAGCTCGCGGCCCGCATCCCCGTATCGGTGCGCGGTGAAGAGGTCGGTTACGGTCGTCACCACCTCGTTGTGGCGCGACCAGATCCAGCGATCGACGAGCGATAGTTCGTCCCAGCGGGCCTCGAGCTCGTTCGGCTCGAGCGGCGAGAAGTTGGTGCCATGCGGGCCGTTGGCTCCGGTGAGGTGACTGACGATGAAGCGACCGATGTTCCACAGCTTGTTGGCGAAGTTGCGGCTGCCTTCCAGCCGCTCCTCCGACAACACCATGTCCTGGCCGGGTGTGGCGGCGGTGGCCAACATGAAGCGCAGCGCGTCGCATCCGTAACGGTCGATAAGCTCGATCGGATCCGGTGCATTGCCCATGCTCTTGGACATCTTGCGGCCTCCGGCATCGCGGATCAGCCCGTGGAGGTAGACGAGACGGAACGGCACCTGGCCCGTCATGGCCAGGCCCATGAAGATCATCCGGGCCACCCAGAAGAACAGGATGTCGTAGCCAGTCTCGAGCACGCTCGTCGGATAGTAGCGTCGGTAGTCGGGCGTGTCATCAGGCCAACCGAGGGTCGAGAAGGGCCACAGGGCGGAGCTGAACCAGGTGTCAAGCACATCTTCGTCCTGGCGCAGAGGCACCTCCGCGCCATACCGGCGGCGCGCTTCGTCCCGCGCTGCCGTCTCGTCCAAAGCGGCGATCGGCTCGCCGTCCGGGCCATACCAAACGGGGATGCGGTGGCCCCACCAGAGCTGGCGGCTGATCACCCAGTCGCGGATGTTCTCCAGCCAGTGGTAGTACTCAGCGGTGAATCGCTCGGGCACGATGGCGATCTCGCCATCGCGAACGGCACGAATCGCCGGCTCGGCCAAGGGCGCCATGCGCACGAACCACTGGGTGGAGAGCATGGGCTCCACCATGGTGTGGCAACGCTGGCAGTGGCCGACCGCGTGCTCATGAACCTTCTCGCCGATGACTAGCCCGTCGCGGCCCATGTCCGTCCACAGGCGTTCCCGCGCCTCGTAGCGATCCAGGCCGGCGTATGGGCCGGCGTTCTCGTTGAGGGTGCCGTCGGGGTTGAGGATATTGATCTCGGCCAGCCCATGGCGCTTGCCAATCTCGTAGTCGTTGGGGTCGTGGGCCGGTGTGACCTTCAAGGCCCCGGTGCCGAACTCGCGATCGACGTATGCGTCGGCGATGATGGGAATGTGCCGTCCAATGGCTGGAACGACGGCACTTCTGCCCACCAGGTGCGCGTAGCGCGGATCCTCCGGATGGACGGCCACTGCGGTGTCGCCGAGGATGGTCTCGGGACGGGTGGTGGCCACCGGTAAGAAGCCGCCATCGGCCAGCGGATATCGGAACTCGTACATCTTGCCGGCCACAGCGTGATGCTCGACCTCGATGTCACTGATTACGCTGCGGCAGCGCGGGCACCAGTTCACGAGCCACCGGCTGCGATAGATCAGTCCGCGCTCGTAGAGCCGGACGAAGGCCGTGGCCACGGCGCGGCTCAAGCCCTCGTCGAGGGTGAATCGCTCGCGGTCCCAGTCACAACTGACGCCCAGGCGCCGGTGCTGTTCGGTGATGCGGCGTCCGTACGTCTCTCGCCACTGCCAGACACGGGCGATGAAGGCCTCACGTCCCAGCTCGTAGCGGCTGGTACCTTCGGCCTGCAGGGCGCGTTCGACCACATTCTGGGTAGCGATGCCGGCATGGTCGGTGCCCGGCACCCACAGGGCCGGACGGCCACGCAGACGATGGTAGCGGATCATGAGATCCTCCATCGTGGCTGGGATGACGTGGCCGGTGTGCAGAGCCCCGGTGATGTTGGGGGGCGGCATGCTAATCACGAACGGTTCCGCGCCCGGGTCGGCCTGGCCGAGGGCGACCTGCGTCTCGGGCTTGAAAAAGCCGCGGGATGCCCACCAGTCATACAACCGCTGCTCATAGGCCGAGGGATCGTACGCCTTGGCCATCGCGCTACCCGGACAGATCGGATGTGCAAGATCCTCCATGTCGAATGCTCCCTTGCCTCGTCGCCAGCCAGGCGGCACGGGCCGAACCCGGAACTCCCGGGGACAGCCGCACCAGGAGCCGCTGGCCGACACAAGAAAACCCCCCGCCACAAGGGCGGAGGGTTGCTCCGCGGTACCACCCTGTTTCCCGGCGCTCATCGCCGGGCACTCGTGCCGCGCTATCGGGCGGACCCGGCGCGCACTACTAGCTGGACTCGCGTTCGCACGCGCGACTCCCCGGCGACCTTCGGCGGCGGCAACTCGGGGAGGGCTTCCAGCCGATGGCCCTCAACCTCTCTGTCGAGCACCGGTCCGCCTACTCCTCCGGTTCGACGCCATTGGTCTATTGCCGGCCATCGTAGCACGCGATGTGGCGGCTGTCAAGCTTCCGCCACCCCGCCGCCGCCACCTTGCGCCGCTTCCGTGCCGCCCGTGTGGGGCACCGGCCGCGCAGCTGACCACCGCCATGACGGACACGGTTCCATGCCGCCTGTGTGGGGGCACCAGCCTACGCCGTCTCGATGCCGGCGGCCTTCTCGAGACCGAGCTCGCGGATTGCCTGCTCGCGGATTCGGAACTTCTGGATCTTTCCCGTCACCGTCATCGGGAATTGGTCCACGACCTTCCAATAGCGCGGAATCTTGAAATGGGCGATCCGGCCCTGGCACATGGCGCGCCACTCCTCAGTGCTCGGGGCGCGCTCCCCCGGCTTCAGCTGGACCCAGGCCAGCAGTTCCTCTCCGTACTTCTCGTCGGGGACACCCACCACGGCCACATCGTAGACCATCGGCAGGGTGCGAAGGAACTCCTCGATCTCACGTGGGTACAGATTCTCACCGCCGCGGATGACCATCTCCTTGATCCGTCCCGTGATTTTGACATAACCTTCCACATCCATCACGCCAATATCGCCTGAGTGCAGCCAGCCCTGGGGGTCGATGGCTGCCGCGGTGGCCTCAGGGTTGTTGTCGTAGCGGGCCATCACCATGTAGCCGCGGAAACACAGTTCGCCCGGCTCGCCGCGCCGGACGGTGCGACCGGTCGACGGATCCACGATCTTCAGTTCTTGGTGAGGCATGACCCGACCTACCGTCGCCACCCGCCGGTGGAGTGGATCGTCCGGCTCGGTCATGGTGACGACCGGCGAGGATTCGGTCTGCCCGTAGGCAATGAGGATGTCGCGCATGTGCATCCGCTCCATGACGTCGCGCATCACGTCGACCGGGCAGGGGGCGCCGGCCATGATGCCCGTGCGGAGCGTGGAAAGATCAAAGCGCTCAAACTCGGGATGGGCGAGCTCGGCGATGAACATCGTGGGCACACCGTGCAGCGCCGTGCACTGCTCGTCCTGTACCGTCTGCAGGGTCTCGGTGGCATCAAAGGACGGCCCCGGGATGACGATGGTGGCCGCCGACGTCATGGCTGCCAGGTTGGCCAAGACCATGCCGAAGCAGTGGTAAAACGGCACCGGCACGCACAAGCGGTCGCCAGGCACCAATCGCATGCGCAGTGCGACAAAGTAGGCGTTGTTGAGGATATTGTTATGCGTGAGCGTAACACCCTTCGGGAAACCTGTAGTTCCAGAAGTGTACTGGATGTTGATGTCATCGTCGATGTCAAGCTCCTTGCGACGTCTTTCGAGAGCTTCATCAGGCATTTCTTCGCCTAACTCGTAGAACGATCGGCGCGTGAACATCCCTGGGTACTGCTTCCTTCCAATAAAGACAACACTCTTTAAATGAGGAAACCTCCAACTTTCTATATGCCCAGGTTCTCCATCCTTGATCTCCGGACATACCTCGTACAGCATCTCAACGTAGTTAGAAGACTTGAATGACTCGATCAACATGAATACCCTGGCGCGCGACTCTCGCAAAACGTATTCGAGCTCATGACTGCGGTAGGCCGGGTTCACGTTCACCAGAATGGCCCCGATCCGCGCCGTCGCGTATTGGGCTGTGACCCACTCGTAGTTGTTCGTGGACCAGATGGCGACCCGGTCGCCCTTTTGAATGCCAAGGCGTAACAGGGCCTTGGCCGCTCGGCTGACGATGGCGTCGAACTCACCGTAGCGGAAGCGGATGTCTTGATGCCGGCTGACCACCGCCTCGATGTCGGGATACTCGCTGGCGACGATGGTCAGGCAACGATCGATCGTCAGGCCGAGGAGCGGGGTCTCGGAGCCGCAACTGTCGTACGCCAACTCGTGCTGGTGCAGCCGCGGCGGCCCGCTGGGAACGGCATCGCGGCTGGCAGCTGTTGCCTTTGGCCTTGCGGAAAGAGTCTTTCGTGGCATGTCGGTGTCCTTTCTGCAGTGGGGAGCGCTCGTACTGCGCCCAAGATGACCCGCTCGCGCCGCGCCGAAAGGCGAGCCGGCGGCGTTGCGCCGCAAGTAACTCGCTCGTGCTGCGCCGGTGGTGACTCGCTTGTGCTGCGCCGGTGGTGACTCGCTTGTGCTGCGCCGCAGGTAACTCGCTCGTGCTGCGCCCAAGCTGGGTCGCTTGCGTTAGGCCCAACAGCAAAGGACCGCGGTCCGTCGACCGCGGTCCGCTGCACGTCTGGCAATACTTATCATTCTGCGGCAGTTTGCCGTCGCGGATGTCTTGGGGACTTACCACCCGTTCGGCAATGGGCTTCTCCTCTACCGTCACCTTGGTCATCGGATCGCCCTTCTGGATGGCGCGAACGGCGGCCATGCCGGAGATCACATGGCCGAACACTGTGTACTTGCCGTCGAGAGCGCTAGCGCTCGCGCTGTCGGCGGTCACGATGTAGAACTGGCTGCCAGCCGAATCCGGATCGGCTGCTCGGGCCATGGCCAGGGTGCCGGCGCGATGAGGTACCGGATTGTCGGCGTTGAACTCAGCGGGCAGACTGTAGCCTGGGCCGCCGGTGCCATCGCCCAGCGGATCGCCGCCCTGAATCACGAACTGGGGTTCGACGCGGTGGAAGGTGAGGCCATTGTAAAAGCCCTTCCTCGCCAGGAACACGAAGGAGTTTACCGTCTTGGGTGCTACGTCAGGCCACAGCTCGGCGACGATCGATCCGCGGGGTGTCTCGATGGTGACGAAGTACGCATGGCTCGCGGGATCCAAGGCCTGATCCTCCGGGGCAGAGAACTGGGGACCGGGTGGCGTGGCGGACGGCTGCGGTTCGGCCGGTACCGTGCTGGAAACCGCCACGCTGGTGGCGACGGCACCCGCCTCGTCGACCGGCGTGGCTGCCGCCTGCTCTGCGGGTCGTCGGCCGGCCAGGAGGCCCAGGGCCATCGCCCCAGCGGCGATGAGTGCTGCCAGGGCAACCAGGACCGCTGGATTCCGCCAACCATTGTCGTCCACCGGACCATTGCCTGGCCCCTCGCGGCGGTGCGGCCGAACGCGCTCCGTGTATCGCTCGCTTTTCCTAGGCATGCTGCGCTTCCTCTCCTCTGCAAGGCTGGTGTCGTAAGCCGCTAGCTCCGTTCCTCGGCCGTGGCCGGTTGGCCACGGCTGCCCAATGGCCAAGGCGCGCCCAGGCGGACCACGTGCGGCCGCCCGCACTCGCCGGTGGCATTGGCCGTATCGACGACGAGACGCGCCCGATCGACCACCCGATGGTAGTCGATGGCTCGGTGGGCGGCAACAATCACCACGGCGTCGGCGGCCGCCAGGACCTCATCGGTGAGTGGGACACTGCGCAATGTGACGGCCGCCCGGTGGAAGGCGTTGTCGCCCACTTGGAACTGGGCCACGTGCGGGTCGTGGTAGGAAACCACGGCGCCACGCTCCAGCAGGAGCTCAATGATCCGTTCCGCTGGCGAATTCCGCGGGTCGTCGACGTTCGGCTTGAAGGCCACGCCCAGGATGAGGATGGAAGCCCCCCGTGCGGCGCGGCCCTGCTCGCCCAGGGCGCGGACGATGAGGCTGACCACGTGGTAGGGCATGGCCTGATTGGTGTCAGCAGCCAGCTCGATGAAGCGGGTCGAGAAGTCGAACTCGCGTGCCTTCCACGCCAGGTAGTACGGATCGATCGGAATGCAGTGGCCGCCAACGCCAGCCCCGGGGTGGAAGGGCATGAAACCGAACGGCTTGGTGGCTGCCGCCCGGACCACCTCCCAGATGTCAATGGCCATACGCTCGCACAACATCGCCAACTCGTTAACGAGTGCAATATTGACCGCACGATAGATGTTCTCGAGCAGCTTGGTCATTTCGGCGACGCGGGGGCTGCTCACGACGTGTACCTCCGTACCGAGATGTCCCAGCACCAGCGCTGCCAGCTCGCCGCATGCCACCGTGACACCGCCCACGACCTTCGGCGTATTGCGCACGGTGTGCTCGGGCACACCGGGGTCGATTCGCTCCGGGCTGAACGCCAGGAAGAAGTCACGCCCCACGCGCAAGCCTCCCGCCTCGAGCCGCGGCCGAATGACTTCCTCGGTGGTGCCGGGGTAAGTCGTGCTCTGCACAATAACGAGCTGCCCGCGTCGCAGGTGCGCCGCAATGCCCTCGGCAGCGGCGTCGACGTACCGCAAGTCGGGCGTCTTGTTGGCGTCGAAGGGGGTGGGCACGCACACGAAGAGTACGTCACAATCGGCCAATGCCGCATAGCTATCGGTAGCCGCGAGTCGGCCATCCCGGACCAGCGGGGCCAGGCGGGCGCTTTCGATGTCCGAGATGGGACTCTCTGCGGCACGGATGCGCTCGATCTTGGCCTGGTCGGTGTCGATGCCCTTGACCGCGAAGCCGGCCTCCGCAAGCGCCACGCCCAGGGGCAAACCAACGTAGCCCAGCCCGATGACGCCCACCCGGGCAGAGCGGGTGCGAATCTGTCGCTCCAGCTCATCACGCACGTCCATATGCTCCTCCGAAAACGGCACGTGTCAAGCCATTGACATCGCCGGTGGCGCCGGCAGCCGGCATAGCGCACTCCTCCGAAGTCAGGCGGCGGCGGCCGACAGGTTGACCAGCCGGTTTCATCGCCCGGGCTGGCGACCTCCGACGGGACCGACGGCCAGCGCATCGCCGCGAAACTCCAGCCGCCACAGCGACCAGATGGCCACGAGAGCGACGACCGTCGCCACGACCGACGTGGCGAGCGGCTTAGCGGCGGTGTGGCTCACGAACAGAGCCAATCCCGCGGCAGCGCAGGCCAACAGGTAGACAGCCAGGGCGGCCTCACGGCGACTGAGTCCGCGATCGCACAGACGATGGGAGAGATGGTCCGTGCCACCCGTCGTGAAGGGATTCACCCGACGGCGTAAGCGGGAGACTGTCACCAGCCCCAGGTCGAAGATCGGCAACGCCAGGACCAGCACCGGGATCAGCCAGGTCACCTCGACCGGCCGCCCCGGGAACCGCAGCTTGATGGCCAGCGCAGCGAGCACGAAGCCCAGAAACAGGCTCCCCTGGTCGCCCATGAAGATGCTGGCCGGATTGAAGTTGTACACCAGGAAGCCCAGACAGGCGCCCAGCACGGCCGCCGCCAACGGCGCCACCAGGAACTGCTGGTTGGCCAGGGCCAGCAGGAGAAAGGCGGCGGCGGCGATGGCAGCGACGCCACCGGCCAATCCGTCCATGTTGTCCATGAAGTTGATGGCGTTGGTGATCGCCAGCACCCACAGCAGGCTCAGGCCTACGTCGAGCCAGATCCAGCCGCTCAACTGCACGCGAACGCCGGAGGCGAGGAGCACGCCGGTTGCCAGGAGCTGGCCGGCCAGCTTCACGGGTGGGCGGAGGGCACGTCGATCGTCCCATAGGCCCAGAAAGCTAACGAGCGTCGCGCCGATCAGAATCCCGGCCAGTTGGGCCACCTCGCGTCGATCGCCGAACAGAGCGAGCGTCAGGATGACGGCAACGTAGATCGCGGCGCCACCCAGGAGAGGCATCGGCTGGTCGTGCAGCTTGCGAGCTGCCGGCTGGTCGGTCATGCCCGAACGACGGGCCAGCCGCCGGGCGATGGGCGTACCACCCATGGCCATCGCCAGAGCCGTGGCGAAGATGAGGACGTACTTCTCCATGGCCCCGCTCCAGCGCCGCTACGGGGAGACCCCACCGTCGGGGGCTGTCGAATGCGGCACCGTTACGCCGGCTGTGGGCGTCACCGTCTCGCTGGCGGGCAGGTCGACGCCTGGGCAGTCCATCTCCCTGGCCAGCGCCAGGAACCCGGCATCCTCGGGTTCGAGGGCCAGCCCCCGAGCGAGATAGTCACAAGCGGCCGCCACGTCCCCCAGGTCTCGGCACAGGAGCACCAGATTCCGCAGCGTCGAGAGGTCCTCTCGCGGGGCCACCAGTTCGAGAACCTTCTCGTTGGCCTGTCGTGCCTCGGCGAGCCTGTCGAGCTGCCCGAGAACATACGCCAGGGCGCTCCAACCGTACGCATCGCCGCGACCGTCCTTCGTTTGCACGTACGCCTGGTAGTCGGCGGCCGCCGCCTCGTAGTCCTTGGCCTCGCGCCGGATGGTGCCCCGCAGTCGGTAGGGCCGGCCATACTCGGGATCGATGGCCAACGCCTCCTCGATCCGCCGCAGTGCCGCTTCGACGTCGCCAGCCAGGTACAGGGTGGTAGCCATTTCCTCCCGCAGCTGAGCATTGTTCGGGCTGAGTTGTACCGCCGCCTCGAACCACCGGCGGCTCTCGGCCAGGCGCTGGGCACGCTTCTCGGGGTCGAAGGTCTCGTCACCCCAGACCTGGAAGGCGCGTCCCAGGTTGGCGTAATGGTCCGTGTTGCGGGGGCCAGTAACCCGCGCCCGCTCGAGAACGTCGATGGCTGCCTGGAACGTTGCATCGCGCTCGTCGACCTGGTCCGCTAGGGTACGATCTTCGGCCGGCAGATCGTACTCCGAGAAGCCGGCGGTGTTCACCCGATCGCCAAGGTCAGCGCGAAGAACGTCTGCCAGGCCACTCGCCTCTTCGAGAAGCCCTTTGCCCTTGAAGAGCAGGTAGTAGTCCTCGGCGGGATCCAGGGCTAGAGCCTTGTCGTAGTGCTTTTGCGCCATGGCATACAGCGCCCGAGCGCGCTCGTGTTCTCCGCGGTCGTCCGCCTTGTTTGCTGCATCATGATAGCTGAAGTAGGCACTCTTATAATAGATATCGGCGCGGACCTCGTTGAAGTTTCTTAATAGCGCCACCACTCCGACGATGCCTGCCAGGATGGCGTAAACCCAAGGCGGCTTGTGAGCGACAACGCTGGCCGTCTCGCGGCGCACCAGAGCGTAGGCCCAGGCAAGCAACTCCGCGGCCACCGTCACGTAGAACAGGGTGAGCAACGCCGAGCTGGTTCCGGGACCGCCGCCGCTTGCCGATCCACCCCACAGGACGAACACGTGCACGGCGGTGTAGACCACCGTGCCTGCCAGGGATACCCAGAGGTAGTCTCCGAATCGCTGGCGGCCACCGGGACGGCCGACCAGCAATTCGGTAGCCAGGATAAGCGAGCCGATGGCCCAGCAGAGGCCAAGAATCCAGGCCAATACAAGCCAGAAGCTGCTGCGCTGTGCCTGGGTGACCACCAAGAGGTCATACACCAGCGTGGTCGTCATCGCCAGGGTGAGGAAACCGGGCGTCAGCCAGTCGGCGGCACCGTTGGCCGACCCGCTAGCGCCCCGCCGGGCACGCCGATCCCGCGAGGTGAGCTGCCGTGAACGCCGCTCGCGCTCGTGCGATACCGACGACTGGCCGATGCCTGGCTCATCCGCCGCCGCTTCCATGGTGGCCAGGTGCGCGCCGACGGCCACCATGGTGCCCAGCATGACGAAGAACAAGGTGCGGGTAGCGGCGATGGCGATCCCGAAGTGGATCTCGATGTAGTGGGCCAAGAGTGAGGCAACTAGAGCAGCCAGTACGAGCCGGGTGGGCTCGACACCGGGCTGCCAGCCGCCCATCACACGCAGAGCGACGAACAAGAGCAGGCCGGCGACCAGACCGGCGGGGAAGGCAACACCGAGGAAGGTCGCGCTTTTCGTCCAGGCGCAAAAGCCGCCAGCGACTGCGAAACCGCCCCCCAGCCACAACGCGAGAAACTGGCGGCGATGGCGCGGTTCGGCGATCAGTCCGAGCCACTTGAGACCGTAATAGAACAGCGCCGTGAAGAGGTACAGGGAGGCCAGCAGCCCGAGCGAACCGGTCTGGACCAGAACGTCGAGGGTCTCGTTGTGGGACCGGTCTGGCGAGGCATTCCGTGACTCGTAGTGCGCCAGGTCCGGTGGATAGTACGGATTGTAAGCCACGTGCATCGACTCGGGGCCGTACCCGATGACCGCCCGCAGCCGATCGGCGCGCACCAGTTCGATGGCACCCTCCCAGATGAGCACGCGAACCCGGCCGGTGCTGCGGTCCGTCTCGAAGACCCGGCCCATGCGGCCGAGGTACGGGGCGTCGCGCAAGGCTGCGAGTGGGCTGTGAGGCAAGTTGAAGACGACCAGGAAGGCGGCCGTAGCCGCCCCCAGACCAAGGACCGCCCACGCAGCCGACCGGCCGCGACGGGCCGCTATGACGAGCAGCAGGAAGAAGCCGCCACCCAGCAAGCCCAGAAGAGGCCCGCGGCTCTGCGCGAAGACCACCGCCATGACCTGCACCGCCAGCAGCACCAGGTAACCACTGACCCGCAGCACGGCGGCGTGGCTTTCGTCGCGATCCAATGCCCGCAGGGCGGCTATGAGCTGAACCACCGTCAGCGGCACCGCCATGATGAGGTAGGCGGCGACGAAGATCGAATTGCCCATCGTGGACGCCACGCGGCGTGTGACATCGCCCAACCAAGGCATGGGGTCGAGGCCGAACTTCTGGACAATGCCGTACAGGCCCACCGGCAGGCTGGGTAGAATGAGCGCCAGGGTCAGTCGTTCCAACTGCTCGCGGTGCCGAAGGGTGGTCACGAGGGCCAGGAACAGGACGACGTAGGCAAGCCAGGTGTAGAGCCCCTGGAGTCGGTTGTACGAGCCGAAGAAGCTCAGCCGCGGCACGATCGACGTAACGGAGGAGAGGGTCATGGCCCCGGTCATCGCTGCCACGGGCAGAACCATGGGCTTTTGGAGCCAATTCCGAAGGGCGATCCGGCCGCCGCCGTGCTCGAGCCACCGCACTGCGCTGGCCGCCACCATGACCAGCGCCAGGGAACGCAAGAGCGCCAACTTGTCGGGCTCGAACACGCGGTTCGACCACACGTTGAAGAAAAGCGGAACCAGGATGACAGCCAGCAGCCAACCGGCCTCGAGCACCCGGCTGGCGTACTGGGACAGACGCGAGGGCATGGCCGCATTATAACGACGCCGGCCAGCGGCCGGAAAAACGTTCGCTAGCTCCAGCACGGCTCGCTCACCTCGGATCCCCGTGCTGACTACGCAATCGCGCCACCTTCGCCTATCCTATGCCGGCGCGCCATGCGCTTGCTTGGGGACCGAACGGTGATCGCTCGGCCCCGCCGAGCACGTTCACGAAACGTGGGGGTGGGTCATGGGTAGGCTTCGAAATGCCAGCCTCGTTATCACGCTGTGGTCGCTTCTGTCTGCCGGTGCAGCCCACGGCGCGCCGATGACGCATTGCGGAACCATCACCGGAGGCCAGGGCTGGGATCCGGCCGGCAATCCGCATACCGTCTGTGCTGCCGGGGCGACGGTAGTGAACGGTCTGATCACCATCACACCGGGCACCATCATCACTATGGAGGAGGGCGCGAACCTAGTGTTCGGTCCCGGCGGGGGCGTGGCGGCCATGGGCGACGCCAACGGCGGCAAGATTCGAGTCATCGCTGCCCAGGGCGACCAACCGGGTTACTGGGGTCAGTGGCGGTTCGAGCCGCAGGCGGCCGAGAGCCAGCTCAACGGCATTGACTTTCGTTACGGTGGCAAGGGTGGGGTCCCGATGGTCGAGATCCGGGGCGGGCCGGTCCTCTTCGATCCGAACTACGACGTGGTCCAGGATCCGCCCGTCGAGTTCCATCAGGCCCTGGGACTTCCGCTCGCCATTCACGCCAACCTCATCGGGCCAAGTCTGGAGAACCCCGGGCGGCTGACGGTCGGCGCGCAATGTGGGCGTGTCGTCATCTCAGCTAACGGTCGCGACGCCATCGGCGTTCTGGCGGAAGAGCCGGTGGATGTGAGCGATGGCCAGACCTGGTTCGACTTCTGCGTGCCCTACGCCGTCCGTGAGCCCATCACCGTCGGCGGCCCGGCATACCCGCTCCTGCAGGTCAGCTATGGAACAACCTTCGAAATGGAGGCGGACGCCAGCTTCGTCGCCGGCGTGGATGCCGAGAATCCCGGCTACGTGGCCTTCATGGGCACGGCGGACAAGCCGATCACCATCACCGGTCGCGAGAAGACACCCGGTTCCTGGGGCCATATCGAGTTCACCGAGTTCAGCGGCGAGGCGGAGAACGGTGAGGTCAACAGCTTCATGAACACCGCCGTCGAGTATGGCGGTCGAGGCGGGAGGCCCATGGTCCAGGTACGCACCGCGAATGCACTGGCCTATGAGTCGCAGTTCCGGTATGCGTTGGCGCAGCCGGTGGCGCTGGTGCCCGCGGCGGTTGGCCCCTTCATGTCGGCCCTGGTCCGATCGTCCACGGCGGCCTTCGTCTCCAATGGCGTCGAGCGCATCATGGTGCTGGCCGCCGAGACGCCGGTGGATGTCCCCGAGAATACCGAATGGGGCGATGCCGGGGCCCCGTACCAGATCGACGGCGAGTTTCTCGTCGCCGGGCGCAACACGCCGGCTATGCTGACGCTGCGCGGCAGTGCTCAGCTGCTGTTCGATCCCGACGCCGCTCTGGTGATTGGCCACCCCGAGCACGGGCGGGGCAGCTTGCGCATCGAGGGCTTCATCACCGACTCAGTGCGCCTCAGTGGCGCGGCGGGCACGCCGGGATCGTGGTTGGGGGTGCGCATCACGGACAACGCGGAATCGGTCAACGTCGATGCCGCCACCATCGAGTATGGCGGCTCGCGGGAACGGCCCATGGTGGATTGGGGACGGGCACCCGGTCGCATGGTGCGTACTACGCTGCGCGGGGCGCCGGGCTACCCGGTGGCGGTACCGCTGTCGCGCCTGGAAGTGGTGATGGATGAGGAGCATCGGCCTGACTACCGCAACGTGCTCGTGGAGAACGGCACAAACCGCATCTTGGTGCATGCCGATGGCGTGCGGGGTCAGGCGCGCCTGGAGTGGTCCGATCCCGGAGCGCCCCTCGAGTTCGACGACGACGTGGTGGTTGGATCGCCGAGCCGTCCCTTGCTGGTGATGCACGACGGTCTGACGTTGCTCTTCCGAGCCGAGGCTCACTTCCAGATTGGGGTTTCGGCGGCCGATCGAGCCGCCGCGCAAGTGCGCAATGACGTGCCTAGCCGGCCAGTGATGATTGGTGCCGCCCAGGATGCCACCGGCTGGGGCGGTGTGCGGATCCTGCGCGACAGCACCTTTGCCGGCAGTGAGGTGGTTTTCAGCGGGGTGGCTGCCGATGCTGCCAACGTGGCGGTCGAGGGAGGCTTCCTAGACGTGGATCGCGTCCAGTTCCGCGGTTCGAAGCGCGGCACAGGATTGCTGGTGACGGGCCAGGGTGCCCGCGCCGACATCAGCGAGGCACTTTTCACCGACTATCGGGTCGGCATTCAGACGGCGCTCCGCGGTCGGTTGGACCTGAGACGCAGCAGTGTGCGCGGCAATCTGGAATGGGGGATTCGGAACGATGATCCGGCCATCTGCCAGCGGGCCGACCGCGTCTTCTGGGGAGTCCCCACCGGCCCACAAGACGACTCCGAGGCGCGTGACGGCTGCATGAACGCAGCGAACAACAGCCCGGGAGCCGATCGGGTCAGCGATGACGTCGAGTGGTGGCCATACGCACTTGACGAAACGGCCTACACGCCGGTAGCTGGCCTCGGCCCGAACCCGAAGCGCGTGTTCCTACCGGCTCTGGACCGGCCTTGAAGCGGCCCTCGACCGGTGGCCGCCGAAGCTAGGCCCTGTGCCCCCCTGGTGGGCCGGGGCGGGTGGGCAGGCGCTCCATGTGGGCAAAGCGCTGCATAAGCCGCTTGACGCCGTGCTCGTCGAAGGCGACGACGACTTCCTGATCGCCGTCACGAGAACGGCTGCTGACCACGATGCCCGGACCGAAGTGCGGATGGCGCACGCGCTCGCCGGCGCGGAACAGATCCGTGGCCGCCGGCGTCGGCTCGGCAGCCGACCACTCGACTGCCCTGGCTCGCGCCGTCGCGGCTCGCTGTGGCCCGGCCAGGACGTGCGGGGGCAGATCATCCAGGAAGCGCGAGCGCTGCCGCCGCTCGTCGCTGCCAAAGGCGCCACGGCGAAAGGCGTGCACCAGCACCAGGCGCTCCTTGGCCCGGGTGATGCCGACATAGAACAGCCGTCGCTCTTCGGCCAGGGCCTCCGGATCATCGAGTGACCGGCTGTGGGGAAGCATGCCCTCTTCGAGGCCGGTCAAGAACACGGTTCGGAACTCAAGGCCCTTGGCGGCATGCAACGTCAGCAGGGTGACCCGATCGGGAAGCTCTCGCAGGTCGTCGGTCTCGCTGACCAGCGCCGCTGACTCGAGAAGGGCCGCCAATCCCTCTTCCGGCGGTAAGGCATCGAACTCCCGGGCCACTCCAGCCAGCTCGAGGATGTTCTCCCACCGCTCTTCGCCCTCCGGGGTCTCATCGCGCAGCCACTGGCCGTAGCCGGACTGTTCGAGCGCCAGGGCCAGCAGTTCGGAGGGCGACCGTTGGGCACGCTCGGCGATCAGCGTGACGATGACATCATGGAAGGCCCGCAGATGTCGCTGGCTGCGCGGCTCAAGCACCTCGCGGGCACCCGGCTCGCCTTCGCCCGCGAGGAGCTGAATCGCCCTCCAGCGCGATACGCCCAGCCGCGAGGCGAACTCGCTCAGCCGCCGCCACGTCGTGGCCCCAATGCCACGCGGCGGCACGTTGATGATCCGCTCCAGGGCGATCTCATCGCCGGGGTTGTATGCTAGCCGTAGGTAGGACAGGAGGTCGCGGATCTCGCGCCGCTCGTAGAAGCGCGTTGCGCCGACAAGCTGGTAGGGCAGCCCGTGGCGGACGAGAGCTTCCTCGATGGAACGGGACTGCGCGTTGGTGCGGTACATCACCGCCATCTCTCCGAGGGCCACGCCGCCAGCCATCTCGGCTTCGATGCGGTGGGCCACGTACTCGGCTTCCTCCACCGGGTTGTAGGCTTCGAACACCGTGATCGGCGCGCCGCCACCGGCGTCCGTCCACAAGCGCTTGGCGGTGCGCTGGGGATTGCGATCGATGACGGCGCGCGCCGTATCCAGGATGTTCTGGGTCGATCGGTAGTTGCGCTCCAAGAGAATCGTCACGGCATGGGGGAAATCCTGGCCAAAGCGAAGCACATGGCGGTAATCGGCACCCCGCCAGCGGTAGATGCTTTGGTCCTCGTCACCCACCACGAACAGGTTGTGCGACCGGTGGGGCTGGCTCGCCGCCACCAGGTGGCGAAGAATGGCGTATTGCGCAGCGTTGGTGTCCTGGAATTCGTCGACCACGACGTGGCGAAACCGGTCCTGGTAGCGGGCGCAAATGTCCGGTCGCTCTTCAAAGAGCAGCGCCGTCTCCATGAGCAGATCGTCGAAGTCCAAGGCGTCTTGGGAGCGCAGTTTCTCCTGGTAGCACTCGTAGGCTCGGGCCGCGATCTCGTGCCAATGCGACGGCGGCTGGTAGGCTTGCGGGCCCATGAGCTCGTTCTTGGCCCGCGAGATGACGGCCAACACCGCGGCCGGCCGGTACTGCTTGTCGTCGACGCCCAGCTCACCGAGCACGCGGCGCACCAGGCGCAGCTGGTCGTCGGCGTCGAAGATCACGAAGCGGCTGTTCAGGCCGCGCGCCGCCGCCTCGCGGCGCAGGATCCGGGCGCAGATGGCGTGAAAGGTGCCGATGGTGAGCTCCTTGAGTGCCGGCTCGCCAAGGAGAGGCACCAAACGGGCCTGCATCTCACGGGCCGCCTTGTTGGTGAACGTCACGGCCATGATCTGCCAGGGGCGGACGTCCAGGGCGGCAATCAGGTAGGCCACCCGATGGGTGAGCACCCGTGTCTTGCCGGAGCCGGGACCAGCCAGGACGAGCACCGGACCGCCGGGCACGGTGACGGCCGATCGCTGCTCGGGGTCCAGCCATTCGAGCAACCGTTCCACCTCGCCCATGGCGCGGATTCTAGCACGGCGTTGCCATCGGCTCTGCCACCAGGGCGAGCGCGCCACGCCGTGGCGGCCGACTGGGCACGCCGTCGCCGACGACTGACCGCTCGGTCGCGACGATGGCCCGGCATCCGGCCGCTGGCCGAGACGACCCTTCTTTGACTCCCCCGATGGCTGTTGCTATCGTCACCGGCCGCTTGTCCCGGTGACCTTCGATGATGTACGAGGCGCTCCAAGAGCGTGCCGCCCAGGGCAAACCACTCCGCGTGGCGCTAGTGGGTGCCGGTTCGATGGGCCTGGGCATCGCCTGGCAATTGGCACACGCCCCGGGCTTCGAGCTCGTCTCCATCACCGACATCGATCTGACGGCGGCGCTGGCGGCCGCGCAAGCCTACGGCGCGGCACACCAGGTGGTGGGACCGGCAGACCGACTGCCGGCGCCGGGTACCGTCCTCCTCAGCCGGGACCCCTTCTTCTTGTTTGACCGTCCGGAGCTACGGCTCGACGTCCTGGTCGAGGCCACCAACACCATTGGCTTTGCGGCCCAGGTCAGCCTGGCGGCCATTGCGCACGGCATCCATGTGGTGCTGATGAACGCCGAGGTGGACCTCCTCCTGGGGCTTCTCCTTCATCGCCGGGCCGACGAGCACGGCGTGATCGTGACCAGTGACGCGGGCGATCAGCACGGCGTGCTGCTGCGCATGATCGACGAGATCCGCGTGTGGGCCTTCCGAGTCGTCATGGCCGGTAACATCAAGGGGTTCCTCAATCGCTACGCCACGGCCGAACTGCTGCTCAGGGAAGCGGCCATCCGGCACCTCAACCCCATCCAGTGCTGCGCGTACACGGATGGCACGAAACTGGGCGTGGAGATGGCTCTGGTGGCCAATGCCACAGGACTGGTGCCGTGGGTTCGAGGCATGGAAGGCCCGTCCGCCAAGGACGTTCGCGAGGTTGCCCAACTGTTCGACTTCGACAAGTATGGCCAGCAGGGAGTGGTCGATTACATCCTCGGCGCCCAGCCGGGAGGCGGGGTGTTCGTCGTCGGTCACTGCGGCGATCCGTTGCAGCAGCGCTACCTGAGCTACTACAAGATGGGCGATGGGCCATACTACCTCTTCTACCGGCCCTATCACCTGTGTCATCTGGAGACGCCATGGGCCATCGGCCAGGCGCTCCTCTATCGTCGGCCGATTCTGCGCCCCACCTACGGCCGCGTGGCCGATGTGTACGCGTACGCCAAGCGCGACATCGCCGCCGGGGAGGTTGTCCCTCACGCCATTGGTGGCGATCAGTTCTATGGCCTGGTCTGTCGCTGCGACGAAGCCGAGGCCGAGGGCCTGGTGCCCATCGGGCTGTTGGAGGCCTCCAATGGCGAGATGCCATGTGTGGAGCGGGCGCTCAAGCGGGACGAGCCGCTGACGCTGGCCGATGTCCAGATGCCCGACAGCCTCCTGTGGCGGCTCTTCCGCGAGCAAGCGCAGTGGGGACCGCCTGGCGACGGCAGGCCCAGTGGGGCGCTCGCTGTCTGACGTGTCGCAAGTCGCGGTTCTGGGTGCTGGCGTCTGCGGCCTTTACGCGGCACGCGTGCTCGCCGGCGCGGGCATCCCGGTGACGGTGGTCGAGAGCCAGGACGTGGTTGGCGGGCTAGCCGCCGGCTGGCAATGCAACGGCAACTGGTACGACCTGGGTGTGCACCAGCTGCATGCCTTCGATCGCGAGATCTTCCGGGATGTCAGCGCCCTCATGGGCGACCGCCTCATCCCCAGCGCCAAGCGGGCGATGATTCGGTATGGCGACGGCTACCGTCGCTATCCGCTGGAGTTCGCCGACCTGCTGACCGGCGTGCCGCCTTGGACGCTCCTCACCTCGCTACTTGGCCTAGCCGGCCAGGCGATTGCCAACCGCGCGGCGCACGCGCCACCGCGAAACGCGGAAGAGGCTCTGGTGCAGATGTACGGCCGCCCGTTGTACGAGCACTTCTTTCGCGACTTCACCCACCGCTACTGGGGCATTCCGGCATCGGGGCTATCCGCCAGTTTCGTGCGCACCAAGATGCCCCGCCTCAGCGCCGTCGACGTCGTGCGCCGTGGCTTGGAGCGGCTTGGCCTGGCGAAGCCGGCGGACACGCTGGTCGAGAGTGCCTTGACCCAGGAGACTCTCTACTACTCGCCCACCGGCTCGCGGGAGCTGCCGTTGGCTTTGGCCGAGTACGTAGCGACTCACGGCGGCGAGATTCTGCTCAGTCACCGACTGAGCGAGCTGCGGGTCGATGGTAGCCCTGGCTTCGGCCTCCGGCTGGTGACCGCCACTGGGGAACGGGAGCTGGTCGCCGACACCGTCATCTCGACGATACCGCTGCCCGACCTGGTGCAATCGCTGCGACCGAAGGCACCTGCCGAGGTGCTCGACGCCAGCCACCGGTTGCGCTACCGGGCGCTCGTGGTGTACGGTCTTCTGGTTCGGAAACCGCGGGTGCTCGATGCCCAGTTTGTCTACTTCCGCGAGCGCAGTTTCCACCGCATCTCAGAGCCGGCCAACAGCGGCATGGTGGTGCAGCCGCCGGATCACACCGTCCTCTTGGTCGAGCTGACGTGCCATGTGGGCGACGATCGTTGGCAAGGCGGCGAGGCGACCTGGCGGCGCATCGTGGCTGACCTGGAGGCTGAAGGGCTGCTCATTGAGTCGGACATTGTGGAGCGGCATCTCCTGCGCAGCGAACATGGCTATCCGGTGTTCGAGGTTGGCTTCGAGCCGCACCGCGGCCTGTGCCTGCAGCACATTGGTCGCCTGGGTGCCATCCAGTCGACGGGCCGCCAGGGTGCCTTTGCCTATCCCAACATGCACGAGGCCATGCGCATGGGGGCGGAGGCGGCTCGGCTGGTGATCGCAGCGCATGGAGCGATGGTTAGCGGAGGCGGCCCGGCCGGTGGTGGCGGCGCATCGATCGACGGCCAACGGAGGCGGCCCAGCCGGTGATCGCAGCGCATGGAGCGATGGTTAGCGGAGGCGGCCCGGCCGGTGATGGCGGCGCAGGGGTGGATGGCCAGCGGCGGTTCCTGGGACAGCAAGTGGCAGGCGGGAGGTAGGCAGATGACAAAGGGCCTTGAGATCTCGTTCGCTTCGCGGCGCCCCGTGCGGCGACAGGGCCACCGTCGGCTCTGGCTCTGGTTGGTGGCGGTGCTGGCACTCCTCTATGGCGCCTCCACGGCGGTGTACTGGCTTACCGAGTGGCGCTGGTTCGCCAGCCTCGGCCAGAGCTCGGTGCTGCGGCTGCGATTGTTGGCGCCGTGGGCAGTCGGACTGGTGACACTCGGCTTGGCATCCGCCTGGCTGTATGCCAACTGGCGATGGGCGGCCGGTCGGGCCAGCGGGTTGGCCAGTCTGCCCAGCGCCGAGCTCCGGGCTTCCTGGGCTCTGACCTCCCGAGGCCTGCTCGGTCTGGCGCTGGTGGCGGCGATGGTTCCGGCGCGAGATGTTGCCGGCGAGTGGCAGTCGATCTGGCTGTACTTCCAGCGCCAGTCATTCAGCACCCCGGATCCGGTCTTCGGGCGCGACGTCGCTTTCTACGTGTTCGAGCTGCCGGTTTGGTGGCTGGTGTGGCGGCTGGCGTTGGAGCTGGTTCTGGTGGCGGCTCTGGGCGCGCTGGTGGTACACCTGGTGGCGGGCGTCCTGGACCTCGGCGGCTATCTGCGCTCCGGCGGTCTGGAGCGGCTGCCCGTATGGCTCCGGCGCTTGCCACAAGGCGTGCGGCTGCACCTGTGGCTGCTGGGCGGCCTCTTGGGGTTCCTACTGGCCGTCGACCAGTGGCTCCGTCGGTTCGAACTCCTCTTCGCCAACGCTTCGGGCCGGTCCTTCGTAGGACCTGGTTATGCCGACCTCACGGTGAAGTTGCCAGCCTATGCCGTACTCGCGCTGCTGTGGCTGGGGGTGAGTGTGCTCTTCCTCTTCACGGCTCGTCGCGGACCGGCATGGTGGCCGCTGGCCGGCGTGGCGGCGACCATGGCAGCGGCATTCGTGCTGCTCGTACCGCTGCCCGCGCTGGTCCAGCAGTATCGGGTTCGGCCCAACGAGTTGCGTGTCGAGAAGCCCTACATTGGCCACAACATCGTCATGACGCGTCGGGCCTTCGCTCTCGATGACATCCGCGAGCTGGAGTACGAGCCGCAAGCGGGCATCTCGCGGCAGCAACTGGCGGCCAGCCAGGGCACGCTGGACAACATCCGCCTGTGGGACTGGCGCTCCCTGCTGGCGACGTTTCGCCAACTCCAGGTGATCCGCACCTACTACGATTTCTTGGACGTCGACATTGACCGGTACCGGCTGGGAAGTGGGCAGCGACAGGTGGAGCTGGCGGTGCGGGAGCTGGCGAGCTGGAATCTGCAGAACCCCACGTGGGTGAACCGCCGCCTGGAGTTCACCCACGGTTTCGGGCTGGTCGTGGCGCCGGTCAACGAGGTGGAGGCCAGTGGCCTGCCGGTACTCTGGGTGCGGGACATCCCGCCGCGTCTGGCGCCGCCGTTTGACCGGCCGATTGCCCAGCCGCGCATCTACGTGGGCGAGGCTGCCGACGACACATACGTCATCGTTGGCTCAGCGACGGGCGAGTTCGACTACCCGGCAGGTGCCGGAAACGTGCGCACCCGGTACGACGGAGCCGATGGCGTGCGCCTCTCGGGCTTGGTCGACCGGCTGCTGTTTGCCGTGCGCTTCGGCGAAAGTGAGATTCTTTTTGCCAGCGGTCTCGGCGACGATAGCCGCATCCTGTTCCACCGTCGCCTGAGCGAACGGCTCCAGCGGCTGGCTCCTTTTCTGGTGCTTGACCGGGATCCCTATGCCGTGGTCACGCCGGAGGGGCGCACGGTATGGGTAGTCGACGCCTATGCCGTCAGCCATCGCTATCCCTATGCCCAACGAGTGGGGGGTGGACAGCTGACGCTTGGCGCGCCGGCGGAGCAGCTGCTCGAGGGGCAGAACTACGTTCGCAACAGTGTCAAGGCGATCGTCAATGCCTACGATGGGTCGGTGACGTTCTACGTCGTGGACCAGACCGATCCCATCATCCGAGCCTGGCGCGGCGTGTATCCGAGCCTGTTTGAGGATGCCGCCAGTTTGCCAGCCGATTTGGCGGCCCACTGGCGGTACCCGGAGGCCTTGTTCCGCGCGCAGGCAGAGATCAACCTGCGCTACCACATGGTGGAGCCCGAGACCTTCTACAACGCCGAGGATCTTTGGGAGATTCCGAGGCAGAGCGGTGGCGGCGACCGCACAGCGACCCTGGAGCCCTACTACGTCACGATGCAGCTCCGCGACTCGGTCCGTGAGGAGTTCGTGCTCATCCTGCCGTTCACTCCGGCAGCCAAGGAGAATATGATCGCTTGGCTGGCAGCCCGTTGCGATCCCGAGCACTACGGGGAGCTGGTGCTGTATCGGCTGGCCAAGGGCCGGCTCGTCCTGGGGCCGCAGCAGATCGATGCCCGGATCGACCAAGATCCGGAGATCTCCGCTCAGTTTACTCTCTGGAGCCAGCGTGGCTCCAGGGTCATCCGCGGCAACTTGCTGGTCATTCCGATGGCCGATGCCATTCTGTACGTCGAGCCGATCTACCTGCAGGCCGAGGAGAGCGCTTTGCCGCAGCTGGCTCAGGTGGTCGTGGCTTCGGGCGAGCGGGTTGTGATGCGCGCCACGCTGCAAGAGGCCCTGACTGCCCTGGTGGCGGGACGACCGGCCGCCGCGACAGAGCGTGGCGCCGCGCCTGCAGAGGCCGAGGGTCCTCCGCCCACGGCTACTCCCGCGCCCACAGCCACGCCCCCACCGGCGGTGGGCCGAGCTACAACGCCGCTGGCCGCGGGAGAGGGCGCCGTGCTCGCCGATCTGGTGCAGGAGGCGATCGCCCGTCGCGACGCGGCCGAGCGGGCCCTTCAGGCCGGCGACTGGCAGGCCTTCGGCCGGGAGATGGCCGCCGTCGACGCCATCCTGGATCGCCTGGCCGCCGCCCTCGCCACTGCTACACCCGGCGCGCCCTGAACTGCCCGCGCCTGGCCGATCGGCTCGCCGCCAGGCGACCGTGCCTCCCCAATGCGTCGGCTCGCCGCGCGGCCGTCAGGCAATGGTCCGCCCCCGAAGCTTGGGATCGCACTCCGGCGGTCGACCGATCGTCCGCCCCCGAAGCCTGGTGCTGCACTCTGCCGGGCAGGCGATCGCTTGCCCTCGAACCTCGGGTCTGCCCGCCGTCAGGTGGCGTCCGTCGGGAAGCGTGCCAGAAGCTTGCGGACCAGTTCCAGGGGCAGGCCGATCACGTTGCTCTCCGAGCCGGCAAGGCGGGCCACCGGTTGAAAGGCAGGGTGCTGGATGGCGTAACCGCCGGCCTTGTCGAAGGGGTCGCCGGTTGCGATGTATGCATCTCGCTCGGCGTCGCTGAAGCTCCGCAACCACACCGTCGTCCATGCGATGCCCTCGGCCCGTCTGCCTGAGCCGGCGTCCCGAAGCACCACCGCCGTTGCCACGCGATGCGCGCGGCCGCGCAACCGATCCAGATACTCGCGCGCCTGGGCGACATCGGCCGGCTTGCCCAGAATGACGCCATCGAGGACGACGATGGTGTCGGCCGCCAAGACCAGCCCCTCGCGCAGCCGCGCGGCCACGGCCTCGGCCTTGGCGCGCGCCAGGCGCCGGACGGTGGCGGCCGGGCGCTCTCCGGGCAGCGGGCACTCGTCGATGGTGGCCGGCGCCACGGTGAACGGCACGCCTAGCTGCATGAGAAGCTGTCTTCGGCGCGGCGATGCCGAAGCGAGAACGAGGGAACGGGGCATGCTGCGACCATTATAGGCGTGCGGCTGCTATGATTGGTCAATCACTTGGCCCTGCGCCGCCGCCTGCCGGCGCCCGTCTGAGGGAGGGAGAGATGCCGCGCGTGTCGCTCTTGGCTTGGTCGCTGTGTCTGGTCGTCGCTCTCGCCGCGGCCGGTCGGACTACCGTGCCGACGTTGCAAGCGGTCGCACCGACAGCCCTGGGCGATCGTCCGTCGGAGCCGGTGACGCTCGAGGGAGCGGCCTTGGCCTCCTTCCGTGGCGCTGCCACCAATGAACTGTCAGCCTGGGCCTGGAGCGGCAGCGGCTGGCGGCTGATGCACGCCCAAGTGGACGAGCGGAGCGAGTTGGGCGGCTTCGTGGCCGTCGAGGATGGCGCACTGGACGACAACGACGAGTTGGTCCTGGCTTCCGGTGAGTTCGGCGGGCAGCGCGCCGGAGTTGGCGACCCGAGCGCGGTGCCTCCCGGTTCGCCCTACTATGAGATCGTGATCACCGATCCGCTGACGCCGGGTTCGGTCCACTACGCCTACGTGTACTGGACGGCTGGTCAGGTGGTGTCGCCGCTGGAGCCGCTGATCGGCATGGATGTCGCCAGCGGCGAGATCCGTTCAGCGGCCTACGTCCTGGGATTCGCGCAGACGGAACGCGATGGCTTTGTCGGCATCGCCCGCCTCTCGTTGCACGGCCGTCCCGAGGACCTCCTGGACCGCATGAAGATTCGCCTACGAATCGAGGGGCTCGGTATTCCAGTGCCGCTGACCGAAGCCATGCTGGCGACCTTCGGCTTCGACGTCACTCCCGAGCCGGTGGTCAACGGGCCCGTGCGGTTGCTGTTCGACCGCCGTGGCCAATCGTGGGCCGATGCCCATCACCTGCGGGTGCTCGCGGATTTCGCTGCCATGCCCGGGTTGGGGCAAGTACCCGTGCGCGATATCCGTTTGTCCTTTGACCTCAGCCGCGAGGCGCTGCCGGCGACGTACCGCGATGCCAACATCCCGGAGGGTGTGGCGGTCGATGGCCGGCGCGATGCGGTGCCCAGCTCGCCTCTGCCAGCCTGGCGCGAAGTCCGCACGGCGGCGGGTCGCTTTGTCATGCTCACCACCGTCGATGTGGTCTCTTCCACAGCCACGGTGTACTACAAAGACGAAACTGGCTTTGACTTGACGGACACGGGTGATATGGCCTCGCTTGGCGACCAGGGCGTTGCCGCCACCGACTTGGCGGCCTTCGCCAGCGCCGGCTTCCCGGGACTCATCGTCGTGCCGCCCGCCGAAAGCCAGGTGCCAGCGCCCGAGCTGCTTCGGCAAGTACAGACGCCGCTCGAGGTGGAAGTGCGAGCGGGACCCAATCTGCCAACGCCCGGCCCGACCCGGCCGCCGGCCACGGCCTTGCCAACTCGGTCGGCGACCATCCAACCTGGCCCCAGGGCGACGGCCAGCGCCACGCCGACGGTCCGAGCCACGACCACCGGTTGGACGCCCGCCGAGGGGCGCCTCTGCCTGCCCTTGCTTTTCAATAACACGTAGCATCGACCGTTGCCCGCGAGGCGCCGCGCAGACACGGGCGGGCCTACCGGCGTCGGACCGCAAAGCTGCCATGCTTGAGATCTTGTTCCTGGGGACTTCGGCGTCCGCACCCTCGGTGCGCCGAGGCTTGCCGGCGACCGTGATTCTGCACGGGGACGGGCGCTTCCTCGTGGATGCCGGCGAAGGCACGCAGCGCCAAGTGTTGCGTTCGGGCATCGGTTTCAAGCACCTGGACAAGGTGCTCCTCACCCATGGTCACCTGGACCACATCCTGGGGCTGGGCGGTCTGGTCAGCACCTACGCCCGCTGGGAGGCAGTCCCGGCGCTGACGGTGTACGGCGGCCGTTGGGCGATCGAACGGGTCCGAGCACTGATGGAGGTGGTCTTTCGAGGTGCCGAGGTTGAGCTGGGCATCGACTACGTGGAGTTGCAGCCGGGACCGGTGCTGAGCACCGACGACCTTGACGTGGTAGCCTTCCCGGTGCGGCATCGGGGCAGCGGCAACTTCGGCTTCGTGTTCCAGGAGCGCTCCCGCCGGCCGTTCTTGGCGGACCGGGCGGAGGCGCTTGGCATTCCCGAGGGTCCCGAACGGCGCGAGCTCGTCCGGGGCTGCCCGATCACCCTGGCAGACGGCCGCGTTGTCCAACCCGACGAGGTACTGGGTCCAGTGGTGCGGGGCACCAAGCTGGTGTTCGTGGGCGACGTCTCGAGCGTCGAGGGACTCGACGTTGTTTGTCGCGAAGCCGACTGCTTGGTCTGCGAGAGCACGTACCTCCTGGCGGATCAGGAGGCGGCGCGCCAGTTCGGGCACCTGACGGCCTATGAGGCTGCCCTCCTGGCGCAGCAGTCCGGCGTGCACGGTCTGATCCTGACGCATATCTCGCGCCGCTATGCCGGTCGTGACGTTCTGAACGAGGCGCGAGCCGTCTTCCCGGCGGTCTGGGTGGCCGAGGACTTCGACCGCTTCGTCGTTCGGCGCGGCGAGCTACGAAAGCAGGAGCCAGAAACCTGAGCCGCCGGCGCACTCCCGACCAGGCAGGCGGTGCGGTCCCCAGCGAGCCACGGACCGCACCTCCGCCATCCCCGCCGCGAGGGCCCGGAGCGGATACCGAGCGCCAGGTGGTGTGGGCGCCTGGGGCCCGGCGAGCGGCAAGTGTGGCGCTGGTGCTGGTCGGGGCCTGGCTGGTGTACGTCAGTCGGGCGGTGATTGGCATGCTGGCGGTGGCCGTCGTACTGGCCTTCGTGGTCCATCCGGCCGTCCGGCGCCTGACGAAGCGCGGCGTGCCCCAAGGGCTAGCCGTGGTGCTCACCTATTTGGGGTTGTTGGCGCTCGTCGTGCTCGCGCTCGCCTTGCTCGCGCCGCGCCTTGTTGCCCAGGCTGCCACTTTGAGCCAGAGCGCCTGGCACCTGGCCCTGGCCAGCCAGTCGCGGGCTGTCGAGGTGCTGGCCTCGCTCCGGCAGCCGGTAGTGGCCGGCGTGCAGCTAGACCTGTCGACGATCATCGATCCGGCCATGGACGCCGTCCAGGGGAGTGGCTGGCCAGCAGAGCTTACGCCGTCGCCCGAGCGGGTGATCGGTTCGGCGCAGGGTGCCATCCGGGCCATGGGCGGGCTGGTGTTGGGCTTTGCCAACGTCCTGGCGACGGTCCTCCTGACGCTCGTCTTCGCCATGCGCATGAATCTCGACGGTCCAAGCCTGGTGGCGGCCGCGCGGCGCGCAGCCGGGGCACAGTCAGAGGTGGAGTCAGGGTGGCTCGTGGATCGGATTCGCGACGCCTGGAACTCGTTCCTTCTCGGCCAGCTCAAACTGTCGCTGATCATCGGCCTTGTGGTCGGCCTGGGTACGTTGGCAATGGGCGTTCCGGGAGCATTGCTGCTGGGGCTGCTGGCCGGACTGCTGGAAGTGGTGCCCGGCGTCGGGCCCATCGTGGCGACCATACCGGCCATCACCATCGCGCTGATGCAGGGCTCGACGGTGCTGCCGTTGTCGAAGCCCTTGTTCTCGCTGCTGGTCGCCCTGTTCTACGTGGCGGTGCAGCAGATCGAGAACAACATCATCGTGCCGCGGGTGATGGGCGATGCGTTGCGTTTGCCGCCGCTCGTCGTGCTGGTGGCGGTGGTGATCGGCGTTCGCGTAGGCGGGGTGGTCGGTGCCTTCGTGGCTGCTCCGTGTGTGGCGACGCTCAAGATCCTCGTTGAGTACACCCTGGCCAAGGCCCGTGGCGAGGATCCGTGTCCCCACCTCAGACGAGCGGGGGCGGGCGGGGGCGAGGCAGCGGACGGCCCGGACGAGATCCACCCTCCCGGCCGACGGCAGAACGACGCCCGGCGGTGACTTAGAGCAGGTCGACCGGATCGACGTCGATGTGCCAGCCGGGACCTAACGGGAAGTCCTCGAGCAGCCTCCGTGGCTCGCGGGCTTTGACGATGATTTGCCAGCGCCAATGCCCACCGAGGTGGCCGAAGAAGGCTGGCGCTGGTCCGACGAGTTCGGTCTGATCGAGCCCCAGGTTCTCGATCCGGGCTTGCAGCGATCGTGCAACGGCTTGGCTGGTCTCGCGGCCTGACCGTTCGCTCCCCCGCGTGCGGTACTCCAACCGCACCAGCCGGCGAAAGGGCGGGTAGGCTGCCTGTCGCCGGAACTCCAGCTCCTCGGCATAGAAGGCGGCGTAGTCGTGGCCTGCGGCGTACCGGATGGGCGGCGCTTCCGGACGGTACGTCTGGAGAATCACACGTCCGCCGAGGGTGGAACGTCCGGCTCGGCCAGCTACCTGCGTGAGCAGCTGGAAGGTCCGTTCGCCGGAACGGAAGTCAGGCAGATGGAGTGACGTATCGGCAGCCACGATGCCCACCAGGGTGACCCGGGGCAGGTCCAGGCCCTTGGCAATCATCTGGGTCCCGATCAGGATGTCGGCCTGGCCACTGGCGAAGGCGGCGAGCAGTCGTTCGTGGGCGCCGCGCTGCGCAGTGGTGTCGGCATCCCAACGCAAGACCCGAGCGCCGGGGAAGAGCTCGCTCACGGCCTGGACGACTTTCTCGGTGCCGGCGCCGAAGTAGCGGATCCGTGTCAGCCCGCACGCTGGGCACAGCATCGGCGGCACCTCGCGGTGGTTGCAGTGATGACACACCAGGTCGCCGCCAGCGGTGTGGAAGGTGAGGGGCAATCGGCAACGCGGGCAACTCTGTACGTGCCCGCAGTCCCGGCAGAGAACGAAGGTCGCGGTACCGCGCCGGTTCAGGAACAGGATGGCCTGCTCGCCGCGCGCCAGGACTTCTTGCAGGGCTCCCTGGAGGCTGCGGCTGAACAGGGAGGTGTTGCCGGCGCGCAATTCGGATCGCATGTCAACGATCTCGACCTGGGGCAGAGGTGCCCACCACGCTCGCGGCTCGCCGCTGGCGCCGTCCGGCGAATTCGGGCCTTCGGCGGCCACGGCGATACGCCGCGGCAGCTCCAGGAGCTGCATCCTACCGTGCTGGGCGGCCCAGTAGCTCTCCATCGACGGCGTCGCGGTGCCGAGGATGACGCAGGCGCAGACAAGGGCGGCGCGCTCCAGGGCCACCTCGCGGGCATGGTAGCGCGGCACGGTAGGCTGCTTGTAGCTGTCGGAATGCTCCTCGTCGATGACGATCAGGCCCAGCCTGGGCAATGGGACGAAGACCGCCGAGCGCGAGCCGATGATGACGTCGTAGCCGCCGCGCTGGGCTTGCCGCCACGTGTCGTGACGCTCACTGGCTGGCAAGGCCGAGTGCCAAACGCCGACGCGGTCACCGAAGCGGGCGGTGAAGCGCTGGATGGCCTGCGGCGTCAGGGCGATTTCCGGCACCAACACGATCACCTGCCGCCCTTGCTCCAGCTCGTATCCAATGGCGCGCAGGTACAGCTCGGTCTTCCCGCTGCCTGTCACACCGTGCAATAGGATTGTCCGCCGACTCGGGTGGGACGGGCGTTCGTGGAGCGCCGAGCGGATCGCGTCCCAGGCCCGTGCCTGGTCGGGCGACAGCTGGGGACCGCGAGCGGCCTGGAGGGCGGGCGGCGGTCTCGGTTGCGGCTCGAGTTGGGGTGCACGCTCCTCGAGCACGAGGATCCCCGCCTTTTCCAGGCGCTCGAGAAGCGCGGGGGTGGCGCGCGTGGCGGCGCGCAGTTCCGGCAGCGAGATACTCGCCCCAGCTTGGCGCAGGTGATCGATGACCGCTCGCGCTCGTGTGCTGCGCCGCAGGAAAGCCGCCTCTGGGGCGTCGAGCGGCGGATCACTGGCCAGTCGAGCATACCGCACAGCCTTGGGCCGCCGCGTGCCTGGACTGCGTTGGGTGGCCGTGGCCAGAAGACCCAGAGCGATGAGCCGCTCCAGCGCTGGCCGAGGATCGACGCCCGGCAAGCGGGCCCGCACGTGCGGCAAGGTGAGTCGTCGGCGATGGCTGAACACGCCGAGGACCGCCAGCTCGGTCGGCGACAGCCCCAGGTCGGCCACCGGCTGGCGCGTGCGGCGATAGGCCGTCTCGATGGTGGCCACCGCTTGCGGTGCGAGCATGGCGTGGAGGCAAGGTCCAAAGGGCACCAGATAGTACTCGCTCATCCAGCGCGCCAGCCTGGGCGCTTCGGCGGCCATGGCCGGTCGTTCGTCGACGATGCGAAGGACCTCGAGTGTCCGCTCCAGAGGCGAGTCGGGCCTGAGCTGGACGATCACGCCTTCCAGGCGGCGACGGCCGAACGGCACCTCGACGATTTGGCCAGGAGCGGCCGTGGCAGCCAGAGCCTCGGGCAGCCGGTAGGTGAAGGTGCCGCGATCGACGGTGGGTCCGGGCGGCACACGGCCGCCGTAAGCCCGCAGCGGCAGTCGAACAGCCACGTCCGCGTACAGCTCGGCGGGCAGCGCGGCCACTCGCGGCTTGGCCTCAGTTGGCGTGGACTCGGCAGGCGGCGCGGACTCACGTGGCGTGGACTCGGCAGGCAGCGCGGCCCCACGTGGCGTGGACTCGGCCATCAAATCTCGAGAGGCTCGCGCCCTGACCGATGGCGCTCGGCGAGCAGGATGGCCTGGATGATGTCGACGGTGGCCTCGAGTTGACCCTGGCGGTTGGCCACCACGTAGTCGAACTCGTCCGCTTGCGCCATCTCGCGACAGGCGGTTGCCAGACGAGCGGCCAGGACGGATTCCGGTTCGCTGCACCGCTCGCGAAGTCGGCGTTCCAGCTCGGCCAGCGACTCGGCCACCAAGAGGATCTGCACCGCCTGAGGGACCAAGCGTCGCAGCGTTGCCGCCCCCTGCACGTCGATGCGCAGCAGCGCGTCTTGACCGCGCGCCAGTGCCTGGCGCAGGTGTGCCTTGGGGATGCCCTTGTGCTCGCCGTACACATAGGCGTGCTCGAGGAACTCCCCCGCTTCCTTCCACTGTTCGAACTCACTCGCCGATAGGAATACGTAGTCCTTGCCAGGCACCTCGCCGGGCCGGGGCCGTCGGGTGGTGGCGGTCACAATGAACTGAATGGCGAGTGGCCGCGCCAGCAAGGACTGAACGACCGAGTCCTTGCCCACGCCCGATGGTCCGGAGATGACCAGCAGCAGGGGAGGCGGATGGAGGGCGCGGGCCATGACCGCGGCGACACGCGCATCGGTGGACGACGGCCGAGGAGACGGTTCAGGGGCGGGCATTAGGTCCTCGTGCTGCCATCGGGACGCCGGCGAGGTCCCTGCCCGGTGAGCCCGCTCGGGAGGCTGGCGGTGCAGCGGCCGGTCACCGTTCGACCCTCCGGGCCGGAGGTGGCTGGGGCAGACGAGGTGCCACGACTCGCCAGATGGCCGCAGCCACATCGTCGGGGCCCGCCTGGGCGTCGATTCGTTGCCACCGCTCGGGCTCGCGCCGCGCCAGCGCGAGGTAGCCGCGGCGCACGCGGCGGTGAAATGCCAGATTGGCGTCGTCGAAGCGCGTCCACTCCGCCTTGTCCTGGCGACGGCGTGCCAGCCCGATCTCCACCGGTAGATCGAGGAGCAGGGTCAAGTCGGGCGTCAGGTCGCCGGTGGCACAGGCGTTCATCTCGGCCAAGAGGGCAATCGGCAGCCGGCCGCCATAGCCCTGGTAGGCCAGGGTGGCGTCAGTGAACCGGTCGCAGATGACGATCTGGCCGGCCGCCAGGCTCGGTCGAATGACCTCGGCCACGTGGGTCGACCGGGCCGCGCAGATGAGGAACGCCTCAGTGGCCGCGGACAAGGGTTGACCATCGAGAGCCAAGAGCAGCTCGCGAATGTGCTCGCCCAGGGCAGTGCCGCCCGGCTCGTGAGTCAGCACCACGGGGTAGCCGAGGGCGCGCAGTCGATCCGCCAGGATAGCCGCCTGCGTGCTCTTGCCGCCACCCTCGGGACCTTCCAGGGTGATGAAGATCGCTGTCGGCGCTCTAGCCATCGGCTCCTGGCGATCGTGTCTAGCGGGCAGCGGAATCGTTGCGGAAGATGCGGACGCGGCGGAAGGGCTCTCGTCCCCGAGACAGCGACAACAGATCGGCCTGACGGGCCATGTCGTGTTGCCAGCGGCGGATGGCAGCCGTCTGAGGTCCCAGTTCGACCATGTCGCGGGTGCCACTCAGGATGTCGCGAATCGCTTGTTCGGTCTCACGGCCCACATCCTCAGCCATCTCGGGCCTGGCAGGGATGCCGAAGATGTCGGCCAGGGCGTACTCGATCTGCAGGTAGGTGTTCGATCGCAACACGTAGATTGGAATCCGCCGGGCCTCGGCGTCGGCAAGGACTGCCGGTCGCTTGCGGTAGTACCCTTTGACCGTGATGACGGCGTCCGCCTCGACCAACTCGTCGGTGAGGATCATCGGCAGGTTGAGCGCCTTGGCCGATTGCCGCAGGCGATTCTGGCTCACCCCGTACGGCAGAATGCGGCGCCGACGCATTGGCGTGCCCTCGCCGGGCGGCGGAGTGGCTTCGGGAGGCGCCGGCGTGCTCCGGCGCCACGATCGGGCTGTCTGGGCTAGGCCAGCCGGTGGGGCTTCGCCCTCTTCAATCACCAGTTTGCCGTCCGGCCCAATGTAGCGGAGCTCCGGCACCGGCGGTCGCCCACGGAGCAGGCTGTCCACGGCCGTGGCGACATCCGGATGGACCGCCAGCCGGCCAAAATCCTGGATCTCGATCAGCACGTCGAAGGTTGGCGGCGCCCGGCGCTCGAGCACTGTCTTCTGTGTGCCGCGGCGCCTAGCCTCTTCGTCCGAGAGGGTGACCGCCTCGACGCCGCCCACCAGGTCAGAGAGCGTCGGATTCTGCAGCAGATTCTCCAGCGCATGGCCGTGGGCGGTGCCAATCAACTGCACCCCGCGCTCCGCGATGGTGCGGGCGGCCATGGCCTCCAGGGCGCGACCGATCTCGTCGATCACCACCACCTCGGGGCTGTGGTTTTCGACCGCCTCGATCATCACCTCGTGCTGCAGATCCGGCGTGCGCACTTGCATGCGGCGCGCCTGGCCGATGGCGGGGTGCGGGATGTCCCCGTCGCCGGCGATCTCGTTGGACGTGTCCACGATCACCACGCGCTTGCGCTCCGCCAGGACCCGCGCTGTCTCACGGAGTAATGTCGTCTTGCCGACGCCCGGTCGGCCCAAGAGGAGCACGCTCTTACCCGAGTCCATCACGTCGCGCACGATGTCGATGGTGCCATAGATAGCCCGCCCGACGCGGAGGGTGAGACCGAGAATCCGCCCCTTGCGATTGCGGATCGCCGAAATGCGATGCAGCGTCCGCTCGATGCCGGCGCGGTTGTCCTCGCCGAAATCACCGATGCGAGCTACCACGGCCTGGATATGCGCCTCGGTGGTCTCCAGATCGTCGAACAGCGTCGTCGAGTGGGCGGTGTGAATCTGGGGGTTGCGACCCAGATCGAGGACGATCTCGATGAGATCGTCGCGGCGGGCGATCTCACGAACGCGGTCCTGCAGTTCATCCGGCAGCACGCCGATAAGGAGCTCGATCTCGTCCCAGGTTGTGTCCGGCGGCAAATCCGGGCGCACCGCGGCGGCTTGCGATTCCAGGCGGGTCATTTCGTCCGTGGTCATGGTGAGATCCGTAGCGCTGCCCGTCGCGGCAGGCGGACGGGGAGCCGTGGTCGGGAACGACTAGCCGCTGCCATGATAGGAGGTGCCCGGAGCGGGCTCGAGGCCCGCCGCTTGCCAGGCCGAGCGACGGACCACAGGCAGACCTACCCGCACCATGGTGTGGCGAACCAGCCAGAAGCGACTGATCAGTGGCTCGAAGCCGGTCTCGCGCAGAGCCAGGTTGAGGGCTGCCTCCTGGCCACGTGCCACGGCGTACAGTGGCCCACGGGCAAGCCAATCGGCGGCGGCGCTCTCCGCCAGGGCGTGGCCCAACAGCGCGGCCGCGTCCGTGTGTGTTGCTGCCAGGGCGCACAGCCAGTTGCCCGATCGGCCAGCAAGGATCCGCCAAGCACCTATCACCCGGCCTTGCTCATCCAGCCACACTCGGCCCATCGTCGCGCCCGGTGCGCGACCGCCCAAGGGGTAGGCGTCCCAGGGATCGGTGGCGCACCCGTCGCGCGCGCGCTCGGCCGAGGTCATGGCCTGCTGGGCGAGCGCGGCGACCGCTTCGTCGTCGCGCTGCCAATCGCGCACTGCCGTCGGCTGGCTGACGGCAGCGGGCGGCGGCGCCCCGGCTGGTCGCCGGAAGACAGTGTCACTGGCGTGCACTACGAAGCCCAGTTGGCGCAACAGCGGCAGCGCTTCGCGATCGTCTTGTCCGATGCGCACATAGAGCCGCTGGCAACCCCGCTCGCCAAGCCAACCGCAAGCAGCGTCGATCAGCCGCAGCCACAGTCTCGCTGCGCCTGCCCGATGCTCCAGGCCGGGTGCTACGAACAAGAGATCGGCCTCTCGTTCGTCCCGTCGCCGGCGCAGCTGAACAAATCCGGCTACCTCCGAGGATGGGGAATCGACCTCGACGAGCGTCTCCACGCCTCCGTTGGCGAAGGGCAAGCAGGCTGCGAGAGCCTGCCGCAGCGGAGACTCGTTGGTGAGCACGGCGGTCTCGAGCTCGAGCGACGTGCCGATGACCTGTAACGACCGGAGCCCGAAGGAGTCGCGCGGTGTAAACGGTCGCGCCACGGCTCCAAGTATAGCAGATCGGCGATGCTATACTCTGCCTCTTGACGCCATGTCTGCCAGCCAGCGCCATTCCCGCCGCACGCATCGCGTGGGGGCCTGCAACATGCGGCTCCATTCGGCGCCGGCTCTCGACCGCACGGCGGACGCGTCGGCACAGTTGGGATCCGCCGTGGCGGACGAGGACGTGAGGGGACGGGGGTGGGCGCCGGCTCTCGACCGCACGGCGGACGCGTCGCCGCAGTTGCGATCCGCTGTCGCGGCCGGTGGCGCGCGCCGACGGGCATGGGCCATGATGGCGGAGGCAAGCTTCCGCCGACGGGCATGGGCCATCGTGGGCGCCGTCGTCGTCCTGGCGGGCGGCCCGCTCACGGGTTGCGCGACCACGACCCGCCCCGCAGTTGCGCCAGCCACGTTCGCGGGCCCACCCACCGCGCCACCCCTCGACCCGCAGGCACTGGTCTGGGCCATCCCCAGCCGCCCGGCGACGCTCGATCCGGCGCGCATGCGCGACGATCCGGCGGCGGCGCAGGTGGGTGCGCAGATCTATGATCGACTGGTCCACTTCCGCCCCGGCACGGCGGAGCTCGCGCCGGGACTGGCCGAGACCTGGACTTCCAATCCCGATGGTCGGGTGTTTACCTTTCTCCTGCGCGAAGGGCTGCGCTTTCACGACGGCACGCCGCTGGATGCTGCGGCGGTGGTATGGAACTTCCAGCGCTGGATGGATCCCAAGCACGTGGCCCACAAGGGCGAGTTCCGCGCCTGGCGCGACTACTTCGGCGGCTTTGTGGGTGAGACGGATGGGCAAGGGCGCGCCATTAACCTGGTCGCCGGCGTCGAGGCGCTCGACCGACGCACGGTGCGCATCAGCCTGCACGCACCGTTCGCGCCCCTGCCGTATCACCTGGCCATGGTGCCCTTCAGTATCGCCAGTCCGACTGCGGTGCTCGCCCAAGGGGAGGACTACGGAAGCGATGGCGATCATCTCCCCGTCGGCAGCGGCCCCTTCCGCGCGGGGAGCTGGTCGCCGGAAGGGGTGGTGGTCCTTACCGCCGACGCGGGGCATTGGGCTGGGCCACCGGCCGTGCCGGCGTTGTGCTTCGTCACCGTGAGCGATGTGGCACGCCGCCTCCAGGTGGTCGCTGCTGGCGAAGTCCAGGGCGCCGAGTTCGGGCCAACCGAGGTGGTGTCCGGCACCCTGGTGAGTGGTGCCACGTTCATGCCCCGTCCGCCGCGGGCCAACGCCTGGCTGATGCTCAACCAGAGCCGCGAACCGCTCGGCGACGTGCGCGTGCGGCGCGCCATCTCACTGGCCATCGATCGTGAGCGTCTGGCCCGGGAGCACTTTGGGATGGCGGCGCTGCCGAGTGGCCAGTTGCTGCCGCCAGGCTTCCTGGGCTACGAACCGACCATTCGCCCAGCTCCGTTCGACCCGGAGCAGGCACGGCGGCTCTTGGCGGAGGCCGGAGCAGACAGCTTGAAGCTGAACATCTGGGTGGCCAATACACCGCGTGGCTACCTGCCCGATCCACTGGCCACCGCGGAAGCCCTGGCCGAGATGCTGCGCCAGGTCGGCATCCAGACTGCGGTCAAGAGCGAGAACATGCGGCAGTTCCTGATGGACCGCGACCGTGGCCGGTTCACCGCCTGGCTCACGGGATGGGAAGCGCAATCGGCCGATCCGGACAGTATCTGGTTCTGGCACTTCGGCGCGGGCCGCCTCGCAGCGGAGGGTCAGTACCACCGGTCGGAGCTCGCTGCCGCGCTCTTGCGCGCCCAACGAAGTATCCAGACCGCCCAGCGGGAGGAAATCTACCGCGCCGCAGCCTCCACAGTGGCGGCTGATGAGGCGCGTGTCTTCCTGGTGTACACCCGGCCGCTGGTGCTCGTTTCCGAGCGCGTTGACAACTACTTGCCCAGTCCGATGGGCTTCGACAGCTTCCGCGACGTCGTTCGGGCGCCGCCGTCGGTGGGTCCTGTCCCGGGCACGCTTGTCTTGCCCTTGCCTGAGACGGCGACGCTTGCCGTCACGACCACGGTCACGGCGACGGTGACGGTTACCATGACGGGCACGGTGACGAGCACGCTGAAGCCGGCGGCAGGCATCGGCACCAGCGGCCCGCCTACTGGTCAGACCACCCGCCCGCGGGCAGGCGCCGGAACCAGCGGTCCGCCTACGGGCACGGGCACCAGTGGCCCGCCGGGAGGCACGGCAACCGGCGGTCCGGCCAGGACGGCGCCGGCAGGCCGGCCATCGGCGACGGGGAGGTGAAAGCGTGAGCCAGGAGCTACAAGGTTCGGGCGGCGCCAAGTGGTCAGCCATGGTGGAGCTGATCCGACAGGCGCGGCTAGCATGGCGGCTGCTGCAGGATCCGGCGGTGCCGCGCCTGCCCAAGCTCATCCCGCTGGCAGCCCTGGTCTACCTGTTGTCGCCGGTGGACCTGGTGGCCGATGTACCGATCATCGGACAAGTGGACGACGTCCTCGTGCTGTGGCTTGCCCTGCGCCTGTTCTTGGGCATGGCCCGTCCCGCCTCCCCGACGAAGCCGACAGAACCGGAGGCGCTGCGCACCACGTACCGGGTGCAACGGGACTGACACTGCGCCTGGCCCGGCTCGAACCGGCCGGGCGTGCGGGGCGACCCCACGGCCGCCCGATGGCGGACGGAGGCTGGCGGTGGGGAACTACACGGCGAAGCGGAACTGCACGACGTCGCCGTCCTGGATGAGATAGTCGCGCCCCTCGAGTCGCAGGTGGCCGTGCTCGCGCACGTGGGCCAGCGAGCCGTCGGCCAGGAGATCCTCGTAGTGGATGACCTCCGCGCGGATGAAGCCCCGCTCCATGTCGGTGTGGATCTTGCCCGCGGCGACGGGAGCAGGGGTGCCGCGGTGAACCGTCCAGGCCTGAACGATGCCGCCGGCGGTGGTGAAGAAGGTGATAAGGTCCAGCAGGTCGTAGCCTACCTGCACCACCCGCTGCAGCCCATGCTCCGTCAGTCCCAGCTCGGCCCGATAGGCGTTCGCCTCCTCGGGGGACAGCTCGAGGAGCTCCATCTCCAAGCGAGCACATACCGTCACCAGGGGCACGCCATCGCTCTGGGCACGCTGGGCCAAGCGCGAGACCAGGGCGCCACCATCCGGCAGATCGGTCTCCGCGACGTTGGCGACGTAAGCGCATGGCTTGGCCGTTAGCAACCCAAGCTCTTCGGCCAGATCCCGGTCGGCTTCCGGCAAAGCCGAGTGGCGCGCTGGCTGGCCACGGTTGAGATGGTCACGCAGTCGCTCTAAAGCCTCCAGCTCATGGGCGTGCTCGCGGGGGTGGGCACGAGCCGCTGGCCGTGTCTTCTCCAACCGCCGGTCTACCGTGGCCAAGTCGGCGAGCACGAGCTCCGTATCCAGCGTCTCAAGGTCGGCCACCGGATCGAGCTGATTGGCGACGTGCGGGATGTCGGCGGCCTCGAAGCAACGAAGCACCACCAGCACAGCGTCGACATTCCGAATGTGGCCCAGGAACTGGTTGCCCAGACCCTCCCCGCGATGGGCGCCCTTCACCAGGCCGGCAATGTCCACGAAGCGGGCGGTGGTCGGGATGACCTGCTCGGGCTGCACCAAGGCAGCGATCGCCTCCAACCGCGGATCGGCCACTGGCACCACGCCGACGTTGGGTTCAATGGTCGTAAAGGGATAGCTCGCCACCGCCGCACCCGCCCGAGTGAGGGCGTTGAAGAGGGTCGACTTCCCGGCGTTGGGTAGCCCGACAATGCCAATCTCGAGTCCCATGATCCCTCGACTACAGTATACTGGTCTGAGCGGTGAGTCGCATTTGCGGAACCAGCACCGCTAGGAATGACGATGGCGGCCGAACCACATCTGCTTGTGATCATGGGCATCACTGGCGACTTGACGCGCCGCAAGCTGCTGCCGGCGCTGGTGCGGCTGTTCGATCGAGGCGACTGGCCACGCGGCAGCGTGCTCGTGGGCACTTCGCGCGATCAGGCGCTGGACGCAGCCTGCGCCCGCAAGGCCATGGCGGAAGCGCTCGCGGAGGCCGGCATGTCGGCGGCCGCAGCCAGCCATTTCCTCGAGAAGGTCCCGCTGGCCATTCAGACCGTCGGTGAGGCGGTAGCGGAGGACTATGCGGCGCTCGCTGGGCGACTGGCCAGCCTTGAGAGCGAGCACGCGCTGCCCGGCAACCGCCTCTTCTACCTGGCGCTGCCGCCGACGGCCCTGTCGACCGCGATCGAGGGTTTGGGGCAGGCTGGACTGGCCCGCAGTCGCGGCTGGACGCGCGTTGTGATCGAGAAGCCCTTCGGTCGCGATCTGCGTTCCGCGTCCCAGCTCAATGAGCTGATGCAGCACTACTATACCGAGGAGCAGGTGTATCGCATCGATCACTACCTGGGCAAGGAGACCGTCCAGAACCTGTTGGTTTTCCGCTTCGCCAACCCCATTTTCGAGTCGCTGTGGAACCGGGATCGAGTGGAGAGCGTAGAGATTACTGTCGCCGAGACGCTGGGCATAGGTCGTCGGGCAAGTTACTACGAGTCGGCGGGCGTCGTGCGCGACATGGTGCAGAACCACCTGCTGCAGCTCTTGGCGCTGCTGGCGATGGAGGTGCCGAGCGCCTTCGATGCTCGCGCCATACGTCACGAGAAGGTCAAGGTGATGAGCGCCATCGGGCCCATCGGCATCCAGGACGTGGTGTTTGGCCAGTACTCGGTAGGCCAGGTGGATGGGCAGGTAGTTGCTGGCTATCGGCAAGAGCCGGGCGTGCGGCCCGATTCGCGGACGCCGACGTACGTGGCGCTGCGGCTGGCTGTCGACAACTGGCGCTGGCAAGGGGTGCCGTTCTTCCTGCGCACTGGCAAGCGCCTGGCTCGCCAGATTACCCAGGTGGCGGTGGTCTTCAAGCGGGCGCCGGTGTACATCTTCACTCCGTACGACGAGTGCGCCATCCGGCGCAACGTGCTGTTTCTAACCCTGCAGCCTGAGGAAGGCTTCGACCTGCAGTTCCAGGTGAAGGCACCGGGCACGCCGTTTCGGACCCAGACGCAGCAGTTGCACTTTGGCTACCAGGACGTGTTTGGACCGCTGCCCGACGCCTACGAGGCGCTGCTGTTGGACGTTCTGGAGGGCGACCAGACGCTCTTCGTGCGGGCCGACGAGGTCGAATCGGCATGGCGGCTGTGCGCCGACTTCCTGGACCCACCCGAGGATTCGCCGGTCCATGAGTATCCGGCAGGCTCCTGGGGACCGGCGGAAGCCCGCGCGCTGCCGGGCGCGGTCGGCAGCTACTGGCACGTCCGGTAGGCGGCCGCTCGCACGTCACATTGGCGTCGCCATCTTGACTCGGCACGCCGGCCAGGCGGCCAGATGCTCGACAACTGGCGCGGCCGGCGAACGCGCCCCATACGGAAGCCCGGCTGCCTGAGGCACGAAGGAGCGTGCCCTGTGGGGAGGACGGCGTTGTCTTCCAGACGTCTGGGCGATAACATTCCGGCCGATGTCGAATCCACCGGGTTCCCGCCGGAAGTTGCTCGGCCTGGCGACGTTCTTCTTCCTGCTCGGTGCCCTCGCCTGGGCGATGCAGCGCAGCGTTCCAGGCTGGCTTCTCTTCGCCGTGCTGCTGGGCATCGCCACCACCTGGCCGGCCACGCTGCTGGTTTCCGTTCTGTTCCGTGGCACCGGCTTGGAGCCCGTGAGTGTTGCCGGCGTGGTGGTCGGATTGCTTGCCCTTGCCGTCTGCTCGCTTCTGTGGGCTTGGGCGCTCACCGTGCTGCCGAGCATGAGCCGGTCAGCGCGCAAAGCCTGGGCACTCGCGTCTTTGCTCTGCGTTCTCGTGAGCACGGCGCCCCTGGTTTGCTGGTGGTCGGGGGCGACGGCGTGTCCTCCAGGGCTGCTCCGCCTGGCCACCTACCAGGCTTCCTTTTTCGAGGATGTGCTCTACATGCGCAATGCTCCCAAACGAGGCCTGCCCTCCGGGCCTGGCATGATGGAGCCGGCAATCGCTGTGCAAGTGAGCGTTGCTGGCCTCGTGGCTGCGACAACCAACGGCTTCCTCTGGGCGGCACTGCTGGGCGCGATGGTCGTCGCCGGGCAGCGAGTGGGTTGGAGGCTGGCACCGGAGAGCGCCGTAGCGCGGCCGCTGGAGTCCGTCGCGGAACCGGTGCCGGCACCTTCTCCGCAGCGCCGGCCTCGAGCGCGGCTGGGACTCTGGCTGGTTGTGGCTGCCGCTGGGTTCGTCATCGGCTTTCCGGTGGCGGTCAACGTGTACGAACGACAGGTCGTCTCGCCCTCCGCCTGGTCTGGGAACGTCGAGCCGGTTGAGTCCTGGTCGAGATATGCCGACATCGATGCCTTCACCTCGGCGGTGCGCATTGTCCTGGGGAACCCCGCCAACGACATTCGGCTCGCGTTCACGGATGCTCCTTCCATCACTGGCCCGGAAGGGACTACTGCGCTGTCGATCCGCTACCGCGTCGCTTCGCCCGCTCCGGACGATTATGTGGGCTTTGTCCGCGACCTCGATCCGCCAGTGGATTGGCGGGGATGGGGCGGAGTGACCTTCTTCGCGGCCATCGACGGCGAGCTTCGCGGGCCGGTCGTCTTCCGGTTCCGTGAGGTCAGTGGCGAGGTTTGGCAGGCGGTGGCACCGCTAGGCGCCGCAGGTCACGGAGCCCTGCACTTTGACTTGCGCGGGCTCGAGCCCGCGCCCCAGTCGCCGCGGACCAACGGCCAAGTCGGTCTTGGCGCCATTGACCAATACGGGATCGAGATCGGACATGCCGGACCGGGCCTCGCGGGCACGCTCTTGCTCGGCCAGAACTTCCTAGTGTGCTGAGCGGCCGACAGCGCCCTGCCCGCCATGGCCAGCGGCCAGATGCGGCGCTCGGGCGGCGGCATCTCGAAGCGGCCGGCGAGGCTCTCCAACAGGCCGTGCTGGACGAGGAGCGGCGCGGATCCGCGCAGCACCACCGTGAGCGGGCGCTTCTGGCGCGTGTCCTCATTCCATAGCCGCTTGACCGACTCTGCCCAACCCGTGGCCTTCTGGGCCTTGTCCAGGATGAGGAGCGCGCCTCCAGGACCGAGCGCAAGACGCCCGCCTTCCACTGCTGCGCGGTCCACCCCGGCCCACGCAGGGTGGGCTCATCTGCGCTGGGGAAAACGACCGGTACTTGCGTCTCGTCGATCACCTGCTGCACCAGCGTCGTCTTGCCGGTTGTCTGGACCCAGCTATCACCCGAATGAGCCGCCGCGGTTCCGCTAGGCGACGGGCGCGCACGGCGGCATAGGGGCGGCGGTAGGCCGGGAACACTTCACTCAGCTTGATGACTATTCTTGCTCAAAGCGTTGAGCAAACTCAGGGCGGCGGGTCGACCCCGTTCGCGCCGGCTTAATGCAACGCCGGAGACCATCGGGTCCCCGGCCCTGCCGCGGGGGGCGATGCCTTCCGGAGGCATGGCCGCGCGAGGACAGTGCCCTTCGGTGCACGGTCGCGCCGAGGCAGTGCCCTTCGTGCACGGTCGCGCCGAGGCAGTGCCCTTCGGTGCGCGGTCGCGTGGGGGCGATGCCCCTGGTGCATTGCCGCAGCCAGACAGCTTCGGCGCGATGTGTGCAGGGGCCACTTGCCCTCCCGTGGCTGCTGCGTGGGCGGCTCTTGCAGCCATCTACCAATGACGCCCCCGTGAACTCCTGCCCCGAGGCTGCGCTGCGGCAGCCGAGAACCTTGACAAGCCGGTGGATCCCGAGGGACCGCAAGCTCGGGAGGCGGGAGAAGTACCGCGCGTTCGTGGCGGAGCGGCGCAGGCTGCGGGCCGGCACGGCGAAAGGCTTTCGGGCCGAGCTCTACACGCGAGGCATCCACTCGAACGTTGCGCCAGTGCCGGCGGGCGCCAGCCACGCCGCACATCCCCTCACCTGCTGGTTTGCCCCTGGCTCCAGTCCCCCGATCCGCTGCCACGGCGACGGCGCTCGGGTCTTCAAGGAACTGTCTACGCGTCTAGACACTTCCTTAAGGCCGCCGTCGGTGGCACGGGATCGGCTCGCGAACCAGCGCTCGGCGGGAGCTCCGCGCCAGGTATGCGAGACCGCTTGCGCCCCTCGCCGGCCGGGCATACGGTGCCGGACGCGATCGTCGCTGCCCCATAACCGGCGACGGCGCTCGGGTCTTTAAGGAACTGTCTACGCGTCTAGACACTTCCTTAAGGCCGCTGTCGGCGGCACGGGATCGGCTCGCGGGCCAGCGCTCGGCGGGAGCCCCGCGGCGGGCTCGCTGTCCGGTGGGCTGCATCCGCCGCGGGCTCACTGTCCGGTGGGCTGCATCCGCCGCGGGCTCGCTGCGCGGCAGCCGCACCGGGCTTGCGTGCCCTTCGGCACTCGGCTGGCGAGGGCTGTCTGGCCCTGACCTGTCCTGTGTAGTGGCTATGCGGGCGGGGCCGGACGCCGTCACGGCAGTCTGGCGCGCACGTTCTCCACGAACGCGATCAGCATGTCGGCTTCGCTGGCCGGAATCGCCTTGCCCCTCTGGGCCTCGGTCTTGTTGATCAAGGCCCCGAGCTGGCCGCTGGCTTGTACTGTCCCCGAATGATCGAAGCTGCTGCCGCGATCGCCGAATCGAGCAGGTCCGCCTCAACGTCGGCGGGCAGCCCAAGCCTGTGGATCACCGCTGTCAAGTCCTCGATGCGGTCCACGCAGCCGTCAACGTTGGCGTCTGAACCGCTCGCGTTCTCGAGTGGACAGGCATCGGCCTCGTCCGACAGACCGTCGCCGCCGTCGTCCGGGTCGCAGGCATCACCTTGGCCGTCGTCATCCAAGTCGGTCTGGCTTGCATTCGCCACACCCGGGCAATTGTCAGCCTCGTCGTTGATCCCGTCGCCGTCGTCATCGAGGTCGCAGGCATCGCCCTGCCCATCGCCATCGAGATCCGCTTGATCGGGGTTGGCAACAGCCGGGCAGTTGTCCGTTAGATCTGCCACGCCGTCGCCGTCGGCGTCTTCCACAAGCCGAGTGACCGTCGCCTTCAGACCCGTGCTGTCACAGCAGTAGTGGTGATTGTCACCGCAACCTACGACAAAATCAACCTTATCGCCATGTTCCAAACGAGCAGTTGTCGAGAAGCTTTTTCCCCAGAAGCCCAGTAATCGTTGATGACGGAGTCGTACACCGAAGTCTGGCCGACAAGAATATGGACATCGGTCGTTGTGGGTGCTCCGCAAAACCGGAGGCTCTTAAACGCGGCCGAAATGTGGTACAGGCCATCCGTGGGCGCCGTCCATCTCACCACGCTGGGCCGTGTCTGTCAAGCTGGTGTAAAAGCGAGTGTGCTCCCCTCCGGGTATGCGGTTAGCGGCTGGGCGCCAAGGTGAACGGCGCGGAGGCTTCAAGAAGCTCAGTTGCGGTCGGATCCAGCAGCGCCATCGACTCGTGGCTGAAGTACCGTCGGTCGAGCTGCCACTCGTCGTCGA